>JBBDWN010000025.1:0-44958 GCA_040902855.1 Acidimicrobiia bacterium | reverse complement strand
TCGGCGAACTCGGGATCGGTCATGATCGTGGCCGGGTTGGAGTTGACCAGGATCACCCGATAGCCGTTGGCCCGAAGCACCTTGGCCGCCTGGGTCCCCGAGTAGTCGAACTCGCATGCCTGACCGATGACGATCGGTCCTGAGCCGATCAGCAGGATCGAAGAGATGTCTCTACGTGCGGGCATCTACCTCTCCAATCCCATCAGCTCGACGAAGTCGTCGAAGAGGTAGGCGGCATCGCGTGGTCCTGGCGCGGCCTCCGGGTGGTACTGCACCCCGAACGCCCCGACGTCGAGACAGCGGATGCCTTCGAGAGTGCCGTCGTTGAGGTTCTGGTGGGTCGGAATCGCCGCACCGACCTCTGTCTCCACCCTGTCCGGCAGCAGATCAGGCGACGCCAGTCCGCTCCGCTCCGGCGCCGTTCGGTCGGTCAGAGACCACAGGTCGACCGCAAACCCGTGGTTCTGCGCGGTGATCTCGACCTTGCCGTCTGCCAACCGGCGCACCGGGTGATTACCGCCGTGATGCCCGAACGCCATCTTGTAGGTCCGAGCGCCCAACGCCAGTCCGAGGACCTGATGTCCGAGGCAGATGCCAAACACCGGAACCTCACCGAGGAGGTCCCGCACGGTGGCGGTGGTCCGTTCGAGCGGTTCGGGATCTCCCGGACCGTTCGACAAGAAGACCCCGGTCGGGGCGTAGTCCAGGATCTCGGCGGCACTTGTGTGAGCGGGAACCACCGTCACGTCGAGCCCACGACCGACGAGGTGCCTCACGATGTCACGCTTCATTCCGAGGTCGACGGCCACGACCAGTCCGCGCCGCTCGCCTTCGGACGGGACGTGGTACACGGTCTTCGTCGTCACCGTCGACGCCAGGTCCTGACCTGTCATGAGGGGGGCCGCCGCCGCCCGCTCGGCCAACTCCCGTTCGTCGACGCCGGACCCGAGCGCCACCGGCTGGGCACCGTGATCGCGGATGTGGCGGGTGAGACGACGGGTGTCGATGTCGGAGAGCGCCACGATTCCGTGTTTCGTCAAATAGGAGGCAAAGGAGCCCTCGGCGCGCCAATTGGAATGGCGTCGACTGAGCGACCGCATGATGAAACCGGACGCTGCCGGTCCGCTGGACTGCGCATCGAACTCGGCCGCGCCGTAGTTGCCGATGTGAGGTGCCGTCATGACCACGACCTGACCGGCGTAGGAAGGGTCGGTGATGATCTCCTGGTAGCCGGTCATGGAGGTGTTGAACACGGCCTCGCCCGTGCTCACCCCGTCGGCGCCCACCGACCGTCCGCGGAAGACGGCCCCGTCGGCGGTGACCAAGAGTCCCGTCTCGCTCATCAACTCTCCTCCGTGTACACGGTCCGGCCACCGGCGACCGTCAGCCGAACTCTCCCAACCATGTTCGCGCCCCGCCACGGAGAGTTCTCCGAGCGGGACCGAAACACCGAGGCCGTCCACGTGGCGGACGGATCGAAGACCACGAGGTCGGCCGGAGCTCCCGTGTCGATGCGATGGGGTTGCCGTCCGAGAATTGTCCGCGGTGCATGGCCCAGCCGATCGAAGAAGGCTTCCTGGCCGAGGTCCAGCGCCTCGTTCACGACGGCGGCCGCCGTTTCCAGGCCGATCACCCCGCGCGGGGCTTCCTCGAACGGCACGTCCTTCTCGTGCGCCGAATGCGGGGCATGATCGGTGGCGATGCAGTCGACCACCCCGTCCACGACTGCTTCACCCAGCGCTGCGACATCGTCGGGCGTGCGCAACGGCGGATACATCTTGAAGACCGGGTCCATCGACTCGACCGCGCGGTGGTCGAACACGAGGTGATGCGGCGTCGCCTCCGCGGTCACGGGAAGGCCTGACGCCTTCGCCGCCCGCACCAGCTCGACCGTTCCGGCAGTTGACACATGCTGGACGTGATACCGGCAGCCGGTGACCTCCACCAACCGCAGGTCGCGGGCCACGATCACCTCCTCTGCCACGGAGGGGAGCCCCGTGATCCCCAGACGCGACGACACCGCGCCCTCGTGCATGTGGCCCCCACGCGCCAGGCCAGGGTCCTCGGCGTGTTGGGCGACGACGCCACCGAGTTGGGCGAGATACTCCATGGCCCGCCGCAACAGGCCTGCGTCGGCGACCGTGTCCCCGTCGTCGGTGAACAACCGGACTCCCGCGGCCCACAGATCGTCGAGATGAGCCAGCCGGGTGCCTTCCCGGCGCAGCGTCAGGCATCCGGCCGGAACCACCTCGACTCCGTCGGTGCGGCGGACGTGGGCGGCGACGTGTCCGGAGTCGGTCGCGGGCTCGGTGTTCGGCATCGCGACCACGGTGGTGAAACCGCCGGCCGCCGCTGCATCGCGACCCGAGTTCAGGTCTTCCTTCCACTCCTGACCGGGTTCTCGGAGGTGAGTGTGGAGATCGACGAATCCGGGCCCGACCCAACAGCCAGTCGCATCGAACCGGTCAGCTCCCTCTAATGATGGAGCGACATCGACGATCAGCGAGCCCTCGATGCGGACGTCGGCCGTCACGATGCCGGCGGAGGTGAGGACCGAACCACCTGCGATGATCATGCCGGCACCTCGGGGCCGAGGAGCCTGAACAGCACGGCCATCCGCACTGCGATGCCGTTCGACACTTGTTCTGCGACGAGTGCCCTGGGCCCGTCTGCGACCGCCGGGTCGATCTCCACGCCCCGGTTCATCGGTCCGGGATGCATCACGACCGCGCTGTCTCGGAGCCGAGCGGCACGATCCCGGGTGAGTCCGAAACGCCCGACATACTCCGAAATCGACGGAAACACGTCGCCCCCTCCCCGTTCCTGCTGGATCCGCAGCAGATAGACGACATCGAGGGTCTCCAACACCTCGTCGAGAGAGTCGGCGGATGCAACATTCCAGTCTGAGATGTCGACCGGCAAGAGTGTGCGGGGAGCCACCAGCGTCACAGAGGCACCCAGCGCGATGAGGGCGCCAGCCGTCGACCGGGCCACCCGCGAGTGTCTGATGTCGCCCACGATGGCCACCGACAGTCCGGAGACTCCGCCGAAGTGACGCCGAACGGTGAGGACGTCCAGCAGCGCCTGCGTCGGATGCTGGTGAGCGCCGTCGCCGGCGTTGACGACAGGGAGGCCGGTCCAATCGGCGACCCGCCAGGGGGCACCGGTCATCCCGTGGCGCACGACCATGAGATCGGGGCCCATCGCTTTGAGCGTGAGTGCGGTGTCTTTCAGGCTTTCGCCTTTGGCGAGAGACGAGCCACCGGGGGTAAACGTCAGGACGTCGGCGGAAAGGGCCTTGGCCGCCCGATCGAAGGAGAGCCTGGTCCTCGTCGAGTTCTCGAAGAAGAGCAGGGCGATCGTTTTGCCGCGGAGCGTCGGGACCTTGGGAACGTCGCGGGCGAGGATCTCGACGAACCCGTCAGCGAGGTCCAGCAGCTCGGTGATCTCCTCCGCCGTCACGTCGTCGATCGAGAGAAGGTGCCTCATTCGTCCTCGATCCAGACACCGGCTTCGCCGTCGACGGTGTCGATCCGTACGGCGACCCGCTGAGCGGGCGAAGTAGGAAGATTCTTCCCGACGTAATCCGGTCTGATCGGCAGCTGCCGATGGCCGCGATCGACGAGCACTGCGAGTTCGACCCGATCCGGTCGCCCCAGGTCGCTGATCGCATCGAGGGCAGCGCGGATGGTCCGGCCGGTGAAGAGCACGTCGTCGACGAGGATGACGGTCCGGCCGGTCAGGTCCGCCGGAACATCCGTCCGGGCGAGCCGAGGGGTGGGGCGTGTCGCGAGATCGTCGCGATACAGCCCGATGTCGAGCTCGCCCACCGGGACCCTCGTGTTCTCGATTGCGCCGACGGCGTCGGCGATGCGGCGAGCGAGGGGGACTCCTCGAGTGTGGATGCCCACCAGCACGACGTCATCGGCTCCGGCATGGCGCTCGGCGATTTCGTGCCCGATGCGGCGGATGGCACGGTCGACATACTCGGCATCCATCACACGGGGCATTTCAAACCCCGCGGCGAGATGTGCGACATCAATGTCTCCTTCCCGGCCTCACAGGACCGGCTTTAAAGGTCTGCGGCGACTCTAGCCGGTCGGCGACCGCCCAAACGCGGGCCCTTTCAGACGGCGCCGCGTCCTTTCATTGGGGTCGCTCAGACCTGGCGAGGGCTGCGAGGACGCCGTTGACGAAACGACCGGAGTGCTCGGTCGAGAATGCCTTGACGATGCGGACGGCCTCGTTGAGCACGACTGCGGTCGGCACATCAGGACAGAACCTGAGCTCGTAGAGCGCCAAGCGGAGCACCGCCCGGTCGACCACCGGCATGCGATCCACCGTCCACCGATCGGCAACAGCAGCGATGGCCTCGTCCAGTTGATCTCGATGTCCCAGGACGCCCTGGGTGAGCCGCAAAGCTCGACCCTGGAGGTCGGAGGGAGCTTCCCAAGAATCGACCTGGTCGGCCTCGTACAGTTCCTGAACGGCGCGTTCGCGAGGTTCGGTCACACGCGCGTCAGATACTCGCCCGACCGGGTGTCCACTTTGATGCGGTCGCCTTGTTCGACGAAGAGAGGCACCTGGACGTCGATCCCGGTCTGCACCTTGACGAGCTTGGTGGCACCCGAGACGGTGTTGCCTTTCACTGCGGGCTCGGCATACGTCACCTCGAGTTCGACAGCGGTGGGGAGTTCCACGCCAATCGGATTCCCTTGGTACATCGCCAGGACGACAGTCATCCCTTCCAGAAGGAAGTCGGACGCGTCGCCAACGTCGGTGGCGGTGAGTGCGAACTGCGAGTAGTCCTCGAGGTTCATGAAGTGATACCCGAGATCGTCGGAGTACAGGAACTGGTGGTCACGCCGGTCGATGAACGCCTGTGGAACGTCCTCGTCCGCCCGGAACGTGCGATCGAGGACCTGCCCCGTTTCGACGTTCTTCAGCTTCATTCGCACGAACGCCCTGCCCTTGCCGGGCTTGACGTGTTCGTAATGGACGATGGAGAAGAGACCATCGGGCAGGTCGAGGGCCATTCCTGGGCGTACGTCGTTCGTCGAGATCATGATCCATCCGAATGTCGGGGCGGGCATCGCGCTCAAGTGTTCGTGCACCTGGCAGACGAGGTGGTGTCGAATTCGGCATGGTACCTGCCGGATTCGCTCCTCAGGAAAGTCCGACAGCCCGCATGGCGATCTCGAGCTCTTCGGTCGAGACGGATTCGACGACCGGATCTCCGACGGAGCGGAGCAAAACCATCCGCACGCCATCCGCGGTGCGCTTCTTGTCGCGTTGGACGAGATCGAGACCCGCCCGGAGTGACACCCCGGACGCCGCCACCGGCAGTCCGAGCTCGAAGATGAGCGCGGTCAGCCACCGGTGGTCGAAGCCGTAGCGGGCGTGGGAGAGCACTGCTGCCGCCACCATCCCCACACCGACCGCATGACCGTGGGCCATCGGCGCCAGCACCTCGACTGCATGTCCGATCGTGTGCCCGAAGTTGAGGATTGCACGCCGGCCCTGCTCGGTCAGGTCTTCGTTCACCACATCAGCCTTGACTGCAACGGCACGAGGGACCACGACGCGCAGGTCGGCGCCAAGCCCCGATCGTTCGTATTCGGTGACAATTTCCGGATCTGCGAGAAGCCCCGCCTTCAGCGTCTCGGCTGCCCCTTCGCGCAGAAGGGACTCCGGGAGTTGTGCCAGCAAGTCAAGGTCGATGCACACTCGGCTGGGCAGCCAGAAGGCTCCGACGAGGTTCTTGCCGCGCCGGTTGATTCCGGTCTTGCCGCCGATGGCGGCATCAACCGCCGCAAGGAGCGTTGTCGGCACGAGAACTGACTCCACCCCGCGCAGCCACGTGGCAGCAACGAATCCGGCGACGTCGGTCGCGGCCCCGCCGCCCACGCCCACGAGCGTGTCGTGACGGCCCAGGTTGAAGTCGGCGAGAGCGTCGTAGATTCGCCCCACCGACTCGAGCTCCTTGGCTTCCTCGCGATCCGCGATGACGTGAACCAGCGTGCGGATGTCGCCCGCACCCGTGAGCAGTCTCGCGGTGACATCGGACGCGACTCCGGGCTGGGTGACGAATACCGCCGCATCCCTCCCGACGCGCTCAGGAAGCACGTCGTGCAAGGGGCCGAAAACGACCTCTGAGGTTTCGGCGATCTTGATGGCGTCCACTAGAAGGATTCGAGACGAGTCCGATACGCCGAAACGGCGCGGCGAAGGTCGTCCACCGTGTCTCCGCCGAACTGACGCTGGATCTCCTGGGCGAGGACGATCGCCACCATCTGTTCGGCGACCACGCCGGCTGCGGGGACAGCGACGACGTCGGACCGCTCGTAGAACGCGGTCTTCGCCTCCTTCGTCACGACATCGACAGTCTGCAGGGAGCGTGGGACGGTCGAGATGGGCTTCATCGCCGCCCTCACTCTGAGAGGATCGCCGTTGGACATTCCCCCCTCCGTTCCGCCCGCCCGATTGGTGTGTCGGACGGGACCGGCATCGGACACATGCAACTCGTCGTGGGCGTCCGAACCCCGGCGTGTCGCCGTCGTGAAACCGTCCCCGACTTCCACACCCTTGATCGCCTGGATCGACATCAGGGCCTCGGCCAGCCGACCGTCGAGCTTTCGGTCCCAATGCACGTGGCTCCCCACACCGGGAGGCAGCCCATACGCCAGGACTTCGACCACGCCGCCCAGCGTGTCGCGGTCCGCCCGAGCGGCCTCGATCTCAACAATCATCGCCTCTTCGGCCGTTGCATCGAAGACGCGTACAGGCGACTCGTCGATGCGTGGGAGGTCGGTCGGCAAGGGCAACCGATCCGTCGGCGCGGACACTGTCCCGATCGCGACCACATGACTGAAAACGGCCACGTCGATCGACGCGAGCAGTGTCTTGGCGAGGTAGCCCACCACGGTGCGGGCGGCGGTTTCTCGAGCCGACGCCCGTTCGAGGATGTCCCGGGCGTCATGGGTGTCGTACTTCATCATCCCGACGAGATCGGCATGACCGGGCCGGGGGGCTGTCAGTTGTTTCTTCGGCTCCCCGGGATGGGGACTCATCTCCTCGGCCCACTTCTCTTCGTATTCGGTGTTTCGAATCACGATCGCGACCGGGGATCCCAGTGTCCGACCATGCCGGACACCGCCGAGGATCTCCAGTTCGTCCTTCTCGATCTTCATCCGTCCGCCCCGCCCGAAACCCAGCCGACGGCGTGCCAGTTCGCTCCCGATCTCCTCGATCAGCACCGGAAGTCCGGCCGGCAAACCTTCGACGATGGCTACGAGCGCAGGCCCGTGCGACTCGCCGGCGGTGAGAAATCGGAGCATGCGCCAGGAGGCTAACGGCTCTGAGTCATCCGACGATCATCCGGCCGAACGCTTCGCCGAAGACCAACGCCGCCCAGGCGCCCGCCAGCATCGGCGGTCCATACGGCATCTCGTCCGAACCTTTCGCCCTGCGCGACACGAGGAGGACGATGGCAGGAATCCCACCGATGATGCCGGTGAAGAACACGGCGAGCAGCGCCGTCCGCTGTGACTGGAACGCCGTGACGGCACCGAGCAGGAAGGCGAGTTTCACGTCTCCGAATCCGAAACCACCGCGTGCCACGAGGTACACCAAGAAGAGCGTCGTGAAATAGCCCGCCCCACCGATGAGTGCGGGCAGGAGCCGATCCGCACGTGACTCGGCAAGCGCGCCGACAACCAAGAGTGCCACAGTGACGGCCGTCGCCGGATACAGCACACGATTGGGGATCAACTTGTGGTCGATGTCCGTGATCAGGAGGACGATCGAGACCGCCGCGACCAAGAGGTAGGCAGGCAGCAGCAGCCGCTCATTCGACGTGGCGATGCCGGCGGCCAAGAACAGCACACCTGAGGTCAGCCAGATCCACGGCTCTCGTCGTCGAACCGGATGTCCCCGGTGACAGGATCGAGCGAGAGGGAAACGTCGGATCTCACATGTCTCGCACCGTGGCCCGATGCCGTCGAAGGAACGCCGAACCCCGGCGCGGACCCCCAAGTGGTGGAGGCTGGGACCCAAGAGAAGTCCGAGCGCGAAGAGAAGAGTTGGAATGACCGAATTCATACACGAGCGACGCTAGACACCGCGCTCGCCGAAGGTCAGGGGATGACCCCGGCCTCTCGCGACGCGGCCACGTTGGCGTTGTGCTCCTCGAGCGTGACCGCGAACACATGGGAACCGTCCTCGTCTGCCAGGACGTAGTAGCGAAACTCGGTATCGGCCGGCTTCGCAGCCGCCTTCAGTGCCGATAGTCCAGGCGCCGAGATCGGACCTGGTGGAAGGCCGGAAACGAGGCGAGTGTTGTACGGGGACTCGAATCCCACGTCGATGACCGCAGGATCGCGAGTATCCATGGCGTAGAGCACCGTTGCATCGATGTCGAGGCGGGCCCCATCGGCGAGACGGTTGCGCAACACCGACGAGACGATGGGGCGTTCGTCTGCCACCCGCACTTCGCTCTCGATGAGCGAAGCGAGGATGATCCCTTCGTAGCGAGTGAAGCCGGCGGCCTCCAGTTCGCTCCAGTCGACGGCGTCCATTCGCGCTTCCATCGTGTTTGCGAGCCTGCCGAGCATGTCAGCCGGAGTCGCCTCCTCGCTGAAGCGATAGGTGTCCGGAAACAACAGACCCTCCCAATCAGCGAGAGTCGGGGACTCAGGCAGTTCGACGAGGTCAGTGTCGACAAGCCCGGATCGGAGCGCCGCGACGAAAGCCGCCCGGTCGAGCCCCGAGGCCTCCGCCAATACATCGATGATCTCGGTGACTCGCAGGCCCTCCCTGATCGTCACGTCGAACACGACGATCCTGGGGCCGGCGCGCAACTCGTCGATGATTTCCTGCAGCGTCGAACCGGTGATGAGCTCGTAGGTTCCCGATTGGAGAATGGCGTCGACTCCCGCCGCCCGCACAGCGGTCTCGAACTGTGAAGCCGACCGCACGAGACCGGCGTCGCGAAGAATCTCCCCGATCGCCTCTGCGCTCGAGCCCGGCGGGATGACGACCTCGACCCTGCGGCCGGGTTCGATCTCTGCGAACTCCTCGTCCTCGCTCGCAGTGATCCCGTCGCCGACCCGGGCGCCGAGTGACGATGCCACGGACACCAACCCATATCCGGCGAGTACGACGACAGCGACGATCAGGACGGGGCGCGCGAGGCGCCACATCGGAGGCGCTGGCGGGATGGGCGGCTGGGTCATCTCTCTCTCATCGGTCGCGGTCGAATTGCGGAGGGCGGTCGAGGAAGTGCCGAAGAATCACGGCTGCCGCGACTTTATCGACATTGCTCCGCCTATCTCGCCGTTTGACCCCTCCCTCCAGCATCGCCGACTCCGCTGTGGCGGTCGTGAATCGCTCGTCCACGAACTCCACCGGCAGCCCGGTGATCTCGGCCAAGCGGGTGCCAAATGCCCGAGCTCGAACGGCCGCTGCGTTCTCTCTGCCGGAGAGGCTCACGGGAAGACCGACCACGAGAATGGCCGGTTGGTATTCGGAGATCAGCGTTCGGATCCGATCCTCGAAGTCCTCGACCGAGACCACGGTGAGAGGACTGGCCACGATACGAAGCGGGTCGCTCACCGCCACCCCGATCCGCGTCGTACCCGGATCGAAAGCGAGCACGCGACCCTCTCTCACACCAATGCCCGGCCGACCTCGTCGCGGGCAATGTCGATCGCGTGGGCCAGCTGATCCCCGTGGGGTCCACCGGCCTGGGCGAGTTCAGGATCTCGCGAACCTCCGCCGCCGAGCGCCCGCGCCGCCGGCGCCAGGAGGTCAGACGCGGACACGCCGGTCTCGACGAGATCGGCCGTCACGACCGCGACCAGCGCACCCTTGCCATTCGAGGTCGACCCGAGAACCACCACGCCTGATCCGAGCCGATCCCTGACTCCGATCGCCAACTGCCTAAGCTGATCCGGCGGCAACTCCCCGACGGAAGAGACGACAGACCGGCTCTCGCCGACCGGGACAGCTTCGCCGCAGAGCTCCGATGCAAGTTCGCTGCGCCGTTGCCCACGTATCGCTTCCATTTCGTCTTCGAGCCGGTCCACCCGGTCGAGAAGCCCCCGAATGCGATCCGGCACCTCGGATGCGGGTGCGCGGAGAAGTGAGCCGGCCTGATCGAGGTGTCCGCGCACGTCGACGAGGTGGTCGTAGGCCGCTTCGCCGGTGAGGGCCTCGATCCGTCGGATGTTCGATCCGATCGACGATTCAGAGAGGATGACGAGCGGGCCGACCTCGCCGGCGGCGGACGTGTGCGTGCCGCCGCAGAATTCGACGGAGAACTCACCGACCTTCACGACTCGCACCGTGTCGCCGTACTTGTCGCCGAAGAACGCCAATGCCCCCATTTCCTTGGCACGGTCCTGGGTGGTCACTTCCGTGTGCACGTGCGGGTTCGCGATCAGCTTGCGGGTCGCCAGCGACTCGACCTCGTTCGTCTCCTCGCGGCTCAGGCCGGCGAAGTGGCTGAAGTCGAAGCGAAGGCGTCCGGCCTCGACAAGCGAACCGGCCTGGGACGCGTGGTCACCCAGCACGTCCCTCAGTGCCCAGTGCAACACGTGGGTACCGGTGTGCGACTTTCGAATCCGGTCCCGCCGCGGGCTGTCGATCACCAGGTCCGCCTCCTGGCCGACCCGCAACGTCCCGGTGCGGACGATGCCCCGGTGCCCGTGAAACCCCTGGACTGCGTGCTGGGTATCAGAGACGTCCACAGTGCCGGTCTCGGTAGAGATCGAGCCAGTGTCACCGACCTGGCCCCCCGACTCGGCATAGAACGGAGTCCTGTCGAGGAATACTTCGACCTCGCGTCCTGCGTCGACCGACTCGACTTGTTCCCCGTCGACGACGAGGGCGAGGATCCTGCCGGACGCAGCATCGAGTTCGTAACCGAGGAAATCGGTCGGACCGGCGTCCTCCATCACCGAGCGGTAGAACTCTCCAAGCGCAGCCGCGTCGCCGCCCTTCCAATTCTTCTTGGCGCGCTGGCGCTGTGCCTCCATCTCGGCGGTGAACCCCTCCTCGTCGACTGAGGTTCCCCGCTCGGAAGCGATCTCGCGCGTCAGTTCGATGGGAAATCCATAGGTGTCGTGGAGCTTGAAGACGACAGAGCCTGACAACTCGCCAACCGTGTCCTCCAACTCGGAGTCGAGAAGTTGATGTCCCGACTCGAGCGTGCGCCGGAACCGGTCCTCCTCTCGCGACACCACGTCGACGATGAAGTCCTGGCGATCCGCCAACTCGGTGTACCAGTCGCCGAGTGCGGCAACGGTCGCTTCGACCAGCCTCGGCGTCACGAGCCCGTCTCCTCCCAGCTGCCAGGCGTGACGTACCGCCCGCCGGATGATGCGTCGCAGAACGTAGCCACGTCCGTCGTTGGCGGGGACGACGCCGTCGGCGATCAGGACGCTCATCGTCCGTCCGTGATCGGACAAGATCCGAAGCGAGACGTCAGTCACAGGGTCGGCGCCGTAGGCCACACCGGTGTACGCCACCGCCGCGTCTCGAACCGGTCGCATCGTGTCGATGTCGAACCCGGAAGGAACGTCCTGGAGAATCATCGCCAGTCGTTCGAGGCCTAGTCCGGTGTCGATGTTCCTGCGCGGCAGATCGCCCACGACGTGATAAGGGCGGTCCTGGATGTTCTGCATGAACACGAGATTCCAGATTTCGACGAAACGCTCTTCTCCCCCGCCGATCGGTCCGCCGTCGGGCCCGTGCTCCGGTCCCCGGTCGTAGAAGATCTCCGCACACGGCCCGCACGGCCCCGGGACGCCCATCTGCCAGAAGTTGTCCTTCCCTCCCCGCTGGATGCGCTCACGCGGAATTCCGACGTGGGTGTGCCAGAGCTCTGCCGCCTCGTCGTCGTGCTCGTAGGCGGTGTACCAAAGGCGCTCAGAGTCGAGTCCGTAGCCTTCGGTGAGGAGGTTGTGAGCCCACTTCATGGCGTCGGGTTTGAAGTAGTCACCGAATGAGAAGTTGCCCATCATCTCGAAGAACGACATGTGCCGGGCCGTCGTGCCGATGATGTCGATGTCGATCGTACGGATCGACTTCTGGACCGACACCGCCCGCGGATACGGAGCCGGTTCTTCGCCCAGAAAGTAGGGCTTGAACGGAACCATGCCTGCGTTGACGAGGAGAAGTGTCGGATCGGTCGGAATCACCGACGCCGACGGCCGGACGATGTGTCCGCGTTCGGCGAAGTATTCGAGAAAAGTTCGTCGGATTGAAGTCGAGTCCATTGGACCGGCAACGGTACACGCCCTCGTCGCGGCCGCCCGCAGGCTTTTCAGGGGTCAGCGGACTCGGATCAGCCGACGACGCGGAGGCTGGACGAGCCGGGCGGCGAGATCGAGGATGTCTGCGGAGGTCTGAAGCGCGGCGCTCTTGAGGTCACGGGGCCGAGGCCGTCGGCGAAGTGCCCGTACGGTGATCACACCCCCGGTGACGAGGCCTGTCACGAACCAGGAGAGACGGTCGAGCATGCTCCGAGATTACTCGTCGCGCACCGGGACGATCTTGCCGACCTCGCCCTCCCAGGTGAGGACGTAGAGCTCGCCGGAAGAGTCCACCCCGAAGCTGTTGACTTGGCCGATGTCGGTCAGCCACTCGGTATGGTCGATGGCGGAGGTGCCGTCCCAACGGAAACTCCGCAACCAGCCGCCGCACCAATCCGAGTAGACGTAGGTGCCGATCAGTTCCGGTATTGCCTCGCCCCGGTACACCCTGCCCCCGGTGACTGAGCATCCCTCGTCGTGGCCGTACTCGTGCACGGGCAGGGTCAGGTCTTCGGCCGCGGCGTCGCATCCGCGCTGGAAACACACCGACCCCTCCATCCGGATCCAACCGAAGTTCAAGCCTGACTCGACGAGTGAGACGACGTTGATCTCCTCGAATCGCTCATGACCCACGTCGGCGATGTAGATGTCGCCAACCGGGGCGTCGATGGCGAACCGCCAAGGATTGCGAAGACCGTAGGCCCACACCTCCGGCGCTCCGCCCCCGTCGACGAACGGGTTGTCGGCAGGGATGGAGTACGGATCGCCGTTGTCGACGTCGAGGCGCAGTATCGAAGAGAGGTGAGTGTTCGGGTCCTGTGAGTGCGTCGACGCCGCTCCTCCTTCGCCAAGGCTCAGGTAGAGCATCCCGTCCGGACCGAATTCGAGCATGCCTCCGTTGTGACGCACTGTGGGCTGGGCGAACGTCATCATCAACTGCTCGGCCGAAGCGTCCACCCGGCCGGCGTCGGGATCGGCTTGGAATTCGACGAGTCGGGTCGTGTCCTCTCCGTGGTAGTAGTACGCGAACAGGCGGCCGTTGTCTGCGAAGTCGGGATGGAACGCCATTCCGAGGAGCCCCTGTTCGATTCCTCCCGGGTTCACCCGATCCCGCAGGTCGAGATACGGATCCGACAGAGGAGTTCCGTCATCGTCGAGTTCCCATACCGATCCGATCCGCTCGACCACGAAGCGGCGGTCCGAATCCACCGGCGAAAGGAGCAGAACGGGCTGGGACAGCGCATCGGTCACCAGTTCGATGGCGAGCCCGAGGAGGGGAGACAACGCCTCGGTGGTGGTCGTGGTCTCCGGGCTCGTGGTGCTGGTGGTGATAGTCACCGTCGTCGTGGTGTCGACCACGCTCGTCGTCGTAGTCGTCGTCGGGGTGGCGATCGTGACCGATGTTGCCGGCGCGCTCTCCCCCGTCGAACATGCGACGACGAACCCCGCGACGAGTACGACCGTGACGGTGCGGGACGTCATGTGTACCTGGCCACGTCGACCAGTGTCGCCGCACACCGATCGTCGTCCAGGATCACCCCGAGCCCTGGTCGGTCGCCGAGCACGAGACGACCGTCGCAGACGATCGGTTTCGTGAGGACGAAGTCCCGTCGCTCCTCGGTCCATTCGGGCGGGTCGATCGGGTATTCCAGGAACGATGTGCCGCCGGTACCCGCTGTGAGATGCGCGTTGGCCATGAGCGCGACGCCGCTCCCCCAGGTGTGGGGGCTGAACACATGTCCCTTCGCCCTGACCGCTTCGGCAATCCGTCGGAGTCCTCCGATTCCTCCCGTCACGGCTGCATCGGGCTGATACACGTCGAGCGATCCTGCTTCGAGCATCAGATCGAACTCGTGCATCTCTCGAGTCATCTCGCCGCCGGCGATCTTCACGCCGACTTCACCGCGCAGCCTTGCCATCCCCTGGTGATCTCCCCGATGCAGCGGCTCTTCCATCCAGTGGACCTTGCGGTCCGAGAGTTCACGGGCGAGGGGAAGGATGGCCTCGAATGTGACGGCAGGTGATGTGTCCCACGGCATCCGCCAACCATGGTTGCAGTCGACCATGACAGCGATCTGCGGACCCACCGCTGCCATCACGGCATCGAGGACCGCGAGATCAGCTGTGATGTCGCGGCGTCCGAATCGAAGCTTGATCGCCCGGAAGCCACGCGCCACCACCGCCTGCGCTCGCTCGACGGTGCCAGAGGCTTCCCGGTGGGTCCCAAAGGACGCGTACAGATCGAGTGTGTTCGTGGCGCCGCCGACCATCTGCCAGATCGGTCGATCCATCAGCTTTCCGGCGAGATCCCAGAGAGCCGTCTCGAACGGCCACGGCCGACCGTCGAGAAAGGCGATGTTGTCGAGCACGACCGAGTGCCGATCCAGATCGAGCGGATCCGCACCGACGAACAGGTGCTCGTAGTCGGCGAGCCCACGCAGGGGATCTCCGACCCCGAAGCCTTCCGCGCCGGAGTCGTCGACGACCCGCACGACTGCAAGGGGGAATGCCCGGCGGGGCTGTGGATCCCACGCCGCAAAGAACGGAGGGTCGAGGACGAGCCGATGATGACTGACAACGATCGATTCGATCATCGCGACCAGAACCCGACGACGAGTTCGGCGATGTCGGCGAGGTCCGAGCTGCCGATGACGCGGGCGTTGTTCTTGCACATCGGCTGATGGTCGGGCGATGCCATCTCGTCGGCCAACTGGTCCGCCGTGGGCGGTGCGTATCGCTCGACCTCCGCCCAGAATCCGACGCCTTCCAAAAGCATGTCCAGCTCCGCCGGGAGAGTGTCGGCCGATACGCCGGAGCCGAGGGCGGACGCCAGTCCCCGATAGGCGTCACCCGACGTTTCGAGCGTCCACTCGAGACCCGCTGCGAACCCCAACATCACCGCCAGTCCGTGCGGAATCCTGACAATCGATGCGAGGGCGTGACCCACCGCATGGCCAATTCCGGTCCCGCACTGATCGATGGCCACACCCGCCGCGGTGGCGGCGTCCATCACCCGAACGCGAGCGTCGACACGCTCGGGATGAGCGATCGCGTTCGGCAGGTTGTCGCGGAGGACACCGGCGGCGGTAAAGCCGAGTCTGGTGATCTCCGCTGTCGCCCGCTGTCCCGTGGCGGCCTCCACCGCATGAACGAAGGCATCCAGCCCGGCAGCCACCGCAACCGACCTTGGGGTCGAGGCGGTGAGTTCGGGGGCGAGCACCGCGAGCTCCGGCCGGAGGCGTTCGTCCCAGGCCCATGTCTTGTGCCCGCCATGGAACACGATCGCCGTGCGGGTCACCTCCGCGCCCGATCCTGACGTCGTAGGGAGAGCCACCACTGCCGCGCCGGGTGGAAACGGGTTCGCACTCAGCAGTCGGCGTGTGAGGCCACTCGGATCCGCCACGAGACGGCCGGCCAGCTTTGCGCTGTCGATCACGCTTCCTCCGCCCACGGCCACGACGACGTCCGCTCCGCTCTCGCTCAATGCATGGGCGAGCACGGAGACCGTTTCCGATGTCGGTTCACCAAGGGGGACGGTGATGACCTCACAGCCGAGAGATGACTCGACCGCTCCGGCGACGCCAGCGGCTGCGAGCTGGCTGTCGGTGACGATGACCGGGTGCGAGCCGACTTCTCCGACCAGACCGGCGAGGTCACGGGAGAGGTCGAGCGTCCGCTTCACTGTGGCTGGAAGCGCGATCACCGCGATGGTTTCCCGAGTTGGGAGTCGATCCATCGGAGACGCTCGCCCAGCGCCGCCTCCCTGCCCTCCTCGCCCGGTCGGAAGAGCACCGCAGGTTCGACTTCGTCGGGGAAGTACGCCTGGTTGACGATGTGATGGGGAGCGTCGTGGGCGTAGACA
This sequence comes from Acidimicrobiia bacterium, assembly GCA_040902855.1. Taxonomy (GTDB): domain Bacteria; phylum Actinomycetota; class Acidimicrobiia; order Spongiisociales; family ZC4RG35; genus DATHWB01. The sequence goes on along the minus strand of JBBDWN010000025.1, from coordinate 28,782 downwards.
TACCCGGCTCCGTGCCCGATCGACCCGGCCCCGGAATAGTGGGCGTCCCGCAGGTGGGGCGGGACGATGGGCGTGGGACCGTCCTCGAGAAGCGCCCGGGTCGCGCCCATGGCGGTGGCGATCGAGTTCGATTTCGGGGCGATGGCGAGGTAGATGGTCGCCTGAGTGAGGTGGAATGCCGCCTCCGGCAAACCGACGTAGGCCAGCGCCTGGGAGGCAGCGACCGCTTGGAGCAAGGCGTTCGGATCGCCCAGACCGATGTCCTCGGACGCCAGGACCAACAGCCGTCTGACGATGAATTCGGGGTCCTCGCCACCTTCGAGCATCAGATGCAGCCAGTAGAGGGACGCGTCCACGTCCGAACCGCGCACGCTCTTGATGAACGCCGAGATGACGTCGAAATGCGCATCCCCGTCCTTGTCATATCGGACGATCCGCCGTTGCAGGGCTTCGGCCACGTCATCGACGTCGATCTCGTCCGCTCCGCGCCCCAGCGTCAGGGACGCCGCGACTTCGAGTGCGGTCAGGGCGTGGCGGGCATCGCCACCCGCCCGCGTCGCGAGTGCAGTTCTGGCATCCTCGCTGATCGTCAATCCGTCCGCTCCGAGGCCCCGCTCGGAATCGGAGAGCGCCCGGTCGACCAGTTCGGCGATGGCGGAGCCGTCGAGCCGTTCCGTACGAAACAGCGTCATCCGGCTCATCAGCGGAGAATTGACCTCGAAGAACGGATTCTCGGTCGTGGCGCCCACGAGGACCACCGTGCCGTCCTCGACCCCTGGGAGCAGGGCGTCTTGCTGGGACTTGGAGAAGCGGTGGATCTCGTCGAGAAAGAGCACCGTGCGACGCTCATCGGATCCCAGCCGCTCGCGCGCAGCCGAAAGCACGGCTCGCACGTCCTTCACTCCGGCATTGGTCGCAGAGAGAGTCTCGAACACCGCGTCCACGTGATGAGCGATCAGGCGCGCCAATGTCGTCTTTCCCGTGCCGGGCGGACCCCACAGCAACATGGAGATCGGCCGGCCCGACTCGACGATCCGTCGAAAGGCCGCACCTTGGGCGAGGAGTCCGGGCTGGCCCGCAACCTCGTCGATGGTCCTCGGTCGCATGCGAGCGGCGAGAGGGGCGACGGCGGCCCGTCGCTGCTCGGCACCGGCGCTGAACAGGTCCACGGCGGACTCAGGTCTCCTCGGGGGCAGACACTTCCGGTCTCAGCCGGATTCCGAGCTCCATGAGTTGGACGTCGTCGACCGGACTCGGCGAGGACGTGAGCGGATCCAATCCTGTCTGGGTTTTCGGAAACGGGATCACATCGCGAATCGACGTCTCGTTCTGGAGCACCATGACAAGACGATCGATGCCGAATGCAAATCCTGCGTGTGGCGGTGTCCCATAACGAAGGGCACGAAGGAACCAGCCGAAACGCCTCTCCGCCGACTCGCGATCGATGCCGAGGATGTCGAACACCTCGGACTGAATCTCCGGATCGTGGATCCTCACCGAACCCGAGCCCAACTCGATCCCGTTGACAACCACGTCGTACGCCTTGGACGTCGCTTCCAGCGGGCTCGTTCGAGCGATCTCCAGGTCGCGGGGCGCGGTGAACGGATGGTGGGAGAACGTGATCTTTCCGTCTTCGTCCTCTTCGAACATCGGGAAGTCGACGACGCACAAGAACACGAGATCGTCGTGGCCCGTAGGCCTCCCGATCGCGTTTCGAAGGCCACCAAGGACAGTCACGGCCGTCTTCCACCCATCGGCCACTATCAAGAGGACATCGCCTGGCGCGGCATCCAAAGCGGCGGCCAGTTCGTGTTGTTCGGGTGCCGTCAAGAATTTTGCGGCTGGAGATCGGAGGCTGCCGTCGTCCTCGACCACCATCCACACCAGCCCTTTGGCGCCGGCGGCTTTGGCATCTTCGGTGAGGGCGTCGGCGCGTGAACGTGGAAAATCGATCTTTCCGGCGTTTATTCCGCGGATAGTGCCGCCGTTTGCGAGCGTGTTCGAAAACACGCCGAATTCCGTTGTCGAGAAGACCGGCCCCAGATCGGAGATCTCCATCCCGAATCGAAGGTCGGGCTTGTCCGATCCGAAGCGATCCATTGCCTCGCGCCAGCTGAGCGTCAAAAATGGCGTCTCCACTTCGATCCCGCGCACTGCCCTGACCGCGGCCGCAATGACCTCCTGCACGACCGCCAGCACGTCTTCCTGTCCCCAGAACGCACCCTCGAGATCCAACTGCGTGAATTCGAGCTGGCGGTCGGACCGAAAGTCCTCGTCTCGATAGCACCGGGCGATCTGGTAGTACCGCTCGACTCCGGCGATCATCAGCATCTGTTTGAAGAGCTGAGGCGATTGCGGAAGTGCGTAGAAGCTGCCCTTGCGCAGCCGGCTCGGAACCAGCACGTCGCGAGCGCCCTCCGGAGTCGACCGGATCAGCGTTGGAGTCTCGACCTCGAGAAACCCCTTGGCCTCCAGTGTCTGACGGATAGCCGACGAAGCCTTCGAGCGAGCCCGCAGGTTGGCGGCCATCGAGGGCCGACGCAGATCGAGGTAGCGGTATTCGAGACGGACGCGCTCGTCGGTGTCGATACGGTCGTCGAGCATGAAAGGGAGCGGGTCGGCGGGACTCAACACCACGAGCGCGGTCGCACCGATCTCCACGTCGCCGGTCGGGAGGTCAGCGTTCACGGTCCCTTCGGGACGGTGCCGCACCTCGCCCGTGACCGAAACGCAGAACTCCATGCGGAGGTCGCCCACCTCGGGGATCGTCTCCGGATCTGCCACGACCTGAACTACACCCGATGCGTCACGCACATCGAAGAAAGCCACTCCCCCATGGTCGCGACGGCGTTGGACCCATCCGGCGATAGTGACGGTATCGCCGATTCGGCTCTCGTCCATGGTGCCGGCGTGGGCCGTGCGGTACTCGGTCATGATGCTCCTGATTGAATTCTTCGGTTGAGTGACTCCGCCAACTCATCTGGGGCGGACTCGAATTGGTCGCCGACCAGCAGATCCTTGACGGTGACCGCCCCCCTCGACCGCTCGTCCTCACCGGCGATGATCGCGTAGCGCGCTCCGATGCGGTCGGCGTATTTGAGTTGTTTGCCGAGACGTCCCGCCTCGGACGCCACATCCGTGTTGATCCCGGCCGCCCGAAGAGATGTGGCCAGACGCAAGGCGGGGTTCAGGCCTTCGTCGTCCATCACTGTCACATACGCATCGACCGACGTCGAACCGGCACCCGCCACACCTGCTTCCCGAAGTTGCCAATAGAGCCGGGTCAGCCCGATGGAAATCCCGACGCCTGGCAGGCGGGTATTCGTGTAGAGGCTCGCCAGATCGTCGTATCGCCCTCCTGAACACACCGATCCGATCTCCGGATGAGCATCGAGGGTGGTCTCGTACACGGTCCCCGTGTAGTACTCCAGACCGCGGGCGATCCCGAGGTCGAGGGCATAGGCCTGGTCGGGAACGCCGAGTGCGGCCAGCGTCTCGAACACGATCCGAAGATCCTCTCTCCCTCGTCGTGCCCGATCGTCCTTCGCCTCGAGCGAACCCAGCGAGGCGATCGCGTCATCAGCGCCCCGGACCCGGACCCCGACCAAGTCGAGGAGGGCGGCGACGTCACCCTGGGAGAGTCCGAGCCCCACCAGCGCGGCCTTCACCTCATCGGGATCCCGCTTGTCGAGCTTGTCGACCTCCCTGAGGACCGCCGCCTGCAGGTCGCCATCGATCCCGAGTTGGCCAAGAAGCCCCGACATGAGCAACCGGTTGTTGATGCGGATCGTGAACGAGCCGACTTCGAGTCGAGTGAACACGTCTGCGATGACGGCGGGCACTTCAGCGTCGTGGCGCAGATTCAAAGACTCGCGTCCGATCACGTCGATGTCGCATTGGTAGAACTCGCGGAACCGACCGCGCTGCGGCCGCTCACCGCGGTAGACGCGCTGGATCTGATACCGCTTGAAGGGAAAGGCGAGGTCGTTCTGATGTTCGGCGACGTACCGGGCGAGGGGGACGGTCAGGTCGAATCGCAGGGCCAGGTCCGGGGTGGCATCGCTGTCCATCGATCCTGTCGACTGCACGAAGTAGATCTGGCGTTCCGTCTCGCCGCCGGTCTTCGTCAGCAGCACCTCTGTCCGTTCGAAGACGGGAGTCTCGATCTCGACGAAACCAAAGCGCTCATAGGTGGTGCGGACGGTGTCGAGCATGCGCCGGAACGTGGCTTGCTCGGCGGGAAGGAGTTCGAGGATGCCGGGCGGTGTGCGGGGAGGAATCATGGGCGCGAGACCGGTCTCTGGATCGTCGGGCGGACCGGAACGAGGCTAATCACCGAACTCGGCGCGCCTCGCCGGCCCGTCGTCGAGATCCACCAGGAACGGGTTCGTGCGGCGCTCGCGGCCGATGGTCGTCTCCGGCCCGTGACCGGGCAGGACCCGGTAGTCATCCGGGAGATCGAGGACCCGGCTGCGCATGGACTCGATCAGCTGGTCCCATGAACCGCCCGGAAGGTCGGTCCTCCCGACACTCCCTGCGAACAGCTGATCCCCGGAAAACAGCACACCTTCATCGATGACTTCGAGACAGACGTGACCGGGGGTATGTCCGGGTGTGTGCCGAACCCTCAACCGGAATCCTGCCACCTCGAGAACGTCTGAGTCGGCGAGTGCAACTCTGTTGATCGGCGCCCCGTACTCACCGGGCGGCCGCATGCCGAACAGCGCCCGCAGTTGATCCTCCGGCGCCAAGGTGAGGAAGTCATCGTCAGGATGGACCCAGCTCTTCACGCCGAGTGACCGCTCGACGGCCTCTGCTCCTCCGGCGTGGTCGACGTGGCCGTGAGTCAACACCAGGGCGGCCGCACTGAGCCGATGGCGGGCGAGGAGAGCGACGATCCGTTCGGAGTCGGGAGGAGCGTCGATGATGACCGCCGGCTCACCCGGTCCACGGGCCAGCACCCAACAGTTGGTTTGGGCCATCCACAAGACATCGGAGTCGATCAGCATCAGGACCGACGGTAATCACATGGGCCTACGCACTATGTCTCAGGTTTGGGCGCGAACACGCCGATGGTTTCAACATGTTGTCTCTCGCACAGAACTCTTCCGGCATGGAACACGACGTCCAAACTGTCATCGCCCCGGTCGGACTCGGCGGCAAGAACGCTCCGCACATCGCCGACCCTGCACCGACCCTTCTCGTCGAAATGGCCTCGGTCGAAACGGACCGAGAGACAGCCCGTATTGCCGCGCTCCTCGCCGACGCACGGCGGTCCGCCGTCGTCCTCGTCCAAGAAGCGACGGAGCAGGCTTCCGCAGTGCTCGCAGAAGCCTCGGCGGCGGCGGCAGACACCCTCCGTGCCGCCGAGCAAGAGGCTGAGTCGGCCAGAAGTGAGGCAGAGGGCCGCCAGGTCGAACTCGACCATCTGGAGACGACACTCCACGCTCGCGTCGCCGCCGAAGCCGCCGAGATCGAGAGTGTTCATCGGATCGAGGCTCAAGTGCTCCGCGAACGCGAGGCGGAGCTTCTCGCCAGGATCGGATATCTCGAATCTCAACTTCAAGGCGCGAAGCATGCTGAAGAAGACGCAGAACCGGCGCCGGACGCGCCCGCGACGAGGACTGTCTCAGTCGATCTCGACAGCCTGACGCCACCTGCAGAGGAGTCCCGGACGAATGGACGCCACGACGGCGATGCGCGAGTGGTGAAGTACTCCGCGTCCGGCCCACTCACCACGCACGCACCCCTTACCGAACAGTTGACCACTTCCGCGTTCCGCGCTTCCCCCGGACCAGACAGACGAGGTCGGAGGCGGCGCTGATGGATCCGGCCGAGGCGAAGATTCAAGCCGAGGCCCTGGTACGCGTTGCCGAGAAGCTCGTCTCGAAGGCACAGGAAGAGGCGCAATCCATCGTCCGTGACGGACAGCGGCGTGCGGCCGGGATCGTCGGCGACGCCGACGATCTTCGGATCGCCGCCGAGCAGGAAGCCTCGGCGGTCCGCCAGACGGCCGAGCGCACCCTGACGGAGGCGAGGATGCAAGCGGACGCGACCCTGGCAGAGGCGGAGGAGGCACGCGAGCAGGCGATCGCCAACGCGCAATCCGAACTCCGCACAGTCACAGCGACAGCCCCTGCGATCGAAGCCGATCCGGAGCACGCGATCCAGCAGGCAAGCGAGACCGCCGATCGGATCCTGCGCGTCGCCCGGTCCGAGGCCGAAGCCCGGAGTCGCGCCATTACCGAAGACGCCCGCCGCAAGGCTGAGCTGATCGAACGAGATGCACGCGCCAGGGCAGAGGCGGCCGACAAGGAACACAGAGAGATTCTGCGAGCGATGCAGCAGCGCGAGCTCTCGGCCAAAGCCCGAGTCCGCGAGTTGGACACCGAGATCGCCCGACTCGAGCGACTGTTGGCGCGGGCGGTCGAAGGAGCAGAACGCAAAGGACTCGACACCGACCCTTCCGCCGACCCGGTCGAACCGCGAGAAGTCACCGCGTCGGGCATCGTTTTTCCACCGACCGTCAGCCAGAGCGAACTTCGGCCCGGGCTCGCTCCAATGCGTGGGAGACCAGACCGATGAGCGCTCGCTGGACCTCGTGTCGTTCCCGGGCGTCGCAGTACACCACCGGGGACGTGTCGGGGATCTGGAGTGCGGAGCGGACGGCATCGAGTTGATGGAATCGCGCCCCGTGGAACGTGTTGACGGCGATCGTGAACGGAACCGAGCGACTCTCGAAGAAGTCGATCGCCGCGAAACAGTCGTCCAGGCGTCGGGTGTCAGCCAGGATGACAGCGCCGATCGCTCCCCGCGCAAGCTCGTTCCACATGAAGTGAAAGCGCCCCTGTCCCGGTGTGCCGAAGAGATACAGCACGAGATCGTCGCCCAGTGCGACACGCCCGAAGTCCATCGCCACCGTGGTCGTCGTCTTGTGGGTGACGTCGCTGAGATCGTCGACACCGACACTCGCGTCGGTAAGAACCGCCTCCGAACGCAGGGGCTCGATTTCGGAGATGGCGCCGACGAAGGTCGTCTTGCCGACCCCGAATCCTCCGGCCACCACGATCTTGACTGGTGTCCTCCTCATCAGAGACTCCGTATCCCTTCGAGCACCTGTTCGAGAAGTTCCGTGTACGAGACCGAATCCCCGTCAGCCGGCCGGTGCACACCGATCGCTCCGTCCTTTTCGAGATCCGCGACCACCACCCGCACGACGCCGATCGGAAGCGCCATTCTCGCTGCAACTTCCACCAGGGCGACGGGTCGGCGACACATGTCGATCACCTGGGCGGCCTCCCACCGATAGCGCGACTGGGCGGCGAGACCCTTTGGGGTGGCCTCGACCTGTGTCTCGAGATCGATGTCGACTTCGACGTCGGTTCGTCCCCCGGTGATGGCGTACGGCCGAACGAACCGACCTTCGGATGCTCGATCGGTCATGACCTCACGCGCCCCCGAGCAGATCGGCCTTCAGCTCGTCTCGAACCTCTGGAGTGAGCACGTCGCCTGCTCGGTCTGCGAACAGCGCCATCTCATAACCGATCATTCCGATGTCGGCATCGCGCGCGGTCATGACGCACAGCAGTGATCCGTCGCGAATTCCGGTGACGAACAGCCAGCCTCGCTCCATCTCGATGATGACGTTGTTGACTGCCCCGGCGCCGAAGCGTCCTGCCGAGCCGTACGCGAGTCCGATCAGACCGGAGGCGACAGCAGCCAGTCGTTCGGCGGCCTCGCGTTCCACACCGTCCGAGACCGCGAGGGCGAGCCCGTCGCTCGAGACGACGACGGCTTGGCGGACGGCCGGTATGTGCTCGACGAATCGGATGATGAGCCAGTTGAGGCTGTCGGCTGCATTCGTCATTCCTCATCTCCTTCAGACACTTCGCGCCGACCGGCCGCAAGACCGGTCTGGAAGGCACCGAAGCTGGAACGCACCGCGTCCGGGGTCCGAGCCGGTTGGGTGACCACCGGACGCTCCGACGTCGGATCGGCCTCGAATGCGCTGCCGGGACGGCGCACGGGAAGGTCCGCACCGACCGCGTGTGGCCCGTCATTCCAGCTCGGCGCCACCGGCACTCGGGCGGGCAGAGCCGGTGGGCCCGTCGACTCTTCGGGCTGCGCGAGCGAGAGGGTGGCGGGTTGAAGCTCGACCGGACTGACCGCCGGGCCGGATCCGGTTTCGACCTGTGGCTGCTGATTCGTCACTTTCGAGGGTGGCCCCCACCGGGGGATCGGAACCGGAGCCGGTGGTGCCGGTGAAGTTGCCGGGGTTGGCACCGGCACTGTCCTGCGCCGACCGAAGGGGGGCTCGCTCTCTCCTGGTCGGGAAGGCGCCTCGTCGATGGACTCGGGAACCGGGGCCGCCTCGTACAACGTCGGAGGAATCAGCAGCTTCGCCGAGATACCCGGTGCGCCGGGCACGAGCCGGACTTGGATCCCGTGACGCCTGGCCAGCATGGCGACGACGTAGAGGCCGAGGAACGGTTCGAGCGCAAGTCCGATGACCGGTGGCTTCTCGAGAAGAGCGTTGAGCTCGGAAAGGCGAGACTGGGGTACCCCCACCCCACGGTCCGCCACCGTGAGCAGATACCCCTCTTCGTGGAAGTGACCGGAAATCCGCACTCGAGTTTGCGGCGGAGAGAAGTGGGCTGCGTTCTCGAGCAGTTCGGACAGTAGGTGGGACAGGTCGGCGACCACCGTTCCCTTCAGTTGCACCGACTCGAGGGTGAGTACGTCGACTCGCCGGTAGTCCTCGATCTCACCGATGGCGGCCCTCACGACATCGTCCACTCCGAGCGGCGTGCGCCACGTGCGCGGTGGCTCGTTGCCGGCAAGGACCAGCAGGCTCTCGGAGTTGCGACGCATGCGAGTCGCCATGTGATCGAGCCGATAGAAGTCGGCGAGGGCGGCAGGATCCTCTTCGTCGGATTCGAGTTCGTCGATGAGTACGAGCTGTCGATCGATGAGGCTCCGGTTCCGGCGAGCGAGGGTGACGAACATGTCGGCCACGCCCTTCCGTAATGTCTCCACCTGCTGGGCGGCGACATCTTCGAGCGTCGACTGCAAGGCCGAGAACGATCTCGCCAAGTCGCCGATCTCATCGGCGCCCCGATCTCGCATGGGTGGGATCGAAGGGAGCACAGAGTCCTCACTCGGATCACGAAGAGCCTCGACGAGCGCCGGCAACTGTTCCTGGGCGACGTGCTGGGCGCGCTCGGTGATCCCGCGCACCCTGCGGACGATCGAGCCGGAGATCAAGGCTGTCATGACGGCCGCCAGGACGAGCGAACCGATGGCGGCGGTGACGACAATCCACGCCCGAGTAGCCGCCTGCGCTGCAGCGGCGTCTGCCGACCTGCGCACCGTCTCTGTCAGCCGCTCCTCGAAGACGCCGAGCGTCTCGGCCCGCTCATCGAGCAGTTGATTCCAGTCCGCCTCGGAGATCGGCGCTACCCCCATTTCGGCGGTAAGGACGCGAGAGACCTGCGTCGACACGCCGCCGATCGTGACTGGGGCTCCGGACTGGGCAAAGAGTGTTCTGGCTTCGGCGGATGCGACCGTGTGGAAGAGGTCGACCCAACCGGTGAAGTCCAGTTGCAACGATCGAATCCGCTCGAGGGTCGTGCGATCGGCTTCGTTCAACGGGAACGACACCGTGATCGCCCGGTCCTGGACGCGAGCGACCTGCCGAGCCCGGCCAATGGCTGACACGCCTTCCAGCGCGCGCGCCGACTCTTTGTTCGCCACCTCGGCGGGCACGAGCGAAGCTATGGAGAGGAGGTCGCCTGCGACCTGGTCATAGCCTGCGAAGTCGCCCTCAGGCGCCCCGGCGCGCACGAGAGCGAGCCGTCGGACTGCGGCGTCCAACTGGCGGGCGAGCGGGGGAGCATCCGCCGCGTTCACCGAACTACGGAGCTCGGTCAGCCGTGCATCTGTCTCAGCAGCGTGAGTCGGCGGATCTTCCGCCTCGATCGCCAGCGCATCGACCGTGTTGCGAACATCGACCAAGACGGCCGCCAGTTGCACAGCAGCCAGCTCTTCATCAGCCTCCGCGAAGGCGGACTGCACGTACAGCGCAGAAACTCCGATGAGAGCGAGCACCAATGGGACTGCGGCAAGCACGAGCTTGCCGGGCAAACGCAGTCTCCGAAACACGGCAGGGACCCCCTGAAATTGTCGTGTGGTCCCATCGGCTCAAGCCGCCGATCCCTGAAGGGTCAATCCGCCCGAATACCCGTCAATCCGTGGGTTCGGACACCAACCGGAAGGCGGCGAAGACGCCGTCGACCCCGCGCAGGTCGTTGATCAGCTTGTCGACCGATCCTGGATCCGACAGTTCGACCTCATAGCGGAGGATGGCGATCCGATCGCGCCCTGTGATCGACGACGAGGCGGTGATGTTGCCGCCGAGATCGGAGATGACTTCCGTGACGTCTCGAAGCAGCTTGGTCCGGTCCAAAGCCTCCACCTGGACCCACACTGCGAAGGTCCCGACCCGCTCCGCACTCCAACCGACTTCGACCATCCGTTCCCTTCGTTCGTCGGCAAGGGAATTCAGGTTCGTGCAGTCGTCCCGATGGACCGACACTCCCCTGCCAACGGTGACGAATCCGACGATCCCGTCACCGGGCACCGGGGCACAACATCGGGCGATTCGCACCATCATGTCATCGAGGCCCTCGACGATGATTCCGGGACCGGCAGACGAGTACTTTCTCGGCTTGACGGGCGCAAGGAGGTCCTCGTCGTCCTCTTCTGGCCGGACGGACCGGACGATCCGCTGGACGACAGTGTTGACTCCCACCTCGCCCTGGCCCACTGCCGCCATCAGCCCGGCCACGTCCTGTTTGGCGAATTCCGAGGCCACCTCGGAGAACAGTGCCTCCCTTTCGTTCGCACCGAGCCCCAACCCCTCCTTGCGAAGGGCGGTCATCACTTGATCGCGACCCTCGACGACGGCGAGCTCGCGCCGTTCCTTCAGGAACCACTGTTTGATCTTGGACCGGGCGCGAGACGTCCGGACGAACTTGAGCCAGTCGCGCGACGGACCCGCGTCCGCAGATTTGGACGTGAGAACTTCGACGATGTCTCCTGATTCGACCCGGGTCGAGAGCGGCATCAGCCGGCCATTCACCCTCGCCCCGACACACCGATGCCCCACCTCCGTATGGACCGCGTAGGCGAAATCGACGGCGGTGGCACCCCGCGGGAGGGTCTTGACATCGCCGTTGGGTGTCATCACGAAGACTTCGTCCTGATACAGATCCAGTTTGAGCGAGTCGAGGAACTCCTCGGGGTCGTCTTCACCCTGCAGCGCCTGCAGGCCTCCCGCCCATTCGAGAGTCGTCGCCTCCCTGCCCTCCTTGTACCGCCAGTGGGCAGCGACGCCAGCCTCGGCCAACCGATGCATCTCCTGGGTCCGGATCTGAACTTCCAGCGGCTTTCCGTCCGGACCGATCACCGTCGTGTGAAGCGATTGGTACAAGTTGAACTTCGGCATCGCGATGTAGTCCTTGAACCGACCCGATACCGGCATCCAACGGGCGTGGACGAGTCCGAGCACGCCGTAACACTGTTGAACGGTCTCCACCACGATGCGGACGCCGATGAGGTCGTGGATTTCCTCGAACGGACGACCGGACTCGACGATCTTGCGGTAGATCGAATAGTGGTGCTTCGGTCGGCCGGAGATGTCGGCGCGAATGTCGGCATCGGTGACCATGGCTTCGAGCTCCTGGACGATCTTCTCGATGAAGACATCCCGCTCGGGCGCACGTTCCAGCAGGCGCTTTTCGATCTCGGCGAAACGGTCCGGATAGAGGATCTTGAAGCAACGATCCTCCAGTTCGTGCTTGATCTCCTGGACGCCGAGACGATGGGCGAGAGGGGCGTAAATGTCGAGCGTCTCTCGGGCGACACGTTCCTGCTTCTCGCCCCGCAGAGCCGAGACGGTGCGGATGTTGTGGAGTCGGTCGCAGAGCTTGATGACGAGGACCCTGACGTCCTGAGCCATGGCCACGACCATCTTGCGGATCGTCGCGGCTTGTGCCTGCTGCGGGCTGTCGTATTCGAGCCGGTCGAGCTTCGTGACGCCGTCGATGAGGAACGCCACCTCCTGACCGAATTCGGCAACGATGTCCTCGAGGCCGATGTCGGTGTCTTCGATCGTGTCGTGGAGGAATCCGGCCGTCAGGGTCGCCTCGTCGAGTCCGTACCCGGCGAGGATCGCAGTGACCGCCACCGGATGGGTGATGTACGGCTCCCCCGACTTTCGGATCTGTCCTGCGTGCGCACGGGCGGCCATCTGGTAGGCCCTTTCGAGCACCGTCGTCTCCGCGCCGGGATGGTGACGGACGTATTCCGCCAGGACATCTCGATAGTCGAGCGGGTCAGTACTCGAGGAGAGCATGTAGCGGAAGATCCCCGAGTCGGTCCCGTCCGTTGAGAAACGTCAATTCGATGAACACGCTCAGTCCCACGACGTCAGACCCGAGTTCGCCCAGCAGCGCGGCGGCCGCGGCGGCTGTTCCTCCGGTGGCGATGACGTCGTCCACCAGAAGCACCCGGTCATCCGGACCGGCGGCGTCGACATGGACTTCGAGCGCGTCGGTTCCGTACTCGAGGTCGTAGGTCCGGCGATTGGTGTCGTACGGGAGCTTCCCGGGCTTGCGCACGGGGATGAAACCGGCGCCGAGCATGCGGGCAATCGGCGCAGCCAGGGTGAAGCCCCGAGCCTCGATGCCGGCGACTTTCGTGATCCCTGCATCTCGGTGCGGATCCACCATTCGTCGGAGGAGATCGCTGAACGCCGGACCGTCTCCCAGGACGGGTGTGATGTCGTAGAACAAGACTCCCGGTTTCGGGTAGTCCGGGATCTCGCGGATCAGTGCTCGGATCGATTCCACCACGGAATTCTATCGCCCTCGACGCATTCGGTTCACCGTCGACCGCGTTTCGGCGGACGCGGCGCAGGCCCGCTTCCGCTCGGCCGGGGCTCGGTGGACTCTTGAACCCGTGGTCGCGATGGGGCGGCGGCGGGCTCCACCGCCCGTGCGGCACGCAGTTCGCGGATCCGCATCACTTCGGCGCGATGATCGCTCCAGTGATCTTCCTTCTCTCGCCACACAGCGAGAAGCGGACCGGCGATCATGATCGACGAATATGTTCCGGCTGCCATTCCGACGAAGAGCGCCAAGGCGAAGTCCTGCAGGCTGGCGGCTCCCAGCAAGATCGACCCGACGAAGAGAAGCGATCCGACGGGGACGAGCGAGGTGAGAGAGGTGAGGAGCGAGCGGATCAACACCTTGTTCATGGCGCGGTTGACGATCTCGGTGTAGGTGTGATCCTCGCCCAACTCTTCGGTGTACTCCTCGACCCGGTCGAAGACGACAACCGTGTCATACAGCGAATAGCCCAGGATCGTCAGTAACGCCACCACGGTTGCCGGCGTGACCGGGAACTGGAGCAGGGAGTAGACCCCGACGGTGATGATCATGTCGTGGAAGAGAGCCACGATGCCGACCAGGCCCATCTTCCACTGCAACCGCCACGCGATGAACAACACTGCGAGCGCCAGGAACACGCCGAGCGCGATCAGCGCTTGGCGCGCCACGAGACTCCCGAAGGTCGGGCCGACGGCGTCCAACGACGTGTCGACGCGCTCGACGCCGGCGAGGTCGGTGATGGCGTCGATCAGTCGGTCCTCGTCATCCTGGGCGAGGGGACCGGTCTGGACGAGCACCCCTGCACCGTCGTCCACCAGTTGGATCCGGGCATCCGGGAACCCGATATCGCCGATCGTGTCTCGGAATTCGGTGATGTCGGCACCCGCTGGGTTGGGGCTCTGGATGGCCACGCCGCCTTCGAACTCCAAACCGAAGTTGAGTTGGCGTGCGCCCAGTGACAACAGCGACAAAAGGATGAGAACTCCGGAGATGACGAACCAGCGGCGACGCAGTCCGACGAAGTCGATGGTCGTCTCGCCGCGTGAGAGTTTGCTCCACATGCTCACGGCGTGACCTCCTTCGCACCGGCAGCACCGGCGATCGAGAACGCCCCGCCGTCACCGAGGCGGGAGCGTCCGAGCAGCCACACGGCACGCCTGGTGTACACGCGGGCGACGAAGAGATCGAGAACGGTGGCGATTCCGAGGGCGAGCGCGAATCCTCGAACCGCACCGACCGCCAACAGGTACAACAGCACCGCCCCGAGCAGCGAAACCGTGTCTGCGGTCAAGATCGTCCGATATGCGTCCTTGAATCCGTCCGTGACCGCGGTTTCCATGTCCGCCCCGGCTCTGACCTCGTCCTTGACCCGTTCGAAGTAGACGATGTAGGAGTCCGCGGTGATGCCCACCGCCACGATGATCCCGGTGACGCCCGCCAACGTGAGCGTCAGTCCGAAGCTCTCGAGGGCCCCGAGCGCGGAGAAGATGCCGATGAGCAGGGACCCAAAGACGGTGAGCCCGACGAGAGCGACCAGGCCGAGCGCTCGATAGAAGACAAGAAGCAGGATGGCGACGAGCGCCAGACCGGCGGCACCGGCATAGAGCCCGACCAGGAGCGAGTCCGTGCCGAGGGAGGCCGACACCTTCGACACAGAGGATCGCTCGAAAGACACGGGCAACGACCCATATCGCAACACGACTCCCAGGTCTTGTGCCTCCTGCTCGGCGTCTGGCGATGCTCCCAGGGTGATGGAAGCCTGGCCACCCGTGATACCGGTCCCCGGGTTCACGTCGATGTTGACTTCCGGTGCTGCCAGCACCTCCCCGTCGAGGACGATCGCAATCTGTCGGCGCGGATCGCCAAGCCCGAAGCGGGCTGCCTCCCCGGTGAGCTGGGCGAATATGTCCCCGCCCTCTCCTGTCAGACCGAGCGAGACGCTCCACTGCCCGTTGGCGGTGTTGAACCCCGGTATCGCTGACGCCACATCGCCACCGAGCAACTGCGCCGGTCCAAGGTGGAGCACGGCCGGCACCGTTTCGCCGGTGAGGAAGCTCTGTCGCTCGTAGACGAGATAGGACTCGGTGGTGAGATCATCTTCGATGGACAGGCCGGTCACTGGATCGATTCCCGCAGGAGCTTCGTCACCGGCGAGCGGACCGACGCCGCCGGGCGTCTCACCAAGCACCGGTCGAAAACTGAGCTGACCGGTCTGACCGATGGCATCGAGCGCTCGACGTTCGTCCTCGACACCGGGAAGTTGGACCACGACGGTGTTGGCACCGGAGATGGCGATCTCGGGCTCCTGGACGCCACCGATGTCCTCGATTCGGTTTCGCATGACCTCGACCGCAACTTCGAGCACCTCTTCGTCGGTGTCAGGCGGTGCGGTGAGCACGACGCTGGTCCCACCCTGGAGGTCGAGTCCCAGCCGGGGTGTGATGCCGGCGGCCGTCAGCGCCCCGAGCCCGCCCCAGGCAAGGGCGAGCACGATGACGAGACCGATGACGCGCCGGCCCATACTCAGACTTCGAGGCCGGAGCGCGACGCAATCGCGCGGCGGGCGAAGCGGAGACGGCCGCTCTCGACCTCGATCACGACGGTGTCGTCGTCGAGAGAGACGACTTTGCCGATGACTCCGCCGATGGTCTGCACGTCGTCACCCAGGCTGAGCGCCGCCTGCAGGGATTCGACCTGCTTCTTGCGCTTGCGCTGGGGAAGGATGAAGAGCACCACGAAGGCACCGAGCATCAACAGCAGGAAGAGCGACGATCCGCCGCCTCCCGTGGCTTCTTGGGCAAGAACGATCATTTCGGACACGATGAGACAACTCCTGGTCCCGGGGGAACGGCGAGATTACCCATCTCCCGCCAGGACACCAGTCGAGCGCCGTTCTCGAACCGATCCGCAGAAGTCTGAGAACCTCCCGGCGGAGATCGCCGCTCGGACCTGCGCCATGAGATCCAACGTGTAGGTGAGGTTGTGGATCGAGAGCAGGCGGAACACCGTGAGCTCCTTGGCCAGGAGCAAGTGCCTGAGATAGCCCCTTCCGACCTGGGTGCATGCCCGACACCGGCACTCGGGGTGCAAGGGTCGCGGATCGATCGCATACTCGGCACGGCGAAGGTTGAAGTCACCGTCGGGGGTGAGAACCCTGCCATGGCGAGCAAGGCGGGTCGGCCAGACGCAGTCGAAGAGATCACAGCCGCGAGCGACGGCGTCGAGAACCCCTTCCGGATCGCCGAGACCCATCACATACCGCACCTTGTCTGCTGCGAGTTCGGGCAAGGTGGCCTCCAGCGCCACGTTCCGTTCTGTCGCCGTCTCCCCAACCGACAATCCTCCAATCCCGAATCCCCCGAAACCGAGAGCGTCGGTCTTGCGGGCACTTCTCGCTCGCAAGTCCGGGTCCACCCCGCCCTGGACGATTCCGAACAGTGCCTGGTCTGGTCGGTCGTGGACGGCCAGCGCCCTCTCCGACCACCGTAACGTCCGTTCGAGAGCGGACTCGACCGCCTCCCTCTCGGCGGGCAATCCGATGAGCACGTCGAGCACCATGGCCACATCGGCGCCGAGCAACTGCTGGACCCGCATCGCCTCCTCGGGCGAGAGTCGGACTTCGGATCCGTCGTAGGTCGATCGAAACACGGCCTCGTCTTCGGTGATCGTCGGGTCCAGCGAGAACACCTGATACCCACCGGAGTCGGTGAGGGTCGGCCCCTTCCAACCCTGGAACTCACCGAGACCGCCCATCGCGGCCACCGCTTCCGCACCGGGACGCAACATCAGGTGATAGGTGTTGGAGAGCACCATCTGAGCTCCCACCTCGGCGAGATCGGCCGCGTCGAGGCCTTTGACCACCGCCCGGGTGCCGACCGGCATGAAGGCAGGCGTCTGCACCGAGCCGTGAGTCAGGTCAAGCAGACCGGCGCGAGCGTCGCCGTCGACCGCGCTCGTGGTGAAGGGCGCGGCGTTCACCTGCGGCGCTCCGCCAGCATGGCGTCACCAAAACTCAGGAACCGGTATCCGCGATCCAGCGCCGTGGCGTACGCATCGCGCCATCCCTCTCCCATGAAGGCTGCCAGCATCACGAGAAGCGACGATCCTGGGACGTGGAAGTTGGTGACGAGTACATCGACGACCCGAAACGTACTGCCGGGTTGCAGGAAGAGATCGGTTTCGGTCTCACCCGTCACGACAGTTCCATCCTCTTGGCCGAACGTCTCGAGTGTTCGCACCGTGGTCGTGCCGATTGCGACGACCCGTCCGCTTCTGGCTCTCGCCGCCGCGATCGCATCCGTCGTCGTCTGCGGTATCGAACACCGTTCACGATGCATCACGTGATCGGAGATGTGGTCTGCGGTGATCGGGCGAAAGGTCCCGATCCCCACGTCGAGTTCGACGGTGGCCAGGTCGATTCCCCGGATAGCAAGGCGGTCGAGGACCCGTTGGGTGAAGTGCAACCCGGCGGTCGGTGCTGCGGCTGAGCCCGGGTGGTCGGCGAAGATCGTCTGGTACCGCCCCGGATCGGCGAGTTCTTCGGTGATGTACGGCGGGAGAGGGACCGTGCCCACCGAGTCGAGGAGTGCCTCGTCGTCGAACTCGACCCCGACGATGCCGTCGACCGGTCCATCCGTGACGATGGCGGTGAGCGGGCCGAACTCCAGGGCGACGCCGGGCCGAAGACGCCGAGCCGGGGCGGCCAGCGCGCTCCAACCACCGGTCTGTCGTCGAGTCAGCAGAAGCAACTCGATCCTCCCCCCTGTCTCCGACCGCCTTCCAACCAGCCTGGCATGTCGCACCCTCGTGGTGTTCACGACGACAAGATCACCTGGTTCGAGTCGGGCGGCGAGGTCGGCGAAGCGATGGTCGGATCCGTCACGGGTGTCGAGCAATCGCGCCGAGTCACGCGGCTCAACCGGGTGTTGGGCGATCGCCGCGTCCGGCAGTTCGTATCGAAACTCCTCGACCTGCATCAGAGGTCGAGCGTCGGATGCCCTGAGGTGGGGGGTTCGAGTCCCAGGTGCCGGTAGGCCCCGACCGTGGCCACTCGGCCTCGAGGCGTCCGCTGGATGAGTCCCAGCTGCAACAGAAAGGGTTCGTATGCGTCCTCGACGGTCTCCTGTTCCTCGCCCACTGCGATCGCGAGCGTGCCGAGCCCGACCGGTCCCCCGGAGAACCGGTTGACGATCGCATCGAGGATCGCCCTGTCCACCTTGTCGAGACCCAAATTGTCGATCTCGTAGACGGCCAGCGCTTCGTCAGCCACGCCTTCCCGCACGGTCCCGTCGCCGCGGGCGACGGCATAGTCGTTGACCCGGGCGAGCAGTCGGTTGGCGATGCGGGCGGTGCCTCGGCTGCGGCGGGCGATCGCCTTGGCTCCGCCGTCGTCGACGTCGGCGCCCAGAATGGAGGCGGATCGTCGAACGATCAGTTCGAGGTCGGCCGCCGTGTAGTAGTCGATGCGCTCGACCAGTCCGAAGCGGTCGCGGAGAGGTGCCGACACGGTTCCGATCCGGGTGGTCGCCCCGACCAGAGTGAACGGGGGCAGGTCGAGACGGATAGAACTGGCAGCCGGCCCCTTGCCGAGCACGATGTCGAGTTCGAAGTCCTCCATCGCAGGATAGAGCACTTCCTCGACCTGCCTCGGCAGGCGGTGGATCTCGTCGATGAAAAAGACGTCGCCCGGATTGAGATTCGAGAGGATGGCGGCAAGGTCACCCGGCCGCTCCAAAGCAGGGCCTGACGTCTTCAGGATCGACGCACCCAACTCGTGGGCGATGATCCAGGCCAGAGATGTCTTGCCCAAGCCGGGCGGTCCGGAGAGCAGCACGTGATCGAGTGGCTTGTTCAGGGCGCGAGCGGCCTCCACTGAGATGCGCAGGCGCTCCTTCACCATCTGCTGTCCGACAAACTCGTCGAGCGACGCCGGCCGCAACGTCATCTCGAACGGATCGTCGATCGGATCGACCGCGACACCCAGAAGCCCTTCCTCCCTCATCGGCCGAGCAGCCGGAGCGCGGAACGGATCTGTTCGGTGACGGCAGCGTCGGAGTCGACTTCGGTCATGGCTTCCCTGATTTCTGCAGCGGAGTATCCCAACTGTTCGAGCGCCTGCCGAACCTGACTCCCGGCACCGCTCACGATGTCGGCCTCCATGTCGGCGATGCGCGGCTTCAGATCCAACACGATTCGTTGGGCGGTGCGCTTGCCGATACCGGGAACCTGGATCAACGCATCGACGTCTTCGGAGGCGACCACCCGTCTGAGGGCATCGGCCGAGAACACCCCGAGGATGCCGAGCGCGACGCGCGGTCCGACCCCCTGCGCGCCCAGAAGGATCTTGAACAGCTCGCGGTCCCCGGAAGTCGAGAATCCATACAGGACGAGGGCGTCGTCACGTACGTGGAGATGGGTGGCGATGGTCGCTTCGTCACCCGGCTGTCCCACTGCCGCGGCCGTCTTCGGCGTCACGTGGATCTCGTATCCCACGCCGGAGACGTCGAGGACGATCCTGTCGCCTTCGATGGCTGCCACCTTGCCCCGGAGTTGGCCGATCATCGCTGCGCCCTCGCCGGGAGCCGGATGCTCTGGATGTGACAGATTGCGATTGCCAGCGCATCGGTCACATCGGCCGGACCACCCAATGCGCCGAGCGTCAGTCGTCGAGCCACCATCGACGCCACGGCCGCCTTCGACGCAGACCCGTCACCCGCGACGGCGAGCTTCACCTCGTTGGGGCTGTACTCGGCGACCTGCAGACCCGCCCGGGCTGCCACGACCATCGCAACGCCCGACGCCCGCCCGACGGAGATGGCCGTCTGCCGATTCTTGTTCGTGAAGACTCGTTCGATGGCGACGACCTCGGGCTGATGCTCGGCGATCACACCAGACAGATCGCGTTCGAGTTCCAAGAGCCGCGATGCCATCGACTGCTCGGGATCCGTGCGGATGACACCTGCTGCAACAGCCTCGAGCACGCGACCGCGGCGGACGAGGCCGTAGCCGGTCCGGGTCAGACCAGGATCGATACCAAGGACGAACATGTGTACGACAGGGTAGAGCGTTGGCCCGACAGTTCCGTGTCACCGGCCGTCATCCGGCCACCATCGCCACAAGGGCCGCCAGCCACAGGAGATTCTCGAGGTGGAGGAAGCGTGCGAAGCGTCGGCCGAATGCGCCCGCGAGCGCCAGGTCCCCCTCCTCGACGGCCGAAGCGAGCCCGGCCCAAGCGGGACGGGCAGCGCCGGCGCCGAGAGCGATGGCGCCGATCGCCGCCATGATCCCGACGCCGAGGACCGCCGACGCGGTCCACCCTGCGCTCCACAGGAGTCCGATCCCACTCAGGACGGTGACGACGGCGGACGAGATTCCGAGGCGAGCCGTGACCGAGAGACGCTGCACCATCGCCTCAGCGACGCCGCCACCGGTGGCAAGCGAACTGCGGATCTCTCGGGGGATGGTGAGCTTGTGCCCGAACCAGGCGGCAGCCGCCCCGATGTGTATGACGAGGAGCAGTGTCCGCATCCACCCATTCAAGACGAGCCGTCTCCGACCGGGGGGCTCAGCCGGCGAGTTGCTCCATGATCTCGTCAGACACGTCGAAGTTGGCGAAGACCTCCTGGACGTCGTCGAGATCTTCGAGGGCGTCGATCAGTCGAAAGATCTTGCCTGCCCCTTCGGCGTCGACGGCGATGGTCGTCGACGGCACTTGCGTCACATCTGCAGACTCGACCTCCACCCCGGCGGATTCGAGCGCCTCGCGCAATGCCTGAAGCGCGTTGGGCGCCGATTCGATCTCGAACGAATCGCCCGACTCGCGAACATCGTCTGCACCCGATTCGAGGGCGGTCAGCATGACGGTGTCCTCGTCACCCCGAGCCACGATCAACCCGCGCTGGCTGAACAGATAGCCAACCGATCCCGGTTCGCCCAGATTGCCGTTGTTGCGGGTCATCGTCGCCCGCACGTCGGAGGCGGCGCGGTTGCGGTTGTCTGTGAGAACGTGGATGTACACCGCCACACCACCAGGCCCATACCCTTCGTACCACGTCTCCTCGTATGCCACGGCGTCTCCGCCTTCGCCCGAGCCCCGCTTGACCGCCCGGTCGATGTTGTCGTTCGGCATCGAGGCCGCCTTCGCCTTGGCGATGGCGTTGGCGAGCGAGATGTTCATCGTCGGGTCGCCACCACCCTCGCGAGCAGCCTGTTCGATGGCCCTGGCGAGTTTCGCGAAGAGCTTGCCCCGCGCCGCATCCTGGCGACCCTTTCGATGTTTGATGTTCGCCCATTTGGAATGTCCGGCCATTGTGTTCCTCGTTCAGATCAGGTCGAGAAGCATCTCGTGGATGCGAGTGTCGTCGGTGAGTTCGGGATGGAACGACGCACCGAGGATCGACCCCTGGCGCACCATGACCGGATGGTCGTCGATGGTCGCCAACACGTCCACCGCACCCCCGACCTTCGCCACCCACGGGGCGCGGATGAATACGGCGTGAAAGGGGCGGTCGAGCCCTTCGACGTCGACGTCCGCCTCGAACGACTCGTTCTGCCGCCCGAACGCATTGCGCTGGACGACGACGTCGAGAACTCCGAGCAGGTGCTGGTCCCCTTCCGTGACGCCGGACGAAGCGAATATCAGCCCCGCACAGGTGCCCAAGGTGGGAAGACCTCCTCCGATGAGATCCCTGAGCGGCTCGAACAGTCCCCAGCGCACGGCGAGCTTGCCGATTGTCGTCGACTCCCCGCCGGGCATCACGAGTGCGTCCACACCGGCGAGGTGTTCGGGCAGACGAACCGGACGAGCTTGCACACCAAGTCCGGCGAGGACGCTCAGATGCTCTCGAAAGTCGCCCTGCAATGCGAGGACGCCCACGACCGGCATCGACTCACCAACCTCTGCGTGCGAGCTGCTCCGATTCGGCGAGCGCGCTCATCTCGATGCCGGGCATGGCGGCGCCGAGCCCGGCCGATACCTTGGCGACGATCTCGGGGCTCTCCCAGTTGGTCGTGGCATCGACGATCGCCCGGGCGAAGAGCTCGGGGTTGGAACTCTTGAAGATCCCGGACCCGACGAACACCCCATCGACTCCGAGCGCCATCATCAGCGCGGCGTCTGCGGGCGTGGCGATTCCCCCGGCGGCGAAGTTGACGACAGGGAGCCTGCCCGTCTCTGCCACCTCCTTGACGAGGGCGTAGGGTGCCCGCAGGTCTCGGGCAGCGGTCATGATCTGCTCGTCGCCGAGCGTGGTGAGCCACCGGATGCCGGAGGTGATCTCGCGCATGTGCCTGACCGCCTCTACGACGTTGCCTGTTCCGGCCTCACCCTTCGTACGGATCATCGCCGCACCCTCGCCGATGCGCCGCAACGCCTCCCCGAGATCCTTGGCACCGCACACGAACGGCGTCGTGAAAGCCCACTTGTCGATGTGATGGGATTCGTCCGCCGGCGTGAGCACCTCTGACTCGTCGATGTAGTCGACGTCGAGAGCTTCCAGCACACGCGCCTCGTAGAAGTGGCCGATCCGTGCCTTGGCCATCACCGGGATGGACACCGCTTCTTGGATTCCCTGGATCATGGAAGGGTCGGACATCCGGGCGACTCCGCCATCCCGGCGGATGTCCGAAGGCACGCGCTCCAGAGCCATGACCGCGACGGCGCCCGCCTCTTCGGCGACCCGCGCTTGTGCCGGGGTGACCACGTCCATGATCACCCCGCCTTTGAGCATGTCGGCCAGCCCACGCTTGACCAGATCAGTCCCTCGTTCCACAACTGCTCCTTTGGGTGGATCCGAATGGTACCGCTGGCGCCGCCCAGTTCATCCGACGGCTCGCGCGTACGCGCTCACGTACCTTTCCGTGACCTTCGACCAGTCGAACTCCTGGGCGCGCCGCCTTCCCGCCTCGCCGACAGCCGCCACGCGGGCGCGATCGCCGAGCAAGTCGACTATCGCCGCAGCGAGCGCCGGCGAGTCACCCGCCGGTACGTGAACCCCGGTTCCGCCCATCACGTCGACGAAGGCGGGAATGTCCGACGCGATCACGGCTGCACCCGCTGCCATCGCCTCGACGACCACGATCCCGAAGCTCTCGCCACGGGTATTGGGTGCCACATGGACTGTCGTGGACGCGAGAAGGTCACGTTTGGTGGACTCATCGACCCGACCGACGAATCGCACGCCTTCCGGTGCCTCGGGCCGAACTCCGCCGATCACGACCAACTCGGCGCGAGGATCCGCCGCCCGCACGGCGGGCCACGCTCCCAAGAGGACATCAAGACCCTTGCGCGGATCGTCGCGCCCGAGAAAGGTGACACGCGACTCCGTCCGCTCCCGATCCTGGGCATAGGCGGCCACGTCCAGCGCATTGGGGATGACGTCGACAGGCCCCCAACGCGGCGGAACCGAGGCCGCGGCAACCGGCGAGACGGCCGTGACGACCGATGACCGCATGACATGGCCGATCGGTCGGTCCAGGGTTCGATAGAGCGCCCTCGCCCAGCCGGGAGCGTCGGCGTGGAAGGTGAGCACCTTGGGGATGGAGGTCCGGAGGGCCGCCCAGGAGACGTGCGGGATCAGAGGTTCGTGAATGTGAACGACGTCCGCCCCGGTCAGCGCTGTTCGAACCCGCTTTCCGACCTTCGGACCCAGAGCGACGGGGACAGACGACGCGTTCGCGCGGATCCTCACCGTCGATCCCACCGAACGGGCACCCGCGAGATGTCCCGGACCGACCAACCAGGCGTCGTGACCGGACCGTCCCAGCCGGTCGACGAGTTCGATCGTCAGTTGCTGGACGCCACCCGCCAGGCCCAGGTCGTACGGACACACGACTGCGACCCTCAACCGATCGCCTCGAAATCGCTCGGCCAGTTCGGTTGCACCAGATGCCACTGTTCCGGCGCAGCCAGAATCAGCGACTCCAGTTCCTTGGCGAGGATCTGGGTGGTCGCCCGGATTCGCTCGGTCCTGTCCGTGCCTGCAGGAATCTCGATCGGCGGGCGAACCACCACGTGGTGTCCGTTCTCGGTGAAATACGTCGCAACGGGGAGGATCGGTGCGCCTGTGCGGAGAGCCAGCGAGGCCGGCCCAGCGGGCATCGTCGTCCGTTCGCCGAGGAATTCGACCTCGACGCCCTTCCCTTTCAGGTCCCGATCACATAGGAGCGCCACCACTCCGTTTGCTCCGATCACCGTCTCCAACTCGCGAATCACCTGGGAGCCGCCGGTGGCGAGCACGATCCCGATGTCCATCGAGGATCGCAGGCCCAGGAACCAGTCCCTGATCCGGTGGTTGCGGAGGTTCTCGGCGACGGCGACAACCGTGAGTCCGAGTCTCGTACCGACGGTGGCCGCATACTCCCAATTCCCCATGTGCGGAAGCGCGGCGATGGCGCCCCGCCCGTCGTCGTGGGCCGCTTGGAGATAGTCGAGGCCCTCGCCGGTCGTTCGGGCGTCGACGAACGTGCGACGCTTCGGCCGTATCCACAACGCTTCGGCCCAGTAGCGGCCGTAGGCGGCGAACACGGCGGACACATGCGATGGGATGTCCTCTGTGCGAATCCCCAGCCGGCGCGCATGACGCTCCACCATCGTCCGCCGGCCCGTCCCGAAGCGTCCGAATAGTCTCCCTGCAATCTGTCCCAGGGCGATTGCGGTCCGAAACGGGAGGAGACCGACGATCCCGGTGCCCACGCGCATGGCCAGGTAGGCCAACACGGTCAGTTCTCGATCAGGTCGTAGGTCGTCCAGAATCTCTGACCTGCGGTGAACCACGAGGCAGCGACGAAAACCCACAGCATCGGTTCGATCCACCCGGTGAGCATCCCGATCGTCAGCAGCAGGACCCGCTCGGCTCTGCCCATCAACCCACCCCGGCCGTCGATACCCAGTGCCTCGGCTTTCGCTCGCATGTACGGAACCAACATCGACCCTCCGAGAGCGAGCAGAGTGAGCAGGAGAATCCTGACCTCCCCCCTTTGACTCACGGCGAGACCGGTCAAGACCGCAATTTCGCCCAGCCGGTCCACCGTCGCATCGAGAAACCCGCCGCGTTCTGTGACTTTGCCTGCGGCGCGGGCGACCGAGCCGTCGAGACCGTCGAGCGCCGCTCCGGCGAGCGCGACGAGCGCCCCGGCGATGATCTGGCCCGTGCCGATCAGGACTGCACCGCCGATCGCGACGAACAGACCGAAAAGCGTCATGAAGGTCGGGGTCACGCCCAGCCGACCGAGGAATCGTCCGATGGGTTCGAGAATTCCCTGGACCTTGGGTCGAACCCGCATGTCGATCATGACGGGGAAGCTACCACGACGCCGTGATCGCCTCCCAGATGTGCCGGTTCCCAGGCTCAGGTACCTCATGCAAGGTCTAGGGTCGATGTTCCGATTCATCGAAGGAGGTACCCAGTGATCCCGGAGAAGATCCGCAACGTCGCTCTCGTCGGTCACGGTGGAAGCGGCAAGACCTCCCTTGCCGAAGCACTGCTCTACGTCGGCGGCGTGACGACGCGTCTCGGCTCCGTCGACGCCGGCACCTCGATCCTCGATCACACCCCCGAAGAGCAGGAACGCAAGATCTCACTCGAGCTCTCCACAGCGATCGTGGAGTGGCACGGTCACCGCATCAATCTCATCGACACCCCCGGGTATGCCGACTTCGCAGGCGATGCGCGCGCCGCACTCAGGGCCGCCGACCTCGCCCTCTTCGTCGTCTCGGCGGTCGACGGGGTCGAGGTCGGGACCGAGCTCATGTGGCGGGCCGCAGCAGAGGAGGGCATCCCGCGAGCGATCATGGTGACCAAGCTCGACAGGGAACGTGCGAGTTTCGAACGCACCCTCGACCAACTCCGCGACGCGTTCGGCAAGCGGGTCGCCCCCGTTCAGGTTCCCATCGGGTCAGAGGCTTCCCTCACGGGTGTTGCCCGCGTCGTCTCGGGACGCTGCTACGGGTACGACGGTGGCGCCAAGACCGGAACGCTCATCGACACGCCTCCGGAAGTCGCCGAACTCATCGCCTCCACCCACACGGCTCTCATCGAGTCGGTGGTCGAGTCCGACGAGGCGCTCATGGAGGCGTACTTCGAGGGCGTCGAACCGGAAAGGGACGTCGTCGTCAAGACCATTCACCAGGGGATGCTCGACGCCGAGATCTTCCCCGTGCTGGTCTCATCGGCGACCAAGCTCGTCGGAATCGACCTGTTCGGCGAGTTCCTGGTCGACTTCGCCCCCAATCCGCTCGAACGGCTTATCCCGCCACTGGACTCGGGCGATCTGAGCCCCACCGTCGACGGTCCGACGGCAGCCTTCGTCTTCAAGACGGTCTCCGACCCCTTCCTCGGCAAGATCTCGATGTTCCGGGTGTACCGCGGCTCGGTCTCTCACGACCAGCATCTCGAGGTGGCAGGAGGCGAAACCGTCCGAATGCACAACCTCTTCCGCCTGCAAGGAAAGGATCACACCGACGCCGAAGAGATCCTCGCCGGAGGCATCGGCGCTGTCGCCAAGATCGACGGCATCACCACCGGTGACACCTTGCGCAGCCCCGGCTCAGACGTCCGACTGGCGACGGTCCCGTATCCACGACCCGTGATGGAACTGGCGATCGAACCTCGCTCCAACCAGGACGACGAGAAGCTGTCGATCGCGCTCGCAAAGGCGCTGGAGGAAGACCCCACTATCGCCGTGGAGCGACGCTCGGAAACGCACGAGACGATCCTCTCCGGCCTGGGCGACATGCACCTCGACGTCACGCTCCAACGCATCCTCCGCAAGTACGGCGTCGCAGTCGACACGCATGCCCCGACCATCCCGTATCGCGAGAGCATCACCGCCACGGCGGCGGCCGAAGGGAAACACAAGAAGCAGTCGGGTGGACGCGGACAGTACGCGGTTGCCTTCGTCAGGTTCTCACCGAGACCACGGGGGACCGGGTACGAGTACGTCGACGCCATCAAAGGCGGCAGCATCCCTCGGCAGTTCATCCCCGCCGTCGACAAAGGCATCCAGGAGGCACTCGAACGCGGGATCCTCGCCGGCTATCCGGTCGTCGACATCAGCGCGGAGGCATACGACGGCAAGTACCACGCGGTCGACTCCGACGAGATGTCGTTTCGCATGGCAGGCATCCAGGCGGTGAGGGCCGCAGCAGCCGAGATGCGCCCCGTTCTGCTCGAGCCGGTGGCCCGCCTGACGGTGCGGGTTCCGGAGGATCACACCGGGGATATCATGGGCGACATCAACGCCAAGCGGGGCCGGGTTCTGGGAATGGACACCGATGGCTCGCTCAGGGTCATCACTGCAGAGGTCCCCTTGGCCGAGGTGCAGCGGTATGCGATCGACCTCCGTTCGATGACGAGCGGTCGGGGAAGCTTCGAAGTGGAAATCGACCATTACGAGGAAGTTCCCCACCAGGAGGCCCAGAGGATCATCGCAGCCGCCCAGGAGTCCGCCAGTTGAACGAAGGGAACGAAATGCCCGAGGTGACAATCCGTCACGGCGACAAGGAGATCACCTCTCCGGTCACCGAGGCAACCGAAGGAAACAGCGGATTCGACATCTCGGCGCTGCGCCCGGAGCTCGGTCTGGTGACGCTGGATCGCGGGTTCGGCAACACGGCCGAGAGCCCGAGTTCGGTCACTTTCATCAATGGCGAAGAAGGGATCCTGACGTACCGGGGCTATCCCATCGAACAACTCGCCGAAAAGTCGTCTTTCCTCGAGGTCGCCTACCTGCTCAATTACGGCGAGCTTCCGACCGCCACAGAACTGGCCGACTACGAGGACTCGATTCGACGTCACACGCTGCTGCGGGAAGATATGAAGTACCTCCTGGAGGCGTTTCCGCATGCCGCCCACCCCATGCAAATCCTCGCATCCGGTGTCTCGGCGATGGCGACCTACTACCCGGACGCACTCGACCCGAAGAACGAGGAATCCGTCGACATCTCCGCCCGACGGCTGATCGCCAAAGTTCCGACGATGATCGCCTTGGCCTACAAGTACAGCGCTCACCAGCCGGCAATGTATCCGCGCAACGACCTCGACTACTCGGCGAACTTTCTCCACATGATGTTCGCAGTGCCACCCGAGGAGTACGAGATCGATCCGGTGGTCGTCAAAGCGCTCGAAGTGCTTCTCATCCTCCACGCCGACCACGGCCAGAACTGCTCGTCGTCGGCAGTCCGCCTCGTCGGATCCGGTCAGGCAAACATCTTCTCGTCCGTCGCTTCAGGTATCCACGCACTCAGCGGACCGCTGCATGGCGGCGCCAACCAGGCAGTGCTGGAGATGCTCCAGCGGATCACCGAATCAGGCGAGACGGTCGACTCGTTCGTGGAACGGGCAAAGGACAAGAACGATCCGTTCCGGCTGATGGGGTTCGGACATCGGGTGTACAAGAACTTCGATCCGCGCGCCCGCATCATTAAGCAGGCCGCGGCCGATGTGCTCGACCAGTTGCACGTGACCGACCCGATGCTCGAGGTGGCGATGCACCTGGAGCAGGTGGCACTGGAGGACGATTATTTCGTCGAGCGGAAGCTCTATCCGAACGTGGACTTCTATTCGGGGATCATCTATCGGGCGATGGGATTTCCGACAGAGATGTTCACGGTCCTGTTCGCGTTGGGTCGCCTCCCCGGATGGATCGCCCAGTGGCGAGAAATGAACGTCGACCCCAAAGGCCGTATCTTCCGCCCCCGCCAGGTCTACGTCGGCCCCGCCGCTCGCGACTACACCCCCGTCGACGCCCGGTAGGCACTCTCTCCCCCCGCGACCGAGGCTTTGCGAGGGAGTGCTGGGGGGAGTGGCCGAGGCTTTGCGAGGCCGAGGGGGGC
>JBBDWN010000024.1:0-7693 GCA_040902855.1 Acidimicrobiia bacterium | reverse complement strand
GGCTCGAGTGATGGAGGTGGCGAATGGGTGGGCTTCTTCAAGTGGTGAGCGCGACATTGGTGCGACAGGTAGGGGAGTCTGCCTCCCGCATACTGTGGGTCGGATGAAACGCCCCCGTCGCATCCTCGTGTACGGCGTGACAGGGTCAGGTAAGACGACGTTGGCCCGTCAGATCGGCGAGATCACGGGCTTGCCGTGGCACTCCATGGACGACGAAGTCGGATGGTTGCCTGGCTGGGTCGAACGTCGGGTGGACGAACAGGTCTGCATGGTTGCTGAGTTCGTCGCCTCGGAAGCGTGGGTCCTCGACACGGCCTACGGGCATTGGCGCGATCTCGTGCTTTGCCGCGCGGACCTCGTCGTGGCCCTCGACTACCCACGTTGGGTTTCTTTCATCCGGCTTTTCCGACGGACGATGCGACGGGCGTTCACACGCGAGACGGTGTGCAACGGAAACATCGAAACGTGGCGGAAGGTTTTCTCCTCGGACTCCATCCTCGTGTGGCATTTCCGGAGCTTCACCGGCAAGCGAAGTCGAATCGCCGCA
This sequence comes from Acidimicrobiia bacterium, assembly GCA_040902855.1. Lineage (GTDB taxonomy): Bacteria > Actinomycetota > Acidimicrobiia > Spongiisociales > ZC4RG35 > DATHWB01. The sequence goes on along the minus strand of JBBDWN010000024.1, from coordinate 7,146 downwards.
TGGGAGGCTGATCTGAGTGCGCCGCCGGTCGTTCGCCTTCGGTCGCCGGTGGAGACAGAGCGGTGGCTGGCTGGCCTTCGGAGTGAGCGCGCCTAAAGGATGTCGTTTGCTGCGGCCTCCCCCGATCACCTGCAGAATTGCCGATGCCGACCGGACTTGAACTGAATGGGAAGGAACTGCCGGTACAGGCCTATCGCCTGGTGTCGATGGGCGACGTCGAGCCGGGTTGAGTTCCCAGGGGGTCGACGGGTTCGCGGGTGGCCGCATCGAGATCGCGGACAGGGGCGGCCCTCGTCCCGCTCAGAGCATCGCGGCGAAGGTGTCGATCATGAGCCCGACGTCGGGGCCGAGCGGGTAGAGGATCGGGCAGGTGCAACCGGTGTCGAGGTAGGTCTGGACCTTCTCGACACATTCCTCTGGGGTTCCTGCCGCGCACAACATCTGCACCACCTCGTCCGGGACCAGCCGGGCCGCCTCCGCCAGTTGGGCGGGAGTGGCCGGCCACGTGAGGACCCGTCCGATCTCGTCGAGCAAGGATTGAGGGACGCCGGATGCCTGCATCAGATGCGGCTGCTGACCCAGGTATTGGGTCACCAGCATGCGGGCGGAATCGAGGGCCACCGAGCGGTCGGGCCCCATCGAACAGACGATCAGCTGCGGACGGTCCACATCGTCCAGCGAGCGACCCGACCGTTCGGCCCCCCGCTCCAGGTGCTGGAGGGCCCGCCGGTTGTAGTCGGGGGAGACGAGATAGTTCAGGACCACGCCGTCGGCGATCTCCCCGGCCAACTCCATCATCTGCATGCCGGTGGCGCCGATGTAGATGGGGACTTCCTTGGGCTGGCGTTCCTGATACATGTAGTCCAGTTCCACCCCGTCCATCGTCACATGCTCGCCGTGGAACTCGACCTGTTCCCCCGCCAGCAGGGCGCGGACGGTGGTCACCACTTCCCGCATCGCGGCCAGCGGCTTGCGCCGTTCGATCCCCACCTTGGAGGCCAGGGGATCCCACCATGCCCCCACCCCGAGCAGGATGCGGCCCGGGGCGAGATCGTCGAGGGTGGCGAAGGTGGAGGCCAGCCGCGCCGGGTTCCGTGACCAGATGTCGACCACGCCGGCTCCGATCTTGATCCGGGAGGTGGTGGCGGCGAACGCAGCCATGGGGATGGTGGCGTCCCGCACCAGCCGAGAGTCGGCCTGCCACACCGCTTCGAACCTCTTCGCCTCGGCGTGACGGGCGAAACCGATCCCGTCGGAGATGGGATGAGCGTCTTGCAGGTAGAGGGCGAGCCGTTCCACGCGGTGTGCCTTCGTTGGCGGGCGCTTCCCAGCCTATGTGCTATCGAAAGCGGGGGACGGGCTGGGTCGAGCGCCAGGTCGCGAAAGGTTCAATCTCAACCCCAAGAGGTTGGGATTCCGGGGTCGACACTTGACGGATCGAGTAGTTGTCCCGTTGAGAGGCTCGCCGTCGGACGAACCGTGGAGGTGACACCGGAAGGGGGGCTGGACTGCGCCTTCCGCACCGGATCGCCGGGAGACCGAGATGTTGCGGTCGGCCGTCTGACCGTCGCCATGAGTGCCCTACGTCTATGACGGCTTCCCGGCCCTGCGTGCGACGTCACGAATGTACGACGAAAGCTCTATCCGCTCGCGGGCCGTGTCGGAAGATGGAGTAGTCGCGGTCGAAGGCGATGGCCTCATGAACGCCGAGACGCAGCATGACCGACCAGCACGTGCGATCCACGATCGAGAAGTCCTGGTCCGAGAATCGATCGGCGATGGCGGCGGCAACTTCGAGGTCGGACAGCTCGGTGTTTTCGATCCGGGCGATGCCGGCACGTATCTCGGCGAGGAGACGCTCGGCGGTACTGGCGCCAAGGCGTGCCCGTGTCAGGTACCAGGTCTCGACAAGCACGTGATCGGTGGTCAGGAGGTCACCGGAGAACTCCCGGAGGAGCGAGGCGGCGCGTTGGTGGCTTCGGTCGTCTGCATCTGCTGCCGCGTACCAGGCGGATGTGTCGACGAAGACCGTCACCTAGTGGGTGCGTTCTGGGAGGCGACGGCGTCGGCGATGATCTTCGTCTTCGATTCCCGCACGATGTCGCTGCCGCCCGACCTGCCGATCCCGATAATCGCCTCCGGGCTGGCTTCCGGAGCGGTGGAGTCCAGGTCGCGGGCTACCAGGCGGCGGATGTATTCAGCCATGGTGATGCCCATCTGCGCCGCCTTCTGTTTCGCCTGGGCATGGTGCTCAGGGTTGAGGGCGATCTGCGTACGCATGATGGCACATCATAACAGCATTCCGACGATGACCGAAAGTCAGGCGACCCCGGCCATCGGCTCGCCCTGCTGCAGTCCCCGGGGTCGAGAACCATTGCGATGCGCATGGCTCACAGGATGACGGCGCCTCTCCGGAGTAGTTCGCGAAAAATTCTTCCCAACCCCGAAGGGGTTGGGAACCCGTGACCGGGTCTTGACGGCAGGCTCGGTCATCCCGTAGAGAGCCTCTCCACCAGGGCCGGTGTCAGTCGGCTCGAGTGATGGAGGTGGCGAATGGGTGTGTGTCGCAAGCACGGAATTATCGGGCGGTGTCCGCTGTGTCCGTCTGGTGATCAGCCGGTGGTGTGGGTCTCCGAAGGTGGACGAGCGTTCCACCTCGTCCGCAACTGCCAAGCGTTGCGAAAGGGACAGGACATCGTGGCGAACCGGGGTGGTGTCGTCGGGGCGATCGAACGGGTGGCGATGTCGGCGGCCCGGCGATCCGGCCGGCGGCCATGCCGGACCTGTCGCTGGCGGCGATGAATTCTGTCGTACCTGTCTGTGATGGTGGAAACGAAAGGAGTGGGTGTATGGAACAGAGTGTGGAAGGTCATGTTGAAGGTCAGTCGGAGAGCCAGGTTGAAGGTCAGGAAGTGACGAAGACGGCGCCGGTGAACCTGTCGGTGGTGTTGGATCGGTCGGGGTCGATGAGGTCGATCGCCTCGGACATGATCGGAGGGTTTCAGGCGTTCGTGGAAGAACAGCGGCAGGCAACAGGATCGGCCCGGATCAGCCTGGTGCAGTTCGACGCGGACGATCCGTTCGAGGTGCTCATCGACGGCGAGGACCTGCAGACGGCTCGGTTGGATGCTCGCAAGTATCTGCCGCGGGGGTTGACCCCGCTGCTGGATGCAGTCGGTCGGATGATCGCCCGGATCGACGCCGGCATCGCAGAACGGTCCCAGCTCGGACGGGAGGAAGAAGACCAGGTGGTGCTGATCATCACCGACGGTCTGGAGAACGCCAGCAAGGAATACACGCTGGCGGCGGTCAAAGGTCTGATCGAGGCGCGGCGGGTGGCCGGCTGGGTATTCGTGTTCCTCGGCGCAGACCAGGACTCGTTCGCTGAAGGTGGGCGTCTCGGGTTCTCCGCCTCCAACCGTCGGGACTGGGACAAGTCCGCCCAGGGCACCAAGGAGATGTGGGACCAGGTCTCCAAGTCGTCACTGGCGTACCGCCGCAAGGAGCGGTTCGCCCGGATGATGGAAGCCGACAAGTTCCTGGAGGATGAATGACGTCAGCGCTATTGGCATCTGGCGGGATACCCGATACGCTGACACCTAATTCTCCCCGCGGTCCGGGCATTGCCCGCACTCGCGGGGTTTATTTTTTCACGGGGCGACGGTGCCAAGCCAACGCGTGATGCTGTTCGTCGACTATCAGAACAGCTACTGGGCGGCCCGGGACTCGTTCTACGACACCACCGCGCTCTGGCATTGGGACGGGCAGTTCAACCCGCGGCGCGTAGGCGAATATCTGGTCGAGACAAGCCCCTATGACCGGACGCTGGGCGGGGTCCGAGTGTATCGAGGGATCCCATCTCCGAAGTTCGACAGCAAGGGCTACGGAGCCGCCCGTGCTCAGAATGACGCCTGGTCGAAGGAAATCGGCACGACCGTGGTGACCCGACCGCTTCGGTATCCGTCCGATTATCCGAGGTCCAAGGCCGAAGAGAAGGGGATAGACGTATCCCTCGCCGTCGACTTCGTGATGGGCGCTGTCAAGGGTTGGTACGACGTGGGAATCATCATGTCGCTCGACACCGATCTGCGGCCTGCTCTCGAGGTGGTGGCGAGCGAGCTGCACGGTGTGCGGGTCGAGGTGGCCGCCTGGCAGCGACCCGATGTCTACAGCCCCAGACTCACGGTCAAAGGCATGAACATCTGGTGCCATTGGCTCGGGCCCGAGGTGTACGAGGCGGTGGAGGACTCGATTGATTACACAAAGTGAGCTCCGGATTGGATGGTCGGCACACGTGATGCGGAAATTCGCACGATGAGTGAGCAGAGTGGCACCGACCGCCGAGGACGGTCGGTGCATCCGACTCAGGCTCGTCTGGCATGGGAAGACCACGAGACTTGGGAACAGGTCAGGGTGCGGAAAGTCGATCTGGCCCTGATCACCGTGGAGGATTCCGACGGGACGCTCCGAACCTATGAGGCGGTCGACGCCGGAAACGCTGCGAACGAGGGGATGACCACTGCCTTCGTCACCGAACGGTGGCGTCTCCTCGCCATCGAAACCGACCTCGGACAGATCCTCCCCAACCCCAACCCCAACGCCGACCACGGCGACCCCGGCTCGATCTGGGCGCCGACCGGATCGATCAGTTGATTGCGCGGTGGAGAGACAGTGTCGGTCCGTTGCGTACCGACTCGGCGGCTGATCTTCTCATCGGCGTTCTCCCCGGTGTGCCGCTCATCACCGTCGAGTCGGCGTCGCGGTTGGTCGGCCGATCGAAGGTTGCAGCGAGCGCCGCCGTCAATCGGCTCGTCGATGCCGGGATCCTCGTCCAGCGCAATATCGGCAGGCAGCGGTACCGAGTCTTCGAGGCCCCTGACGTCCTCGACCTGTTCACCGCCTTGGAACGCGGCCTTGTCAGCGCCACCGGCAATACCCGCTCCGATCCGCCGGCGCGTCCCGCACCGCGACGCTGACCTCATCAGAGGAGGCGCAAGTCGTGGCCGGGTCGAGGGCGTCGGCGACGGTCGGGAGGACTCATGGTCGAGAACCTCGCACTGCCAACTCCTACCATCCGAGTGTGTTCAGTACTCCGCAAGCAGACAGCACCCAGTCCCTGGCCCGCAGGGGAGGGCCGGTGCGGGCGGCGGTGTGGGCGCTCCATGTCGCCCTGCCACTCCTCGGACTGTGGCTGCTGTTGGCCCAGCCGGACCTCGACGCCCAATGGGAGCACCAGCCCAGCCACTTCTGGCTCGTGCTGGGAGTGGCCGGGACCAACGTCGTCCTGGGATGGCGAATCCAATCCGCCGCTCGGGACCACTCCGATGCCCGGCTGATCCTCGTCGCCGCCTCGTTCATCGCCGCAGCCGGCTTCCTCTTCCTTCACGCTCTCGCCACCCCCGGCGTCCTCGTCAGCGGACCGAACACCGGCTTCTTCGTGGCGACGCCGGTGGGCCTCGGCATCGCCTCGGTGTTCGCGGCGCTCTCTTCGGCCGACTTCACACCCGCCCGCGCCTCGTCGGTCGTCCGCAATCAACGGCGAATTCGGGCCGGCCTATTGGCGGTGATAGCGGGCTGGGCGGCGCTGTCGCTGCTCGAAGTCCCCCCGCTCGATGCGCCACCCGACCGGGCGACGCTATCCGTGCCGCTGGCGATGCTGGCGTTCACCTCGGTGGGACTATTCGGATTTGCGGCCCTGCGCTACTTCCTGATCCATCGCCGTCGGCCGGCGGTGATGCTCATCGGAATGATCACCGCCTACGTCCTGCTGGCTGAGTCGATGGTGGCGGTGGTGTTCTCCACCAGTTGGCGCCTGTCCTGGTGGCTGTGGCACGTCCTGATGACCGCCGCCTTCGGATACGTCGCCTACTCCGCCTACGTCCAGTTCCGGCGGGAGGGTTCATCCATTGGGCTGTTCGACGCGGTGGCGACAGAGGAGACCGTCGCCCGGCTGCGTACCGAGCTGGGCAGCGCCCTCGAAGTGCTCACCTCAGCCCTCGAACGCTCCGAACAGGCGGGCCTGACCGACGACGACCTCGACCTGATCACCGCCGGCCTCGCCGCCCGTTTCGACCTCACCGAGGGCCAGACACGGGTGCTGGGGAGAGCCGCCAAGGCCCTCGCCCAGGAGCGGGATCAGACCCGCCGTCTGGGGGCGCTGGCGTCAGTGGGGGCTGAAGCCCGGGTCGAAAAGACCGAGGACGAGATGCTGGGTCGGGTGGTAGGGATCATCGCGGACGCCTTCGGGCGGGACCGAATGCGGATCGGCCTGCTGCGAGACGGAACGATGGAATACCCGTCGGGACTGGCCACCGGTGCATGGGAGGGCGGTGGTGATCACTCCAGCCATCCGCTCGTCGTGGCAGGCAAGCAGGCGGGAACCGTCGAGTTCCTTCGGCCCGGCGGCCGGCTCTCCGACGGCGATCGCGCCGTGTTCGAGACACTGACCGCCGAACTGTCCATCGCTCTGGAGAACTCCCGGCTGTACTCCCAGTTGGACACCCTGTTCCGCCAGTACATGTCTCCCGACGTGGCCTCCACCCTCCTCGCCGATCCCACCCAGGCGACTCTGGGCGGGGCGGTCTTCGAAGTGACGGCGCTCTTCGCCGACCTCCGAGGCTTCACGAGCTTTTCGGAACGGTCGAGCCCGGAGGAGGTCGTCGATGTGCTCAACCGCTACTTCGGTGCGGCAGTCCCCCACGTCCTCGATCACGGCGGGACGGTGATCCAGTTCGTGGGCGATGCCATGCTCGCCGTCTTCAACGCTCCGGCCCGTCAGCCCGACCACGCCCGGCAGGCGGCTCGGACGGCACTGGCGATGCAGCAGTCCATCGAGGAGCTGGCCAGCCAGAATCCCACCTGGCCGCGCTTTCGGATCGGCATCAACACCGGGCCGGCGCTGGTCGGCAACATCGGCAGCGACCGGATGCGCAGCTTCAACGTGATGGGAGACGCCGTGAACGTGGCGGCCCGGCTGGAAGGGGCGGCGGAGCCGGGGACGGTCGTGATCGGGGCGGCCACCTACGAGGCGATCGCCGGAGAGGCGGTCGTCGAACCGCTGGGAGATCTGGAGCTGAAGGGCAAAGAGATGCCGGTGCGGGCCTACCGCCTGATTTCGATCGGCGACGTCGACCCGGGCTGAGATCG
>JBBDWN010000023.1:2871-7742 GCA_040902855.1 Acidimicrobiia bacterium | reverse complement strand
GCTAGCGCATGAGTCGCAGGACGTGGGCCGAACCCACCACGAGGGCGGGTAGGCCGGCGAGCACCGCGATCACGATCCTGCGCGATCCGTGCTCGATCACCTTCCACACCCGCCACGCGACACCGAGTGCGATCACGGACACGACAAGCCCTCTCACCTGACCAGGCGTGCCGTCGATCGTCATGAGGTCAGCGATGACAGCAAGGGTCCACGCGAGGCCAACGAGCACGGCGACGATGACACCGCGACCGAACGGTCCGAAACCCCCGCTTCCCTCGGACTCTCTCTCCATCGGGTCAGGATACGGTCCGACGTACCTGCCGCTCTGTCCCGACGGCGGGTTAGGTGGCTCCGTGAGCGTCAACCGCCTGGAGGTACCGGTCGATTGCTGCCGCCGCTTTTCGGCCCGCCCCCATCGCCAGAATCACAGTGGCGCCGCCGGTCACGATGTCACCTCCGGCGAAGACACCGTCCCGGCTCGTCATGCCCGTCTCGTCGTCGACGAGGATCGTCCCACGGTTCGAAACGGCCAGGCCGGGCGTTCGCGCCAGAGAAGGGTTCGGAGCGTTGCCTACCGCGATGATCACAACATCCACCGGTACGTCGGTGGTGGATCCTTCGACGGGCTCTGGGCGACGTCTCCCTTCGTCATCAGCTTCACCGAGCCGCATCCTCTGCAGCCGCATCGTGTGCAGCCACCCCTCGTCACCGAGGAACTCGACCGGATTGAGCAGGAACTCGAAGTGGACGCCCTCCTCTCGGGCGTGACGGATCTCCTCGCGCCGGGCGGGCATCTCGTCCTCGGTCCGGCGGTAGTAGATGGTGGCGTCTCGGGCTCCGAGACGGAGAGCGGTACGCACCGCGTCGAGGGCAGTGTTCCCTCCGCCGACGACGGCAACCCGCTTACCGACGACATCCGGCACCGGGGTCTCGGCCCCCTCGACATAGCCCCGCATCAGGTTGACCCGCGTGAGGAACTCGTTGGCCGACAGCACACCCACGAGGTGCTCGCCGGGAACATCTAGGAAGCGAGGCAGACCCGCCCCGACACCGACGAAGACCGCGTCGTGGCGGACGAGGAGATCGTCGATGCTCTCTGCGCGGCCGATCGGGACATTCATCTCGAAGGTGACACCATTCCGTCGGAGCAGCTCGATTTCGGCTGCAACCACATCCTTGGGCAGCCGGTACTCGGGTATGCCGTAGATCAGCACACCACCGGGCTCGTGTAACGCCTCGTACACCGTGACCGCATGACCCGATCGAGCGAGGTCGAACGCGCACGCCAATCCGGCAGGTCCACTCCCGACGACACCGACCGACCTGCCGGAGGCGACAACCGGCTCGATCATCCCAGTGGTCCGGGACTTCCGCGCTCTGTCGGCGACGAACCGCTCGAGGTGGCCGATGGCGATCGGCCGTTCCTTCCTCGCCAGCACGCATGCACCTTCGCATTGTGATTCCTGAGGGCAGACACGACCGCAGATCGCAGGAAGCGAGTTGTCGCGGCCCACGATGTCGGCTGCCCGGTCGAACTCCCCTTCGGCGATCGCCACGATGAACTCGTCTATCCGAACACCGACAGGACAACCCTCGATGCACTTCGGATGGGGGCAGCGCAGGCAGCGACTGGCTTCCAGGACCGCCAGCTGATCGGTAAAGCCGAGATTGACCTCGTCGAAGGTGACCGCCCTCTCACGTCCCGGACGTTCGGGCATGTCGGTCCGACTCATGGCCATGCGTTCCTTGCGCGACATCTCCGTCACGAGCACGCCCCAAAACGCCGCAGTTGCTCTGTCTCAAACGGTCGATAGGCACGATTGCGGATGGCGAGCACGTCGAAGTCGACCTGATGGGCGTCGAACTCGGGGCCGTCCATGCAGGCGAACTTCGTGGATCCGTCCACGAGAACACGACATCCGCCGCACATCCCGGTGCCGTCAACCATGATCGGGTTCAGGCTGACCACCGTGGGAATCGAATCGGGCCGGGTCAGATCCGCAACGGCCTTCATCATCGGGATCGGGCCGATCGCCACCACCCGGTCGACCTGCTCGCGATCGATGACCTCGGCGAGCGCGTCCGTGACGAGACCCCGACGACCGCGAGATCCGTCGTCGGTCGTGATGACAACCTCCGCGGCGAAGGCCTCCAGTTCTGTCGCCAAGATGACCAGGTCGCCTGATCGGCCACCAACGATGACGATCACCCGATTGCCCGCCTCCGCCATCGCCCGCGCAGTGGGAAAGGCGATGGCGGTGCCGACACCCCCGCCGACCACAACCACGGTGCCGTAGTCCTCGATGTCCGACGGGGCCCCGAACGGGCCTGCAACGTCGGCAAGGTCGTCACCGGAGTCGAGTTGGTTGAGAAGCGAAGTCGTCTTTCCGACCGCCTGCACGATGAGAGTGATGACCCCGGTCGTCCGGTCCACATCGGCGACGGTGAGCGGAATGCGCTCACCGATCGCATTCACTCTGACGATGACGAACTGACCGGGGGACCAGTGCTCGGCCACGCGCGCAGCCCTCACTCCGAACATCTTGATGTCAGGGGCGATGAAGCGGGCTGAGACGATCTCGAACATCACCTCATCATCTCGGAACGTGGCCGCGAGGTGCCAGGGCATTAGGTCACCCCGATCGGGGCAGAGGTCCAAAGTTCCGACGGAGGCCGATTCGGGGACCCGGACGGGTGCCGAGGAAGACCGATACCATCGGAACAATGCGCAACACGACCCTCGTCACCGACGACGTCTATCGCTATCTGCTCGAACATTCGATGCCGGCCGACGATGTCGTTGCTGAACTGGTGGAAGAGACCTGGGAAGCACTCCCGGAGCGGGCGGGGATGCAGGTCGGCGGCGAGCAGGGGCGCCTCCTGCATCTTCTCGTCAAGCTGACGGGGGCCCGCCAGATCCTGGAGATCGGGACCTTCACGGGGATGTCGGCACTTTGGATGGCAAGAGCGCTGCCTGCGGACGGGCGTCTGCTCTGTCTCGACATCAGCGAAGAGTGGACGGCGATCGCCCGTCGCTATTGGAAGCGCGCCGGCGTCGACCATCTCATCGAACTCGAGATCGGACCGGCACTCGACACTCTGCGGACCCTCACCCCGGAGCCGCAGTTCGACATGGCGTTCATCGACGCGGACAAAGGCAACTATCCCGCCTATCTCGACGAGGTTGTGCCTCGCCTTCATCCCGGCGGGCTTCTCGTCGCCGACAACGTGCTGTGGAGCGGGCGTGTGGTCGACGGCGGCGACGAGACCGACGACACCGAGGCGATCCGCCGATTCAACCGAGTTGTTGTCGACCATCCCGAATTGGAGGCTGTCGTCCTCCCGATTTCGGACGGCATGACGCTTGCCCGGCGCAAGTCCTGATCACGCCGGGACTTTGGTGCTTCGATTACTCCCATCCCTGAACTGAGCGCTGATTCTCGTGCGCGAAAACCACCGTATAGGTGGTGCCGAACCCAGGGTACGCGTTCAGGACTTTCGACGGCGTAGGATGCGGTCGTGACTCTTCTCATCAAATTCATCGCAACTGCCGCGGCTCTGTGGCTGGCCGCCTGGATCGTTCCCGGCATCGAACTCTCCGACGAGATCGCCACCATCCTGTGGGTGGCCCTCGTGTTCGGGCTCGTCAACATCTTCATCAAGCCGCTGGTGAAACTGCTGACGCTGCCGATGCTGCTCATCACCCTCGGACTGTTCGCGTTCGTCATCAACGCCGCCCTACTCGGACTCACGGCCTGGCTGACCGACGGGCTGATCGTCGATGGCTTCCTCGCCGCGCTGCTCGGAAGCCTCGTGATCTCCGCCGCCGGTTTCGTCACCGAGCGGATCGTCGACGAGGTCTGAGCGGACCGGAAACCCTCAGTCGAACGGCTTTTGGAAGGTGGTCGAACGCTCGACCACCTCGTACCCGAGCGATTCGTAGAGGCTGAAGGCTCCAGTCGGATTCTCCGTGTGGACACCGAGGGCAGCCTCGGTCATACCCCGGGACTCCAGCTCGCGAAGACTCGCACAGATGAGAGCCCGGGCGACTCCTCGACCCCGCCACTCCCGGTGGGTCGAAATGAACTCGGTCCAGCCCCGCTCCTGATCGAGTTCGGCGTTCTCTGCCTGGTTGATGAACGAGCGGACCTGGCCGACCACCGTGTCACCTGCCCAGGCCACCTTCCACAAGGATTCATCGCGGTGCGGGAACTCGAGGAAACGCAGATAGTCCTGTTCGGATGGTTCCGCGTACCCCCAGTGGTCACGGAACGCCTCCTTGTCCGCCTCCCAGATGGAGCGGAGGTGCGACGCTTCGACCGCACGGGTCTCCACCCCCTCGGGCAGCCAGGCGTCGGGGACATCAGCGAAGTCGGCACGGACCATCACGGCCTCGTAGGTGACAGGGACGAATCCCAGCTCGAGGTACGCCGCCACCATCGCCTGCTCGTGATCATCCCTGGCCCATCCTTCGAGAACCTTGGAGCACGCGACGTCGTGGGTGGTAGCAATTCCGAGATTGTGACGTTCCGCCGCAGAGAGCAGCGCAAACGGCAGGCGGGACTCACCCCAGTCAGGGTCGACCTTGGCGAACACTGCGTATTTCCGTTCTCCGTCGACCACCTGCCACCACTCGGTGCGTGTGTAGCCGACAAGCCGACCCGACCGGTCCGCGATCATCACCATGTCCACTTTCGGATCACAGTTCTCGATGTGGGCATAGTTGTGGTCGAGTTCATCGACCGATGCCACCTCGCCTGCTCCGGTCGCCCGGTGCCAGCGGTTCAGCATGTCGGCCATGGCGGCATGATCGGACGGCCCGCGATACAGGCGCGCCTCGAGTTCGGGGAGGTCAGAAAGGTCGATGTCCA
>JBBDWN010000023.1:0-2771 GCA_040902855.1 Acidimicrobiia bacterium | reverse complement strand
GCTCACCGATGTGCGCACCGGCGACGTGGTCGGTCGCACCGATTTCGCCGGCCGCCCGCTCGCCGTTTTGTTCCTGTGTAATCACTGTCCGTACGTGAAGCGGATCCAGCCGGGGCTGGTCGCGCTCGGCAACGATTACGCCGCCACCGACGTCGCCATCGTCGGCATCGCCTCCAACGACGCCGATGCCTATCCGGAGGACTCGCCCACCGAGCTTGCCAGGGTTGCCGACGAACAGGGCTACGTCTTCCCGCTGCTCTTCGACGCCGACCAGTCCGTGGCGCAGGCATACGAAGCGGTGTGCACGCCAGACATCTACGTTTTCGACCGGGATCATCGACTCGTCTACCGCGGCCAGTTTGACGATGCACGGCCCCGCAACGACGAACCCGTGACCGGACATGACCTCCGCAGGGCGATCGATGCAGTCCTGGCCGGGCTGCCAGTACCCGAAGAACAGACGCCTGCGGTCGGCTGCGGCATCAAATGGAAGCCCGGAAACGAGCCGGGCTGAAGTCGGGAACCGTTCGGACCGACTTTGCGTCCGACCGGCATGACACACACATCACGCACCCGCATCGCAGCACTGCTCGCAGTGCTCGCGATCGCCACGGCGGCCTGTTGGACCGCTGCGGCAGACGACACACCCGACACCACCCCCACCACGGAAGTGCCCGCAGACGACACTCCCACCCAGGACGAGCCGATGCCGGTTCCCGGCGACGACGGTGAGACCACCTACCGGCCCATCGAGGTCGAAGGCGATCTGGCAGGAGAGGGCTCAGTTCCCGGCGGCGGCACGCTCATCTCCGCCGACGGAAACACGGTCACGGTCGGCTTCTGGATGGGGGTCGAAGACTGTTACGGCGTCGAGCGGATCGACATCGCGGAGACCGAGACCAAGGTCACCGTCGACGTGACGGTGGCGGAACGGAGCCTCGACCAGGTCTGTATCGCCATCGCAGAAGCCCGCTCGGTCACCGTCGAACTGGACGCGCCGCTCGGCGACCGCGTCCTCGAATTCGGCGGCGCCCCCGTCAACGGTTGACCACGTCCGTTCGTACCCAGGGTTAGTTTGGACGTATACGTCCGATCTAGCCCGGGGTACGCGTGGATACACACGAAGTTCTCAATCAGGTTCCTCCCTTGGAGGGATACGACCTCCTCGGGTCCGATCCGCTCCTGGCCGACGCGGTGAGCCGCGAAGGCGGCGGATGGGGCATCGACGAGATCAGTCGGTGGGGCCGAACGATCTCCGCACCCGACGTCTACCGACTGGCCGACGAGGCCAACCGCAACGAACCGGTCCTCCGCACCCACGACCGCTTCGGGCACCGCAGCGACACGGTCGACTTTCACCCCGCCTGGCATGCGCTGCTGCGGCTCTCCGTCAGCGACGGCCTCCACTCTCTCCCATTCGAGCGTTCCCCCGGCGAAGGGGCGAGGGTCGTGCGGGATGCCAAGTTCACGCTCATGTCACAGATCGAGCAGGGTCACGGCTGCCCGATCTCCATGACCACCTCGGTCCTCCCTGCCTTGCGTGCGAACCCGAAGCTCCACACCGAGTGGGAGACCCGAATCCTCACACGGTCCTATGACCCCACGTTCGCCCCTGTCGACGAGAAGTCGGGTGTTCTCCTCGGCATGGGGATGACCGAAAAGCAGGGGGGCTCCGACGTCAGGGCGAACACCACCACGGCAGAACCGGTCGACGGTGAGACCTACCGGCTGGTGGGGCACAAGTGGTTCACCTCGGCACCGATGTGCGACGCATTCCTGGTGCTGGCTCAGGCCTCAGGAGGCCTGACCTGCTTGCTCATGCCCCGTTTCCTTCCCGACGGCGCCAAGAACGACATCCGGGTCGTCCGGCTCAAGGACAAGTTGGGGAACCGGTCCAATGCGTCCTCCGAGATCGAGTTCGACGGGACGCTCGCCTGGCGAGTGGGCGACGAGGGAGACGGCGTCCGAACGATCATCGAAATGGTCAACCACACGAGGCTCGACTGTGTCGTCGGCTCCGTGGGAATCATGCGGCAGGCGGTGTCCCAGGCGGCGTGGCATGTGTCGCACCGAAGCGCCTTCGGAGCGCCGCTGATCGAAAAGCCTCTGATGACGAACGTGATCGCCGATCTCGAACTCGAAGTGGAAGCCGCCACGCTGATGATGATGCGGCTCTCGGGAGCCTTCGATCGTGCAGCAGCCGACCCGGCCGAGGAATCGTTCCGGCGCATCGCCACACCGGTGGCCAAGTACTGGGTCACGAAGCGGTGCACCGACGTCGTGCGCGAAGCGCTCGAGTGTCTGGGAGGCAACGGCTACGTCGAGGAATCGATCATGCCTCGCCTCTTCCGGGAATCACCCGTCAACGCCATCTGGGAGGGCTCGGGAAATGTCATCGCGCTCGACGTCACCAGGGCGATCGCCTCCGACCCGGAGTCTCTCGACACGTTCCTCGCCGAGTGCGGAGACGACGCCACCGTTCGCATCCGAGATCTGGTCGATACCGCTCTCGGAGACGAAGCCAATGCCCGCCGGCTCACCGAGTCGATGGCTCTCGCCTGGGCGGCACAGTTGATGCGCCGCCACACCCCCGATGAAGTGGACGGCGCCTACACCAGGTCCAGAGTCGACGAAAAGCATGGAACGCTGTTCGGGACCCTTCCCACCGATCTGCCGCTCCGCACCATCGCCGCCCGCGCCGTCCCCACTTTCTGACAAGCGGGTAGGCCCCTGGCGTTTCCGCCAGGAGCCCCCCATCAGAACCGGACGTG
>JBBDWN010000022.1:0-7743 GCA_040902855.1 Acidimicrobiia bacterium | reverse complement strand
TACCAAAAGCCTCGAGGGGGCGTGGCATCATCGTGTCATGTGTGTAGACCACGACGCCCGACTCCCCGCCCTTCCCGCAGGCAACCATCCGACGACGAGCGAGCGGAAGGTGCTCACTGCGTCGGACGGCAACGTCTTCAACGCCTTCGCGGCGCGTCCCGGTGATGGCGAGTCCCGAATGGCCATTCTCGTCCTGCCCGACGTTCGCGGCCTCTTCGGGTTCTACGAGGATCTCGCCTGCCAGTTCGCCGCCCATGGCTACCCCTCGATCGCCATCGACTACTTCGGGCGCACCGCCGGAATTTCGCCCCGAGACGCCGACTTCCCGTTCATGGATCACATCGCCAAGACGACGTCTGCCGGTATCAACGCCGATGTCGCGGCCGCCGCTGCCGAGCTCCGGGCAGAGAACGAGGATGTGGAGATCTACGTGGTGGGGTTCTGTTTCGGGGGGAACCTCGCCTGGGGTGTGAGCACGCACGGCCACGGATTCGAAGGCGTGGTTGGCTTTTACGGCAAGCCCGAGGCGGATCGGCCTGCCGGCGACGGGCCGATCTGGGAGCGGTGTCACCTGATCGAGTGCAAGGTTCTCGCTCTCTTCGGCGGGGCGGACCCCGGTATCCCTCAGGAGAACATCGACCGATTCGACGCCGCCCTCACCGCCGCCGCCGTCGAACACGAGATCGTCACCTATCCGGGCGCGCCGCATTCATTCTTCGACCGCTCCCAGGCGGACTTCGCCACTGAGTCCCTCGACGCCTGGACCCGGATCGTCGAATTCCTCGGCTAGGAGCCCTCGGCCCCCCTCTTCCGCGGGCTGGATCGGACGTATGAGTCCGATCGAACCCTGGGTTCGAATGGACTTTTGGGTATCGAGTGACCGACGAGTGGGTATCGGATGCTCTTGTGGACCTGATACAACAATCCAGTGAACAGTCCCTCGCCAATCCAGTCGGACTCAGCCGGCTCCTCCGAGTAGACATCCGCTCGAACCCGAGCGCCATACACGCCCTGCTCGACGAGGTAAGCCAACTGCTCGGCGCGCACACGGCTCGTGTGTACGTCGCGGACTATTCAGATCAGCATCTCCAAGAGTTCGGCGTCAACGGTCAGGACGCTGACACCAAGCCGATCGATGGAACCCTGGCGGGGCGAGCCTTCACGACGGCGACAACGGTGGTCAGCGACAAGACTTCGACGTTGTTCGTACCTTTGATGGAAGGAGCCAACCGCGTCGGACTGTTGGAACTCGAATACAACGAGACACCTGACCTCCCGTCGCCGCTCTCAGATGAGGTCCTCGCGCTGTTCGTGCTGCTCTTGATGAATTTGAAGCGATACAGCGACGAGTGGGAACGGGCGAAGCGAGTAGAGCCGCTGTCCGTTGCCGCCGAGATCCAATGGGGTCTCCTTCCTCCCCTCAACTGCGATACGCCGGAGGTCAGCATCGGCGGGATGTTGGAACCCGCCTATTCGATCGGCGGCGACTCGTTCGACTACGCCTTCAACGGGGCCCGGCTGGACTTTGTCATCGTCGACGCCATCGGGCGCGGCATGCCCGCCGTCCTCATGTCTGCCACGGCGATCAACACTCTCCGAAACGAACGGCGCGCGGGCCGGGACCTGGTCTCCTCGTATGAGAACACGAGTCGCATCATCGAATCACAGTTCGGTGACCACAACTTCCTCACTGCCCAGATCGCCTCGCTCCATGTGGCGTCCGGCGTCCTGAGTTGGGTGAGTGCCGGGAACGTCCCTCCGATGCTGGTTCGTAACGGCACGTTCGGCGGAGAATTGGAGTGCGCTCCGTCTCTCCCGTTGGGACTCGGGGGTCACGTCGCCGAGGTCGCATCAGTGTCGCTCCAACGCGGCGACCGAGTGCTGTTCTACACCGACGGTCTCACGGAATCGAGATCGCCTGACAGGGAACTGTTCGGCACTGATCGGCTCGCTGACCTGTTGGTCCGAGCCTCACTGGAAGAGATGAGCGTGGCGGAGACCGCCCGCCGGCTCTCCAACAACATCGTCGCCTACAGCGAGGGCCTGCAAGACGATGCCACGCTTGTACTCATCGAGTACCACGGTTCCAAAGGGCCAGCGTGACCGCCTCCCCGTCTCTCGACGTTTAGCCAGCCCCTCCTCCGGGCAATACGGAGCGATCTAGACGTTCTCAGAACGTCGATTTCGACAAGGGAGATCCTCATGCAGTGCTCACACGACCTTTGCACATGTACGGACGCGAGTCAGGACGGACTCTGCAGCACCGAATGCCGCGGCGCCGATCCCGGTCCGATCTGCCCCTGCAGCCACGACGACTGCACCGGCAACGCCGCCAACCTGGAACTCCCGCTGACGTAGCGGGAGTCCCGTCTACGTCGACCCCTTTTACATCGGGAAATCCCTATGGCCAGATCAGATGCGGCAACACTTCCGACTTTCTCCTTCCGCGCCGAGGTCGGAGCGGTCCCGGCCGCGCGGCGCGCCCTCGACTCGGTTGTGCGGCTCGACCCCGTCTGCCTGGCAGAGGCGCACGTCATGGTCTCTGAGCTGATGGCAAATGCCATCGATCACGGAGATCTCGGTGGCCAGGGAGAGATCCTGATGCTGGTCGATCAGGATCGCGCTCGCGTGCGAGTCACGATCAGCCATCCGGCTCCCGCTCGAGCTGAAACAGCCCGGATGGGCATGGGGCTCACTGTGGTCGATAGGCTGTCCCGCCGGTGGGACCTGTCGTGCGCCGACGGCATCTTCGAGGTGTGGTTCGAGGTGCGAGCTCCCGGCACGACGGGCTCAGTCGTCGATTTCGATGACGCCGAGATCCTCGACCGAGCGAAGTCGGACGATGCATTCAGAGACGAAGCAGTCCGACGTTTTCGAAGCTTCGCCCGTGGTTTGGCCTGGCGATTCAATGGAAGGGGTGTGGCGGACGCCGACCTCGAACAGGTCGCCCTGTTCGGCCTGCTCAACGCGATGAACCGCTTCGATCCGGCCAAGGGCCCGTTCAAGCCTTTCGCGGCCGTGACCATCCAAGGAGAACTGAAACGGCACCTTCGCGACCGGGGATGGTCGGTCCGCGTGCCCCGCAGCCTCCAGGAGCGAGCCTTGCTGGTCGCCGACACCTCCCAGTTCCTCGCTCAGACGCTCGGCCGATCCCCGACCAACGCTGACATCGGACAGGAATTGGGCGTCTCGGAGGACCAGGTTCTGGAAGCACTCGCGGCCAGGGCGGCGTACCGGTCAGAGTCGATCGATGCCAGCCACGATGGCGCGCCTGGCACATTGGCCGAGTCGCTGCGCGAAGGTGAGACGGCGCTCCGGTCAGACGAGTGGGACGAGCTGGCGGAGGCGATACGCTCTCTGCCTCCGCGTGACCGTGAGATGCTGTATCTCCGGTTCTACCGCGATATGACGCAGGCCGAGATCGCCGAGGTCCTGGGAATGTCGCAGATGCACGTGTCGCGGCTGCTGTCGCGGCTGACCGATCGGCTCCGGCATATCGTCGACTGAGGTCCGGCCATGGTCATTCTGTGACGGCCGTCCGAGCCGTCTCCGCGCCACTCATGAGACCATCGAGTTCAGCCAGGTCCTGCGGACGACTCGCCGTTCCGCGGCTGTCATTCCACCCCACACGCCGAAGGGAGCATCGTGTGTGAGGGCGTAGGCCAGACAGTCGTCGATCACGAAGCATTGGCCACACACCGCTTTGGCGGATCGCTCCTCGAACACGCCCACCGGGTCGTCCACGAAGAAGGCGTCGGACCCCACATCCCGGCATGCCGACATCGTCCGCCACCGCTGCGTGCGACTCCCCATCAGATCGATGTCCGCCATGCCTGCCTCCTCTTGGCTCAGTGCTCCGAGGGGTACCCCCCTCCGACCTGCTCTAAACCC
Source organism: Acidimicrobiia bacterium (assembly GCA_040902855.1). Classification (GTDB taxonomy): domain Bacteria; phylum Actinomycetota; class Acidimicrobiia; order Spongiisociales; family ZC4RG35; genus DATHWB01. The sequence goes on along the minus strand of JBBDWN010000022.1, from coordinate 3,852 downwards.
GCATCGCGCCCGCCGGGGGTCGTGGCTAGGCTCCGCCACAGTTCCGTTGAAGGGGTCTCTTGGGCGACGAATCCAATGCCGGATACCTGGAGGTCGACAGCATCCCTGACGGTTGTTGCGTCACAGTTCGACTCTCCGGCGAGGTAGACATTGCCAGCGTCGACCAGGTTCGCACGGCCACTCGCAATGCACGCGATCGGCACGCCGCATCGCACCTGATCGTTGATTGCCAGCACCTGAACTTCCTCGATTCCAGTGGCGTGAGGGCTTTCCTCGAGGCTCACGACGCATTCGACGGCAAGGTGGTACTCGTTCGACCTCGACGCGTGGTCACACGCGTCTTCGAGGTGACGGGCTTGGATGAACTCTTTTCTGTCGCCGACAGCGTGGATCACGCCCAGGAGGCAGTTCACGCCATGTGAGGTGTACCGGGGACGTGTCCGGCAACGGCCGTCATGTTCATCTGCGTCATGTTCGCACTCCCGTGGACGCGATCAACCCCTGCCGACGGGCAGGGGTTCATCGGTTTCCGGGACCAGCGTCTCAGCCTTCGAGTCGCTGCCGGATGTTCTCCTCGGTCTCACCGGTCCGCTCCTTGATACGGCCGATCATCTGTTCGAACTCGCCCTCGACGACGTCAAGGTCATCGTCAGTGAGGTGGCCCCACGACTCCTTGGCCTTGCCTTTCAACTGGTCCCAGCGTCCAGACCACTTGGTGTCTGTGCCACCGCCGAACGTGTCGTTGTCTTCTCGCATGTGAGCCCCCTTTGTCGCGTGCTCAAGGAGTCGTTACCCAGGCCGCGGACTCGCAAACCTGAAATGTGTCTCACTGGCCAACGAGTTCAGGTTTGGCCAGATCCGCGAGTGCCACTGCAGTCGCTCGATCGAGCTCGAACTCCTCGACAAGGCAGCGAACAATCGCCTCATGGTCCAAACCCTGTCGCGTCAGGTACACCGTGGCGCCCTCAGCGAGCGCCATGTCGAGGTCGGGATCCCTCGTGAGCGGGATCGTGGTTGATGGTGATTCGAACATTGACTCCACCTCCGTTCAAGAGTGCAGTTCCCAACCCGGTTGGTTTTGAAACCAGGACGCGGAAGGAGCGGGGACGGTTTCGGCGTCCCCGTTGTCCACCCCGAAAAGTCCCCTGCTACCCAGGGTTAGATCGGACGCCTGCGTCCGATCCAGCCCGCGGAAGCAGCAGTTCGGCGTGAGCATGGCCGACTACCTGCGGGCGGAGGAGGCTCTCACAGCGATCACCTTCGACGAGTAGGCCGTCAACGGGGCGGGAAGGGCGGCGTCAGAAACGCGAGGAGTGTCACCGGTTCGCTCCCCCGATTCGAGACCCGCAACTCCTCCGACCCCTCGTACCGGGCCAGCAACCCGGCGGGAAACGGGATCACGCCCTGGTCGTCAGTGTCGAGCTGAGCGTCGCCTTCGGCCACATACAACATCAACTCCGACGGAGTGTGTCGGTGCGGTGGCAGGTCTTGTCCGGGTGCGAGTCGGATGATCCGCACATTGCACGAGCCACCTTCGAGTAGCTCTTCGGCTACGAACCGGGCCGGGTCATGCGACGGAGCATCGTGAATGCTGATGAGTTCCATCAGTCCAGTATGGCGGCAACGATTCGCGCCTCAGCGCGATTCTCGCCCGGTCAGCTTTGAACGACCCAGCACAGGCAGAACGGGTGCCCTGCGGGGTCGGCGTAGACCTGGAAGTTGTCGTATTTGGCATCGTCGGGTGCCGGCTTGAGGACCCGAGCGCCAGCCGACATCACCTGGCTGTGTGCCGTTTCGAAGTCGTCGACCCACAGGTCGAGGTGGATCTGCTGGGGAGGTGCGCCGTCTGGCCAGTCCGGAGGAACATGGTTCGGAGCAAGTTGGACCCCGACACGTGGCGCCCCGTCGACCATCACCATGTGCCAATCATCTTCGGGGTCGACGGTGCCTCCGAGGACGGTGGCCCAGAACGTGCTCTCTTCTTCGAGATCGGCGGCGTCGAAGACGACTACCTGATACTTGATGTCGATGTCGCATCCTTTCCATCAACGAGGCTATCGATCGGATCGGGCTTGGCGCCGCTCGCTGAGGTCTCGTGTGCCTCGAGCGCGGCGGGTCCCCCCCCCACTCACGGCTGCGAAATGAAGCCGTTCAACAGATCGGCGAAGCGCTCGGGCTCATCCAGATGGGGGAAGTGGCCGGCGCCTTCGAACAATTCGACCCGGCTGCCCGGGAACGACTGTTGCGCCGTGGCGGCGTGCCAGGTCGGGATCATCCGATCTCGCGTGCCCCAGACGATCAACGTCGGTATTTCAACCGCCAGAGGCAGGTGCTCGTGCGCGGTGACTGTCTGGCCTCCCGGGTCGATGACGGACCGGGTCGTAGCAAGGAAGGCACGCCGGCTCTCGGCATCGGCAAGCGAGACGAAGCCGTTCCATGCCTCGGAGACGTCCGAACTCGCCCGCCATCCCACCTTGGCCAACACCCGGCCCAAGGCCTTGCTCCTGTCGCGAACCCAGCCAGAAGCGATGAGCGGTAAGACGAGTTCCGCCCCGGGCAGCGCTGCCGACCGCAGCAGTGGACTCACCGATCTCCCCAGTCCTCCACTCGCCACCAGGACGAGGCGGTCGACCCTTTCGGGGAACAGGTAACAGAACTGCATGGCGATCCCGCCACCCAACGAATGTCCGACCAGCGTCACTCGATCGATTCCCAGCCGGTCGAGCAGGTCGCGCAGGGTGGCAGCGTGGGCACCGAGGGAGTAGTCGCCCATCGGCTTGGCGGATGCTCCGTGGCCGAACAGGTCAGGGGCCAGCACCCGATGGCGGTCGTTCACCTTGTCGACGAGGTGCATCCAGTTCTTGTGCGAGCCCAGCAGGCCGTGGATGAACAGCACCGCCGGGCCTTCTCCGCTGTCGACGAGCCACAGATCGTGGCCGTGCAACGTCTCAGTGCGAGTGTTGACGCCCGGCGTGTTGGGTTCCACGCCGACCAAAGTAGCCGCCACCGAAAGCGCTCCGGACGGCTCGACCCCCGCTCTTGAACGCCACATGCTCGCTCCCCTACGCGCCAACGCCTGGAAGCTCCGTCACAACCTGAGGCTGGTCGACGCGCTCTATGTCGGACTCACCAACCGGCTTGAAACGCAGTACCACCGTCCGGATTCCTGAAGAACTCGCCGCCCAAGCAAACTTGGTCGCGCGAGGCCGCGGAGTAAGCGTCAGCGCCCTGATCATCGATGCGCTCGAAGCCGAACTCGAGCGAGTGAGAGCTGTTGGGAGTTTCATGGAACAGCTTCGCGCCCTCGCTGATCGGGACCGGGAGATCCTCGACCGCCTCGCTCGGTGAGATACCTCAGCCTGGCGGAGGCCTTGGTCGTCGCCGAGGTCGTCACCGGTCTCCCAGCCAGGACGCTGGTACGCACCGCCTCCTTCGACCTTCTCGACTCGGCGCTCCACGCGCCGCAAGCTCAGTTCGGTGGCACCGAGTTCTACCCCGACCTGCCCACCAAGGCTGCCGTGCTGGTGGCCCGAATTACTCGCAATCACACCCACTCCCCGACGGCAACAAGCGACTTAGCTGGCAATGCCTCACGCTTTTCTGCGCCTGAACGGGTATGACCTGAGGATGGACACCGAAGAGGCCGTTAGGTGTCGGCCAGCCGTAGTGTCGGAGAAGCGTTCCGCCTGCGGGCTACACGGGAAGCGGCGCTTAGGTATGAAGGCTCGCCCTCGCCACTATTCGAGACAGAACATTTGGTGCCGACCGTCGCGGTGACACTCCTCGCCGTATGGTTCGCAGCCTTCCTCAGACGGCTGGTCACCTTGGAGCGAGCGTGAGTGACTGCGTGAC
>JBBDWN010000021.1:0-7765 GCA_040902855.1 Acidimicrobiia bacterium | reverse complement strand
AACCTGCTCAATTGGATGGGAAGATTGTGCGGCGCCCGTTCCAGCGTTCGGAGTGCTCGGTCGTCTTCGGCGCCAGCTCCGACGAGTCTGCTGATGTTGATCGGCTCGCCCAGATCCTTCAGTCGGTGTTCGCCGGCGTCGACGAAGGACATTCCGGCAGGTGGTCGACCGCCCACCAAACGTCGGGCAGCTTCGGATACGACGATCTGACCGCCGTTGCCGGCGTCCATCAGACGGGCAGTGCGCGTGACTGTCGGTCCGAAGTAGTCCCCGTCGCGGGGTTCGGCCTCTCCCGAGTGCACACCAATGCGCGACGTGAGCTTTGGACCGGTCCAGGGTTCCTCCGCCAACGCGGTGGCCACTTCCGACGCTGCTACGAGCGCGTCGGAGACGGATGCGAACGCAGCGCCGAACCCGTCACCGGTGTGCTTGAAGACGACCCCGCCATGCTGTTTGATCACGGCCCGCACGATCTCGTCGTGGCGGGCGAGCGACCGGCCCATTCCGTCTGCGTCCGATTCCCACAGGCGCGTGCTGCCCTCGATGTCCGAGAACACGAACGTCACGACGCCGGCAGGCAGGCTCACGTCGGGAACAGTACCGCCAGGCGACACACTGCCGCCGGAGAGGCGTGTTTCAAAGCCTGCGTCTGCGGGTATTGGTTGGATGGAGCCCGTGGAGCTCAGGGAGAGCCGGATGTTCTTCGGCTGAGAGCAGGCCATCGAGCCTGATGATCCTTTGAACCTGAACCGGACCGGCGCAGGGATGGGTTCGACCGGCTCCACCTTCAGGACACGTCGAGCGAGAGGCACGCCCCATGACCGACCACTACACGATCCCCGGACTTGACAGTGCGGCTGCGGACGAGATCGTCGACCTGCTCGACGGACGGATGGTCTCGCTCATTGACCTGGCGTTGACGCTGAAGCATGTGCACTGGAATGTCGTCGGTGCCGGATTCATCGCCGTGCATGAGATGTTGGATCCGCAGGTGGATGCCGTGCGGCTGATGAGTGATGCCCTCGCCGAGCGGATCGCCGCGCTCGGGGGAACGCCCGTCGGCACGCCGGGCGCCCTCGTAGCCCGCCGCACGTGGGATGACTACGGGCAGGCCAAGGCCCCGGTCGCCGACCATCTCGCGGCTCTCGACGTCGTCTACACCGGGGTGATCGAAGACCATCGCCTCGCCCAGAGTCGTCTCGCCGAACTCGATCCCGTGTCCGAGGACATGGTGATCGGCCAACTCGGTGAACTCGAGCAGTTCCAATGGTTCATTCGAGCTCATCTCGAGAAGTGAGACGAACGGGACGCTCGACTCCTCGTAGATTCTGACTTCCTGAGACGCAGCAGGTACCAGACGAGGAAGGGCGCGCCGATGAAAGGCTTCGTGGCGTTCGGATTGGCGATCGTCGCCGTGCTGGCGCTTGCCTGGGTCTTCCAGCGGCGGCTGATCTACTTCCCGGATCCCGGTTCCCCGTCCCTGACGCACGCCCCTCCCGGCACCGAGGAAGTGTCGTATCGAACGGCCGATGGTCTCGACCACTCGGCCTGGTTCGTCCCCTCCCCGTCGGCCCGAGCGACGCTTGTCGTATTCCCGGGCAACGCCGGCAATCGGGCGGCGCGTGCTCCGCTGGCCGCCAGTCTTTCCGGCAAGGGCTTCAACACTCTCCTCGTGGACTATCGGGGGTATGGCGGCAACCCGGGCTCGCCATCCGAAGACGGTCTCGTCGCGGACGCCGCCGCCGCGGTCGAATACCTCTCCACCAGACCCGATGTCGACCCGAAGACTCTCGTCTACTTCGGCGAATCGTTGGGTGCGGGTGTGGCGATCTCGCTGGCGCGGACGCATCCCCCGGCCGTTCTCATCCTCCGCTCGCCGTTCACGTCACTCGGTGACGTCGGCTCTCACCACTACCCGTGGCTTCCGGTGGGGACGCTGCTGCGAGATCGGTACCCGAGCATCGACACCATCTCCGATCTGGACATCCCGGTGCTTGTCGTCGCCGGTTCGGAGGATCGGATCGTGCCGACCGAACAGAGCAGGAGTCTGTACACGGCGAGCGTCGGTCCCAAGGAACTGGTCATCGTCGAGGGCGCCGATCACAACGACTTCGCCCTGCTCGCCGGCGACCGATTGATCGACGCGGTCGACTCATTCGTCACGCTGATCTTGGACTCAGCTCCCTGACCGGACCTTCGCCAGGGCCTCATCGAGGGACTCCGTTGCGGTCGCCGACAGGATCGCCTGTCGATAGGAACCTGTGAGCGGAGTCTCGATTCCCGCGCCGATGGCGTCCCGGAGATATGAGATCCCATCCCGTCCCGCTTCGTTCTTCGAAACGCTGGCGATGGCCATCCGGGCGAGATTTTCCGGGGTCCGATCAGGGTCTGGGATGGTGTCGCCCAGGACCACATGGATCACGGCGTCGATTCCGGCGAGGGGACCGATGACGGGCAGGTGCACGGCGTCGGGCGAGGGGTTGTCCACATGTCGGTATCGCAGACCGGAGCCGACCGCATTGCGTTCTCTTCGATAGGTGCGGTCCCGGACCTCGGCCAGGTCGATCCCATCGGCGATCACCAGCATCACGCCGCTCACGCGAGAACCGCCCTGGTTGACGGGGACAAGCGTCGGCGCCCCGCCCCGCACCAGCGAGTGGCGGGCGTATTCGACCCGAAACGGCGTGGCGACGGCAGTCAGACGCTCGGCGGTGATCTCGTCGAGTTCCCATCCCGGATTCGAGATGAGGGAACCGAATGCCAGGACACCGAGACGCATTCGGGCCGGTGAGTCTCGGTCAGGCCTCGGGCTTGTCGCGTCGGCCGAACAGCCAGGCCACGGCTCCTCCGACGGAGGCGAGGCCGGCTAGTCCGAGACGCTTGCGCCACTTCGAGGGGGAGGGAACACCGTCTGGGGCTGTCTGCTCATCGCCCGGGGATTCTTCTTCGGACATGGTTCGAGCCTTTCGGTTGCCGTGAGCCGAGGTTACAGGGTGCGGTTTCCGCATGACCGGACTCGGTAGATTGGCGCGCCCCAAGTGAAGGACCGTTCCTGTGAATCCTGCCGAACATCGGCGCAGGCTCGAGTCGGCCGGGCGCGCCGTCGAATCCTCTACCTTCGACGCCGCCGTGCTCGGGGTCGGACCGGATCTGGAGTATCTCACCGGGTATTCCGCTCATGAGTTGGAACGGCTGAACGTCCTCGTCCTCGTAGCCGGACAGGACCCGGTCATGCTCATGCCGCGTCTCGAAGCGCCGGGTTTTCCCCTCAACGGTGTGCGGATCGACGACTGGCTCGACTCGGATGATGCGCTGGAGCTGCTCTTCGCGCTTCTCGGTGACGCCGAGAAGGTGGCGGTGTCAGACACCATGCGGGCGCACTTCGTCGTTCCCATCACCCGGCGCCGCCCGGAACTGGAATTGGGTCTGGCATCGGAGGTCATCGGTCCCTTACGGATGGTCAAGACGGAGCCGGAACGGGAACTGCTCGTCGCCTCCGGGCAGTGCGCAGATGCGGTGACCACCGACCTGATGGAAGGCCGGGTCTCGCTGGTCGGACGGACCGAGCGCGAGGTGGCACTGGACATCCGAGAGCGGCTGGTCGACGCCGGTCTGGACACTGCGGAGTTCGCCATCGTCGGATCGGGCCCGAATTCGGCGTCACCGCACCATGCGCCGGGTGATCGGGTGATCGAACGAGGTGAGGTTGTGCTCTTCGATATCGGGGGCCGTCTGGGTGGATATCACAGCGATACCACTCGGTGTGTCCATACCGGCCCGATACCGGCCGAGATCACCGAGGCGTGGGACGTGCTCGCCGCCGCCCACCAGGCAGCAGTCGATGCTGCAGTTCCGGGGAACGCTTGCCAAGACGTCGATCGCGCCGCGCGACGGGTCATCACCGAGGCCGGCTATGCCGACCGGTTCATCCATCGCACCGGCCATGGCATCGGCCTCCAAGGTCACGAAGACCCCTACATCGTCGAAGGCAACGACCTATTGCTCGAGCCGGGACACGCCTTTTCCATAGAACCGGGCATCTACTTCGAAGATCGCTGGGGCATCCGGCTCGAGGACATCGTGGTGATGGGAGACGACGGACTCACCCGGTGCAACCAGGCGGCGCGCACGCTCAATCCGATCTGATCAGACCGCCGACTCGATGGCGTCCCACACCGCGTCGACGTGAGTCGATTCGGTCAAGGTCGATCCGATCGACACACGCACGAACTTGCGGTCGCCCAGCATCGAGGCCACGACATAGGACGTCAGGGTTGCGTTGATCGCCTCGACGATGCGAGTCGTCGCGTCATTGCCGTCGACATGGGCGAACGAGACGAGGCCGAACGTCGTGGGAGCCACCAATTCCAGACGCGGGTGTTCTTCGATCCGCTCAGTCAGACGTTGGGCGAGTCGGACGTGGGAACGGATATACGACCGAAGCCCCTCCGCTCCGTAGTGGCGCAGCACGAACCAGAGCTTGAGTGCCCGGAACCGCCGCCCGAGAGGAACGTGCCAGTCGCGGTAGTCGATGACGTCGCCCCGTTCGCTGGCGGCGTTTCGAAGATACGGCGGGACGATGTTCATCGTGTCGATCAGCGGACGGCGATCAGCCACCCAGAACACCGAGCAGTCGAAGTTGGTCAGCAGCCACTTGTGCGGGTTGAAGGTGTAGGAGTCGGCCAGGTCCACGCCCTCGAGGTGGTGGCGGAACTCCTCACAGATCATGGCGTTGCCTGCATACGCCGCATCGACGTGAAACCACATGCCGTGGCCCCGAGCGATCTCGCCGACGCTTCTCAGCGGATCGACCGCGGTCGTGCCCGTGGTGCCGAGCGTGGCGCACACGAAGACCGGTGCGAGTCCGTCGGCCGTGTCCTGGGCGATGGTGTCGGCAAGCAGGTCCGCGCGCATCGCGAAGGCGTCGTCTGTCTCGATCAACCGCACGTGCCCGATCCCCGCCACGCGTGCGCCCTTCTCGATCGAGGAATGCGCCTGGGTCGAGGCGTACGCGACCATCCGGGAAGGGTCGACGCCGGCACGTCTGCTGCGTGCCACGACGATGGCGGTGTGGGTCGAGTCCGATGCGCTCATCTGCAGGACGCCACCACCGGTCGATGTGGTCTTCCACGCCTGGGGAAGACCCATCAGATCCACCAGCCAGTCGAGCACGTGACTTTCGATCTCGGTCGTGGCCGGTGAGGTCTGCCACAGCATTCCCTGCTGGCCGAGACCGGACGAGGCGAGGTCGCCGAGGATGGCCGGGAACGAGACGTTGGCGGGGAAGTAGGCGAACCAGCCGGGGGACTGCCAGTGGGTGACGCCTTTCATCACGATTTCGTCGAGATCGGAGAGCATCGCCTCGAACGGCTCTCCGACTTCCGGCGCGGCATTCGGCAGAAGGGCTCGGATGTCGCCGGGGGCGACGGTCGGGAGGATCGACATGTCACCTACCGCCTCCCAATAGTCGGCGATCCAGTCGATCAGGGCCTTGCCGTGGAGGCGGAACTCGTCAGGTGTCATGTGTTCGCTCACCGGCGGACCCTATCGGGACAGGCGAGGTGCAGACACTCCCGGGTGGGAGATTCCGTCGCTGCATGTGGTGATCGGCTCGCGTCTTCAGCGTCGACGGGCTGGGCTCGTGAAGAGTTGCTGATTCGCGGTGAGCACGTTCTCGATCTCATGTCGCAGGCGAAGACGCCATCATCGGGACGAATGACGGATCTCGTCGCCGAAACGTATGAGCGGGCGGTGGAGCTGCTGGCTCGTGCTGCCACTCCGCACGGGTTCGTGGCCTCTCCGGCATTCGATCACTACGCAGTCATCTGGGGCCGCGACGCGTTGATCTCGGCGCTTGGTGCGCTTCAGGTGAACCAGCCGGATCTTGTGCGGGCCACTGCCGCAACGCTCGACACGCTGGGGGATCGCGCCTCGCCGCTCGGCCAGATCCCCGCGCTCGCGGCTCCCGCGCGCGAGGAGTGGGACTTCGCCGAGGGAGGGGCTGTCGACGTCACCGCCTGGTTCCCGATCGTGGTCGCTGCCTATCTCGACGCCACCGGTGATATCGAGCGAGTTCGTGGTTGGTGGCCGCAGGTGTCGGCCGGTCAGCGCTGGCTGGCGCATCAGGATGTCACGGGATCGGGGCTCATCTCCGCCGCCCCCTCGACCGACTGGATGGATGCCGCCCTCACCCGCTCCGGCCGCACCCTGCATCTCAATGTCTTGTATGCCGCCGCCTCGGCAGCCACGGACCACATCGCCGAAGTGATCGGTGAAGAGCCCCAAGATGGCGCCGTCGCCCTGGTCGAGGCGGTCAACGCCTGGTTCTGGCCGGACGCCGCCACCGATGTGGCGTCGCTCTTCGCCCACGGCTTTGCACACGACGCCACCCGGATCGCCTTCTGGGAGGCGGCGAGTCCCAACCGGCGCCATTATCTCTCCCACATCGTCCACGCCGCCTTCGTCGACCGCTGCGACACCCTCGCCAATCTCCTGGCGATCCGGTTTGGAGTCGCCGGCGTCGCTCGGGCACGGATCATTCTCGAGGGCCTCGATGTCGCCGCAGATCCTCATCCCAGCCGGACGTTCCCCGATCCGATCTCACCGTCTGATGGGACCGGGATGCTCATCTCGGTCGCCGAATCCTCCATCCCGCCCCGGTGGCGCAATCGGCCTGGGAGTTATCACAACGGCGCCGCCTGGCCGTACATCGGCGGCTTCCACACCGAAGCCGTCGCCAGGCTGTCCGGGGTGGACGCGGCCGAGCCGATGCTTCACCGGCTGGCGTCGGTCAACGCCGTGGATGATTGGAGTTTTCCCGAGTGGGTGGATGCGACCGGCGCGGGAGCCGGGGCGTCGCTGCAGACCTGGAACGCGGGTACCTACGTCCTGGCATTCCACGCCGTCCGCGGGGTTTAAGGTCGCCCCGTGACCACCGTCCCAGAGACCCGATCCGGCTTCGATCCCCGGCTCATCGTGATCGCGGTGGCGGGGGGTGCACTCAGCGGATTCTTCGGCGTGGGAGGCGGGATTCTGCTGGTGCCCCTCATCCTGCTGTTCCTGGCACCACCCCGGCGGGTCGCCCACGCCACCTCGCTCGGGGCGATCGTGGCCCTGTCGGCGGCCGGCACTGTCGGCTTCGCTGTCTCGGGTCAGGTGGACTGGGTGGTGGGGGTCACCATCGGGGCGGGAGGCGTGATCGGTGGAGCAGTCGGCGCTCACTACATGAACCGGTTGTCGCCCAGAACGCTGCGGATGATCTTTGCCGTGGTGCTCATCGCCGCCGGTGTGCGGATGGTGTGGTGATGGAGTCGATCCTCGATGTGGCGGTGGCGGCGATCATCGGGTTGATCGCGGGTGTCGCCTCTGGCCTGGCTGGCATCGGGGGCGGAGTGGTGATGGTGCCTGCGATGGTCTTCCTGTTGGACTTCCCCCAACACCTTGCTCAAGGGACGTCTTTGTTGGCGATCGTCTTCACCTCTGCGGCAGGCACGGTCGTCAATCGGCGAAACGCCAACGTGGACGTACGGATGGCCTTGACCATCGGGGCCATCGGTGCGGTGGCGGCGTTCGTCTCCGCCCTCCTCGCCAACCTGGTCGACGGTGACCTTCTCCGTCAGCTCTTCGGAGCACTGGTGTTGGTTTCGGGTGTCCGGATGCTGATCCAGAGCCTGCGTTCAGAGAAGTCTTCGGAAAGTGAAGTCGACTAATCGCCGGATCGTGTGATCAGTCGGCCGATTGGATGACCGGGCGGGCCCGGACATTG
>JBBDWN010000020.1:0-7765 GCA_040902855.1 Acidimicrobiia bacterium | reverse complement strand
TCGGCTGTCTCCCCCCAGCACTCCCTCGCAAAGCCTCGGTCGCGAGGGGGAGAGAACAAAGTCCTTGACAAGATGACATCAATATGACATCATAATGACATCACCCACCAGGGACAGCGAGGAGAGCGAAATGACCTGCCACAGCTTCTACAAGGCCCATCACGCCGAATACCTCCGGCGGGCCACTCCGCGCAATCCGCGGGTGCGACAGGATCTCATCGAGGGGAAGACCTACTGATGCACCTGACACCGGTCCTCACCACCCTCGAAGCGGCAGTCAGCACCCAGTTGGCCGTCGCGGGAGCGGATCCGACAATGGAGGCGGCAGCCTCTCAACTCCTGGCCGCTCTCGAACCCGCCCTCCGGCAGGTCGGGCTCGAGCTCGCGCAGCAGGCGGCCGAGGAGATCGGCGCCCAGCTGGGCGACCGTACGGTCGACGTCGTCATGGTCGACGGCGAGCCCCAACTTCGCGTCCGCCAGTCCTCTCAGACAGAATCCTCCACGTTGGATGAGGACTTCGATGCCCGGATCACTCTGCGGCTCCCGCCCTCCCTCAAGGGGCTCGTCGAAACGGCCGCCGACGAGACAGGCGACTCCGTCAACATGTGGGTCGTCAAGACGCTCACGAGCGGCGCACGCAAGTCGACCAAGGTGGGCCGCACCGTGCGCGGGAGTTTCGACTTGTGAGCACCATCAACCAGCAGTTCAACGTCGGTTCGGGCGCTGCTCTGAACGTCAAGATCCAGTCCGGTCGTGTGGACGTCACCGAGGGCGAGCCAGGCGTCATGACGATCGACATCGACACCCGCGATCCTGAGACGGTCGAGGTTCGCCAGTCCGGCGACACGATCTACGTGTCGGACAACCGCAGCGGATGGGTCGTCCGGGGCAACGTGCGCATCACGGCCGCAGTGCCGGCGGGATGTGACCTCGAGGTCGGATCGGCGTCTGCGGACGTGTTCGTCGACGCCGATGTGCGCAACCTGATCTGCCGATCCGCGTCAGGGGACGTCTCCTTTCGGACGGCCGAGAGCGTCGAGGTCAAGACGGCATCGGGATCGGTCCGGGGGGAGCGCGTCGAAGACGACTTGCGGGTGAACTCGGCGTCCGGGGACATCTGGATCGACCGGGTGGGCGGCCGCCTGACGGCTGCGCTCGCCTCGGGGGACGTCCGCACCGACGAAGTGGCCGGTGATGTCCGTGCGAACAGCGCCTCCGGCGACGTTCGCATCGACCGATTCCGTGGCGACGAGGTGACGATCAAGTCGGTCTCGGGCGATCTGGTCATCGGATTCCCCAGGGGCATCACACTCGACGCAGAGGTGAACACCCTCTCCGGAAGCGTGCATCTCCCTCAGGCCGACGACCGGCCTGCACCGACCGGTCAGCGCCGGCGGGTGCGTCTCAGCGCGAAGACAGTGTCCGGGGACATACGCATTTCGACCTTCACCGACTGAACGACACCGCCGTACCCCAGGCGGTCACCACCACCTTCGACTTCCGGCCGGAGACGGCGACATCGACGTCGACGACGGCATTTGCCCCCATCGCCTGTGCCTTCTCCGAAAGATCGTCGAGAGCCTTGGCTGTGGCGGATTCGACCGCATCCAGATGGTCGTCTTTCTCGCTCTTGCCGAATGCCGTCACCAGGCCGTGCACCGTGCGCACGTTCCACCGGGACGGGAGCGCACCGGCGACAAGCAGCATGGGTCGCTCCACTGCGATCTCGACGAGGTCGGCGTCCGCATCGGCGTCGGCGGGTACGGACGGCTCAGGTGGGGCGCCTTCGGTGCCCCAGTCGGGAAGGCTGAATTCGGGGACTGCGGATTCGTCGGGCATGCATGGGAGGATACGCTCGGGGCATGAGGATCTCGATCGTCACCATCTTCCCGGACTACTTCGCCGGCGCGTTGGAAGTTGGGATCGTGTCGAGGGCGATCGACAGGGGAGTCCTCGACGTCCAGTCCATCGACCTCCGTCGGTGGGGGGTGGGAGTCCATCGATCGGTCGACGATTCGCCGTTCGGAGGTGGTCCCGGGATGGTGATGAGTCCCGCACCGCTCGCGGAAGCGCTCGAGTCTGTAGAGGGGGCGCACCGGGTCTTCCTCACCCCCTCCGGTGTGCCGCTTCACCAGCATCACCTCGATCGCTGGGCAGAAGTCGATCATTTGGCGCTCGTGTGCGGCAGGTACGAAGGGGTCGACCAGCGCATCGTGGACAACATGATCGACGAGGAGGTCTCGCTCGGCGACTTCGTACTGGCCGGCGGGGAGGTCGCCGCTCTGGCGGTGATCGAGGGCGTGGCGCGACTTCTTCCGGATGTGCTCGGCAACCCGGAGTCGGTTGTCACCGAGTCGTTCCGGGACGGTCTGCTCGGAGAACCCGTGTACACCCGACCGGCCGAGTTCCGCGGATGGAGTGTGCCCGAGGTACTGCTGTCCGGCGATCACGGGCGCATCGAGAAGTGGCGACGGGATCAGCGGATCGCCAGGACGAAGGCTCGGCGGCCCGATCTGTTCGACGGTTGAGAGGGGTTCTGGCGATTTCTGCAGCCTGAACCCGGTGGTATGCTTTCGGCTCTGCCTGGGTGATATTCGCGCCCGTTTCGAAGCGGGCCCTCGAAAGCCTGTCGCCCGGCACCTGTTTCTCCAAGGAGCCCGCCATGAACAATCTCGACATGCTCGAAGGCGCGTATCTGCGCGACGACGTGCCCGACTTCCGGGCCGGCGACACCGTCAAGGTCCACGTGCGAGTGGTCGAGGGTGGACGTGAGCGAGTCCAGGTGTTCGAAGGCGTGGTCATCGCCCGGAACGGAAGCGGACTGAAGGCTTCTGCCACAGTTCGCAAGATCAGCTTCGGTGTCGGAGTCGAGCGGGTGTTCCCGGTCCACGCCCCGATCATCCAGAAGATCGAAGTGACCCGTAAGGGCGACGTTCGCAGGTCGAAGCTGTATTACCTGCGTGAGCGGTCCGGCAAGTCGGCCCGCATCAAGGAAAAGCGCGACTGAGTTCCGGGTGAGCATCCCGGTCGACGAAACCGAGCAGGCACCTGCCGAAGAGCCGAAGCGCTCGTTCCTCTCCGAACTCCCGTTTCTGCTGCTCGCCGCCCTCTTCGTGGCGGTGGTCATCAAGACCTTCGTCGTCCAACCCTTCTACATCCCTTCCGGCTCGATGATCCCGACGCTGCTCATCGACGACCGGGTCATGGTCTCGAAGATCAGCTACCTCCTCGGTGAGCCGGAGCGGGGCGACGTCATCGTCTTCGAAAACCCCTATGCGCCTGAAATCGACGAGTCGTTCCCTGAGGCTGTCGTGCGCTCGACGCTCGAAGCCCTCGGAATTCGGACGTCGGGCAACGACGATCTGATCAAACGGATCGTCGGTCTCGGCGGCGAGACCGTCGCGGTCCGGAACAACCGCGTGTTGATCGACGGCGTTCCCCTCGACGAGCCGTACCTCCAGCCTGGGGTGGCAATGGGAGATTTCGGGCCGCGAGCCATCGCGTCTGATGAGCTGTTCATGATGGGCGACAACCGCAACGAGTCCTCAGACGGGCGCGTCTTCGGCCCGATCCCACGTGACGATGTCATCGGCAAGGCGGTCTTCCGGATCTGGCCCATGGACCGCCTCGGCGGCGTCGACGGCTGAGCGGCCCCGTCAGCTGCGGGGCCGGGCCTCGCGCACAGTCAGCACTCTTCCCGCGAACTCGGCACCGTTCAGCTCTTCGATGGCCTGTGCCGCGTTGGGCATTGCCACGAAGCCGAAACCACGGGAGCGGGTCGTCTTCGGGTGTGTCACGATCGCCGCCTGATCGACCGCACCGAACGGCGTGAACAGCTCGGCGAGTTCGCTGGAGGTCATCGAGTACGGCAGGTTGGCCACGTAGATGTTGCCTTCGACGTCATCGGAACCACGTGACGGGCCGTGCGCCGGACGATCATTGCGGATCGAGTCGTTCCGACGGGGAGCCCGCTCGGTCCTCGCAGGTCCTTCGCTTCGCGGAGCGCGCTCGGTCCTCGCGGGACCTTCGCTCCGCGGGGCGCGCTCCGGTCGTGCAGGTTCTTCCGACCGTCTGACGTGAGGCGTCGACTGCGCGGCCGACAACTCGGTCGGAAGATCGAGGTCACGGATGATGCGGTTGGCGTCACGAGCCTGTGAGCGGTCGATGAACGAGTACACGGCACCCGTTGCGCCCGCCCGGGCAGTGCGGCCCGAACGGTGTAGGTAGGCCTTGGCGTCCTCCGGCGGATCGAAGTGGATCACGCTGGCGACGTCGTCGACATGGATGCCGCGTGCGGCGACATCGGTGGCGATGAGCGCCTTGGCTCTGCCCGACGTGAACTGGGCGAGGGCGCGGGTCCGCTGCGGCTGGGACTTGCCTCCGTGCAGGGCGACCCCGAAAATGCCCTCACGGTCCAACTGCTTGACCAGACGATCGGCGCCGTGCCGGGTCCGGGTGAAGACGATGGTCGAGGAAGAGCTGTCGACGATGGCGGCCGTCTGATTCAAACGCTCGTCGCGCTCGACGCGCCAGAAGTGGTGCGAGACATCCGGTCCGAGTGCGTCGACCGGCTCGGCCTCGTGTCGGCGAGCGTCCTTCTGGTAGCGGTCGGTCAAGACCTTGACGTCTCCGTCGAGTGTGGCCGAGAACAAGAGCGTCTGTCGGTCACGTGGGGCGAGATCGAGGATGCGGCGAACCGCGGGCAGGAAGCCCATGTCCGCCATGCGGTCGGCTTCGTCGATCGCGACGACGTCGAGGTCATCGAGGCGGATGTCGCCGGTGTCGATCAGGTCTTCGAGACGTCCGGGACAGGCAATGACGAGGTCAGCGCCCCGGCGGAGAGCCGATCGCTGCGGTCCGTACCCGACGCCGCCGTAGATGACGGCAACCTGACGTCCCATGGCCTTGGCGTAAGGGGTCAGCTCGGAGCGGATCTGGTCGGCCAGTTCCCTGGTCGGGACGAGCACGAGTGCTCGGGGCCGATTGGAGCGCGCCCGGTCGAGACCGGCGAGCATCGGCAGACCGAACGCGAACGTCTTGCCCGAACCTGTCGGTGCGCGTCCGCAGACGTCGCGCCCGGCGAGGGCGTCGGGAATGGCAGAAGCCTGGATGGGGAACGGACTGGTGATGCCGTCACGTTCGAGGATGTTCGTGATCGCGGCGGGAAGGCCGAGATCGGCGAAGGTGGTCATGGGGTGTGTCTCCTGGCCCGCGCGAGCGGGAATCGTTGGCTGGATGTGATCTCGCCTCGAAGCAATGAATCCGAGATCGGCGGAAAGAGGCGGTCCAGCCGGTGAGACGAAAGCCGTGATCATCTGAGACGATCATTTTCGGGGGAATGCCTGGTGAGGCGGTGCCTCCCACCCGATGTGGCTGACGCCAGCCTACCACCGGATCGATCGTTCGAACGCGTTCTGTCACATGGTCGAGGTAGACGCGTTCGCATGGAAGATCATCGCCCGGCCCTCGGTCGGAGAGGAGAACGGATCGCCGAGGCGATCCTGACGGCCCGAGGGTTGGCCATCCTGGAGCGAAACCGAGCAGTCGGGCGGGGCGAAATCGACCTGATTGCCCGGTCTGGGCAACGGCGCGTCGTCGTCGAGGTTCGAACCGTCCGCGGCGAACTGGCTCTCGACCAGCAGTTTCCGGTGGCGAAACGTCGTCAGGTTCACTCCCTTGCCTCGAACGTGGGAATCGACCGGGTCGACCTCGTGGGTGTTGCGCTCGGTCCGACGGGAGTCGAAGTCCACTGGCTACGGAACGTTGCCGGCGACTGACCGCCCGTGGCGGCGTCGGAGCTCTCGATGCCAGCAGCCCCGATGCCAATGCCTTCTCAGGTCGGGTGAGAACTCGGGAACCACCACGAGGTGGTAGGTGCCGGGAACGATCGCCAGTTCGCAGCCGGGACAGAAATACGTCTTGCGTGCCGCATACGGCTGCACCGGTACGACGACCTCGTCCACTTCTCAGCCGCCGACCACGGCCCACACCACCGCCGCGATGGTCAGGAAGAGCGCGCCAACCACCGCCGCAACATCGAGCGCGGTTCTCTTCTGCTCTCGGAACGGGTTGAAGCCCACACAGTCACGCTACCGGGTGTCCGATCCACCGCATGGTCGGTACGCTCGCCGTCATGTCATGGTTCGAAATCGAAGAACGCGAGTCTGTCCGCACTCTCACCATCAACCGGCCCGAGCGACGGAACGCGATCCCCGCCGATGGATGGACGGATCTGACAGAGGCGTTCGAGGCGTTCGAGGCCTCCGGTTCCAGGGTTCTCGTGATTCGCGGTGCGGGCGGTGACTTCTGCGCGGGCGCCGACCTCGGCGACGGCATCGAGCCCTACCCGATTGCCGAAGGCACCCGCCGGATGAAACGAACGGGTGCCGCCGCCCTGGCTCTCCACCGGATCACCAAGCCGACGATCGCGGTGGTTGACGGAGTTGCGGTCGGTGCGGGGATGAACATGGCGCTCGGGTGTGATGTCGTGATCGCCTCGACCCGGGCACGATTCGCCGAGATCTTCGTCCGGCGCGGGCTCACCCTCGACTTCGGCGGTTCGTGGCTGCTTCCCCGTGTCGTCGGACTTCAGCGAGCGAAGGATCTGGCCCTGTCAGGGCGGATCGTCGAAGCCGAAGAGGCGCTTCAGATCGGACTCTGTCTGGACGTTGTGGAGCCCGACGAGCTCGACGCCCGAGTGTCCTCCCAGGTCGACCGATTCCTGTCGGGAGCGCCGATCGCGCAGATGTTCGCCAAGCAGGGGATCGACCATTCCTGGGATGTCTCGTTCCCGGATGCGCTCAGTTGGGAAGGCCAGAACCAGGCGATCTGTTTCACGACCTCGGACTTCATCGAAGGAGTCGTCTCGTTCGTCCAGAAGCGACCCCCCGACTTCCGGGGCCGCTGAGCGAGATTCTGTCCGACCCGGTCCATACCTTCCGGGTTCATGTTCTCCTCCACCGCTTCCGCCGCCCAGGTAGGGGTCGACGCTCGACCCGTCCACGTCGAGACCCACGTCGCATCAGGCAAGGTCGGCTTCGGGATCGTCGGTCTTCCCGACACCGCAGTTCGCGAGGCGACACACCGGGTCAAATCGGCCTTTGCCACTTCCGGCTTTCGATTCCCGAAAAACCGCCACGTCACGGTGAACCTCGCTCCCGCTGCCCTGCCCAAGACCGGACCGGCCTACGACCTTCCTATCGCCCTCGGGATACTCGCCGCCGAACGACTCGTCCCACCGGCAGTGGCGGCCGTCGTCTCGGTCGGCGAACTCGCCCTCGATGGCAAGGTCCGTGTGAGTCGCAACATCCTGGCCGCAGCCCGGGTGGCGCGCGCTCTCGGTCGCCCGCTGCTCGTTCCGAGAGGTGGCGAGAACGAGGCATTCCTGGTCGAGGGGGTCGACGTCCGACCGGTCGACACCCTCTGTGATGCCATCGAGGCCGCGCTGGACGCCGGACGAGCGGTGTCGCCGACAACTCGTCCCGAAGAGTGGATCGAGGAGCATGACTTGGCCGACGTGAAGGGCCAGCCGGTCGCTCGACGGGCGCTGGAGATCGCGGCGGCTGGCGGCCACCACATGCTGCTCATCGGCCCGCCGGGGGCAGGAAAGTCGATGCTCGCCAAGCGTTTGCCATCGCTGCTGCCTCCACCGACGCCCGAAGAGAGACTCGAGACGGCGTCGGTGTGGGCAGCGTCGTCCCGCCGACCCCGTCCCGGCGGTCGCCCGTTTCGATCGCCCCATCACTCTGCCTCCGTGGCGGCTCTG
>JBBDWN010000019.1:0-47543 GCA_040902855.1 Acidimicrobiia bacterium | reverse complement strand
GTTCGCTGACGCTCACGCCCCCCTCGACGGCTCAAAGCAGCCGCCGGTCCCCCCAGACGGCCTGCGGCCGAGGGGGGACAAATCACTCGCAGAGCTCGCTGTCAGGTGAGCTCTGGGCGGTTCTTGTCGAGGAGGGCTATGAGCGCGCGCACGCTCTCGGCATGGCGCATCGACGCGACGAAGACGACGTCGCCGGCATCGACCACCGTGACGTCGTCCAATCCGAGCACCACGACAGGGCGACCGTCAGACCTCACATAGGAGCGATGGGTTTCGTGGGTGATCACGTCGCCGACAAGGACGTTCTCGTCGTGATCGCGATCGCCGACTTCCCACAGCGACCGCCAAGATCCGATGTCATCCCATCCTGCGTCGAGTGGGACCATGACCGCCCGATCCGTCTTCTCCATCACCGCAACGTCGAAAGGCAAGGAAGGCGCATCGGCGAACTCCGGACCAGGATGCCGAATCGGTCCCGATCCCGAAGCCAAAGATCGCCGGACGGCTTCAACGATGCCAGGAGCGTGCCTCTGGATCTCGTCGAGCACGACGTCGGGTCGGAAGACGAACATCCCGGAGTTCCAGAAGTGCTTCCCACCGTCGACGAGACGAGTTGCGGTTTCTCTGTCCGGCTTTTCGAGGAAGTCCACGATGGGCCGCACCGGCCCAGCGCGGGGAGCCTCGATGTATCCGAAGCCGGTCTCTGCCCTGGTCGGCACGACCCCGAAGGTCACGATCTTTCCGCCTTCGGCTGCCTCAGTGGCGACGGCCACCGCACGCCGAAATGATGCGATGTCAGTGACGATGTGGTCGGACGGCAAGACGACCAGAACCGATTCGGATGGAGCGACGAGTGCGGCGGCAGTGATGGCAGGGGCTGTGTTGCGGCCGACGGGTTCGGCGACGGTGACCATGGGTTCCTGTCCGACTGCCGCGAGTTGCTCGAGAACCTCCTCGGCGTCGCCCATCCCGCACACCACGATGGGCGAAGCCAGCCCTGCGACCCCGGCCAGCCTGGTCGCGGTGGCCTGCAGCAACGTGGACGAGCCGAGAATCGATTGAAGCTGCTTCGGCCGGCCCTTGCGGGAGAGCGGCCACAACCGGGTCCCGCGCCCGCCCGACATCAAGACCGGAATTACAGGAAGAGACATGCCCACTCAGGCTACAGACGTGATCGGAGGCTCCACCCGGTTATCGTCGCGCCGTTATTCGAGAGGGGTTCCGTGTATCAGTTTCTCTTGTTCCTGCACATCGCCGCCGCCGCCGCATGGATCGGGGCAACCGTCCGGCAGTTCGCCGAAGCGCCTGTGGCCCGTGCTGGGCAGCCGGTGGCGCGGGCACTCTGGCATCGGAATCAGGTGGCGATGGGAACGCGCCTGTTCGCCCCGGCCGCCGTCGTGGTGCTCGTCTCGGGCATCTGGATGGTGGTCAGCAACGACGCCGTCGGTTTCGGCACTCCGTTCATTTCCATCGGGTTCGCGGCCGTGATCTTCGGCGTCGCAGTCGGACCCGCGGTGTTCGGTAAACGAGGGGAAGCAGCGGCAGCGAAGCTCGACGAAGGCGACGTCGCCGGGGCCGATGCGATCGCCAAGAAGACGCGTCCCATCGAACTGCTCGACCTCGCCATCCTCCTCGTGACATTGGCCGCGATGGTGTGGAAGTGGGGTCTCTGAGCCATTCCGCCGCCCGCAGTCGGACCTGGCGGACGGAGGACACGGGAAGCTGATGGCGGTCGTCGAAGTCCGAAACCTCCGCAAGCACTACGGCGAGATCGCGGCCGTGGACGGAATCGACTTCTCTGTCGAGGCCGGTGAGGTCTTCGCGTTGCTCGGGCCGAATGGAGCAGGCAAAACCACCACGGTCGAGATTCTCGAGGGCTATCGGAAACCGGACGGAGGATCGGTGACCGTCCTCGGCCAGGATCCGCGCAGCGCCGGGCCGAGTTGGCGTGAGCGAATCGGGATTGTGCTCCAGCAGTCCGGCATCGAAAAGGAGCTGACTGTACGAGAGGCTCTCACCCGTCTCGCTCGTCTGTACCGCGATCCGGCGGAGGTCGAGACCACCATCGGGCGCGTCGGTCTCAACGAGAAGACCGACGCCCGGATCAAGACACTCTCCGGCGGTCAGCGCCGTCGAGTCGACATGGCGGCCGCCATCATCGGCCGGCCCGAAGTGATCTTTCTCGACGAACCCACGACCGGGTTCGATCCGGCCGCGCGGCGAGAGGCATGGCGGTTGGTGACGGAACTGACAGCGGACGGGGCAACGGTCATTCTCACGACGCACTACCTCGACGAAGCCCAACATCTCGCAGACCGGGTCGCCGTCATCGCCGGAGGACGAATCGTCGCCGAGGGCGATCCCTCCACCCTCGGCGGTCGACAAACCCGGGTCGCAACGATCCGATTTCGGACTGCGGGCCACCTCCCCGAGTCCCTCTCCCAGCAGGCGATCACCCGTGAGAACGGATGGATGGAGATTGCCAGCACCACACCGGTGGAGACGTTGCACGCATTGACGGAGTGGGCGCTCGACAATGGTGTCCCACTCGACGGTCTCGAGATGACGAGGCCCTCGCTCGAGGATGTCTACCTCGAACTGGCCGGGGAGGACGGCTGATGAGGAACTTGTGGTGGGAATTCGTCCATCACACCCGAGTCTTCTGGCGGGTTCCGGTCGCGGCCTTCTTCACCGTTGCGTTCCCCCTCATGTTTCTGGTCCTGTTCAATCTGCTCAACGGCGATGCCACCATCGACTCTCTCGGCGGTCTCGGATTCGCCCAGTTCTTCACACCGGCGATTGCCGTGTTTTCCATCGTCACTGCCTGTTACACCAATCTCGTCATCACGACCTCGATGGACCGAGACGAGGGAATCTTGAAGCGTGTGCTCGGGACCCCTCTCCCGCCGGGCACGTACATCGGCGGCCGGGTGCTGGCCGCCAGCGGGATCGGCCTGACGAGCGTGCTGATCATGCTCATCGTCGGGGTTGTCGCTTTCGACGTCGAAGTCCTGTGGTCGCGTCTTCCGTTGGCATTGCTCGTTTTGGTGGTGGGCGCCGCAGCGTGGTCGGCTCTGGCCCTGGCCGTTGCCGGGTTGACGAGCAACGGTCAAGCGGCTCCGGCGATCGCCAATGCCACGATCCTGCCGCTGGCGTTCATCTCTGGGGTCTTCTTTCCCGTTGAGTCCGGGCCGGAATGGCTGGCGACGCTGGCGGGGTTCTTTCCGCTGCGGCCCTTCGTCGCTGCTTTCTCGGAACAGTGGAATCCGCTCGTCGATGCCGGTTTCCCCGGGGTCGATCTGCTTGTGTTGCTGGCGTGGGGGGCGGTCGGAGCGTGGATCGCAATGCGACGTTTCACCTGGGAGCCAGCCAAGTTGGTCAGGTCGTGAAACGCTGTCGATACATGACGGCGATCTCCTGATAGTCGTCCACGCCGGCACGTTGTCGCTCTATCTCGTCCGGCCTCAGGTCGCGGACGGGCCGAGCCGGCATGCCCAAGGCAAGGGTCCACGGCGGGATCTCGCTTCCTTCCGTCAAGATCGCGCCGGCTCCCAGCCACGCACCTTCGCCCAGGATCGATCGGTTGAGGGCGCGACTCCCGATCCCGACCAGGCAGTGGTCACCGACCGTCGCGCCGTGAAGGACTGCGGCGTGACCGACCGTCACGCGATCCCCTATCCGCGTGGGAATCCCTGCATCGCAATGCACGACGGTGCCATCCTGGATGTTGGTCTCGACCCCGATGCTGATCTGATCGAACTCAGCCCGGATGACCACGCCGAAGAGGATCACGGCCCGGTCACCGACGGTCACGTCCCCGAGGATGTGGGCGCTGGGCGCTACGAACGCACCCGGGTGGACGGTTGGTTCTCTCACCAGCCCTGGTACGCGTCTTCGCCACTGAAGGTGACATGTCCGCAGATGTCACATACCTGCCGCGTGAGTCCGCCAATGGTCTTCGGATCGCCGTACACGTGGTCGTGAGCACGTGCCCTCTTGCCGCGCCCGAAGAGCGAGCGACGCCGTTCTCGGGTGCCAGACCGTTCGGAGAGCTCGCGAACCGCCCCGTGCCCATGGGAGCGGACCACCCCATCGGTCGGCACTGACCGGTCAACCTCGACTTCGGTCGCGGCCATTTCGACGCCGTCGTCATCAGGCGGCTCGACGACAACCTCGGGCACCTGTTCGGCAGGTATCGACGAAGCAAAGATGTCCACTACACCGGCGACGGGCAGGACATACTCGTCGTACTCGATCTCCGGCTCCGAGTCAGCTCCCTCACTCGAGTCCTCATCGGACCGGAACGATTCGGCTCCTCTCTCTGCGGCGGTGACCTCTTCGAGCTCGTACTCAGGCTCAGCTGACACGGCCGGCGGAACGAAAGATTCGACTGCCGGAGGCGCAGGTTTCTCTGCTTGAGGGTAGGACACCCTCGCGTCTGGAGGAGGCGCATCGAAGTCTTCACTCTCGAAGCGCCGCTCGGGTGCAAGGTCGGGTTCGGCGACCGGCCGGACCGGATGGGGAACGGGGACATTCGGTGCGGAATATGCAGAGACAGACGGTGCGGAAGGTGTGGGAGGAGGCGTCCAAATCGGCTCAGGAGCGATCGTGAACTTCGGCTCGGCCACACCAGCTGCGGGTTCCGGGGTGGAAGCGACATCCTCGGTCTGTGCAGCCGACGAAGCCTCGACGGCGGTCTCGGCGTCTTCTGCCGACCTCTTGCGCTTCGACCGCTTGAACACCCGCCGCTTGGTCAGGCGCTCCTGCAGACTCTCGATCGCCAGGATGCCGTCGTAGGCAAACCCGAGTGCATCCTGGGCCACGAACACCGCCGGCTCTCCATCGAGTTCGATCGCGAACTGGTTCGAGTGGAGCCGCTCGACGACCACGTCGTCGGCGCGCCAGGCGCCCAGCTCGTCGCCGCCCGAGGAGATGACGACGAAGATGTCGTCGAGGCACAGCAAAACGGGGATGCCGATTCCGGCATCATCCGGAAGCCGGAGATGTCCCCTGAAGTCCACCTGATGTCACCCCGTTGCCACGTCTGGGTTGGTGCACCGTCCCCGGGTCTGGACCGAGGGGCGGTGCAACCGCCCTCGAATCGGCACGTTCCCTGGCGCGGTACAGGAATTCTTCGCTACGTGGCGTATTCCGCCACCGGCGGGCACGCACACACGAGATTCCTATCTCCCGCCGGTCCGTCGACACGACCGACCGGCGGAAAATACCCCTTTGTCCGTAGCGATGATACCGGGAACGCCGCGATCTCGACAGGGTAGGCCCTCGACCAACTGACGATCAGGTCCTCAGCGGGGTGCGGAGCGCGAACGAGCGGGTTGTCGTCTCTGGGCCACGTACCGTCCTCCACCCGCCGGATCTCCTCTCGGATCGACAGCATCGCCTCGCAGAATCGATCGAGTTCCGCGAGGGACTCCGACTCCGTGGGTTCGACCATCAGCGTGCCAGGCACCGGAAACGAGAGGGTCGGCGCATGAAATGCGTAGTCGGCGAGCCGCTTGGCGACGTCTTCGGCCGTGATCCCCGAGGCCTTGGTGATCTGGCGGACATCCACGATGCATTCGTGGGCCACCCGACCGGCCGAGGAGCGATAGAGGATCGGATAGGCATCAGAAAGGCGAGAGGCCACGTAATTGGCGCTGAGGATCGCTACTTCCGACGCACGCCGAAGACCGTCGGCGCCCATCATGGCGATGTAGGCCCACGGAATGGGCAGGATGCCGGCAGACCCCCACCGGGCGGCGGACACGGGCCCGACGACGGTCGGCCCACCGCTCACCGGATGACCCGGAAGGAAGGGGGCGAGATGGCCTCGAACTCCGATGGGGCCGACTCCCGGTCCGCCACCACCGTGGGGAATCGTGAAAGTCTTGTGCAGGTTGAGGTGCGACACGTCAGCCCCGAACCGTCCGGGTTTGGCGATGCCCACGAGGGCATTGAAGTTGGCGCCATCGACATAGACCTGACCACCGGAGTCATGAACCATGTCACAGATCTCGCCGATCGCTTCTTCGAAGACACCGTGGGTAGAGGGATAGGTGACCATCAGTGCGGCGATCCGGTCCCGATGCGCCTCGAGCTTGGAAGCCAGATCGGACAGGTCGACGTTGCCACCGTCGTCGCATGCCACGACGACGACCTCGAACCCGGCCATCACTGCGGACGCGGCGTTGGTTCCGTGCGCCGAGGAAGGAATCAAACAGACCGTTCGCTCCGGCTGTGAGTTTGACTGGTGGAACGCCCGTATCGCCAGGAGGCCGGCGAGTTCGCCCTGCGAACCGGCGTTCGGCTGAAGGGACACGGCGTCGTAACCGGTGATCTCCGCCAGCCACTCTTCGAGGTCTTCGATCAGTCGGTGATATCCGCGCGCCTGGTCGGCGGGAACGAACGGGTGGATGTCGGCGAAGCCTGGCCACGTGATCGGGATCATCTCTGATGTCGCGTTCAGCTTCATCGTGCACGAGCCGAGCGGGATCATGGTCCGGTCGAGGGCGAGGTCCTTGTCGGACAGCATTCGCAAGTACCGGAGCATCTCCGTCTCCGACCGATACCGATGGAAGACGGGGTGCGTGAGGTAGCCGGTCGTGCGGACGAGATCTGCAGGCAATCCCGAACGCCCCCCCGACACCGGAGCCTCGGCACCGAAGGCGGCGAGGACAGCCTCGATGTCCGTGTCGGTCGTCGTCTGGTCGCACGTGACCCCCACATGGGCATCGTCGACTCTTCGGAGATTCACTCCTGCAGCAAGCGCCGACTCGATCACGGCGTCGGTTCGATCACCGGTCTTGACGGTGATGGTGTCGAACCACGAGTCGTGCCGCAGGGACCAGCCCGCCTCGGTGACACCGGCGGCCAGCGATGATGCGTGGTCGTGGACGTGCCGACCGATGGCTGCCAGACCGTCCGGGCCGTGCCACGCCGCGTAGAACCCGGCGATGACGGCGAGGAGGACCTGAGCCGTGCAGACGTTCGACGTCGCCCGTTCCCTCCGAATGTGCTGTTCACGCGTCTGCAGAGCCAGCCGGTGTGCGATCCGGCCGGCCGAGTCCTGGGAAACGCCGACGAGTCGTCCCGGTAGCGACCTCACCAACTCCTCGACGGTGGCGATATAGGCGGCGTGCGGCCCGCCGAATCCCATCGGCACCCCGAATCGCTGGGTCGACCCAACCGCAATGTGTGCGCCCCATTCGCCGGGAGGTTTCAAGACCGTCAAGGCCAGGAGGTCAGCCGCCGCGATGACGGTGAGGCCCTCCCCAGCCGCTGCCGCAGCAAGTGGAGCGAAGTCCCGTACCTCTCCGGTGGACGACGGATACTGGAGCAGAAGTCCGAACGCCCCGGTGAGGTCGAACGAGTCGGGATCGGCGACGACGACTTCGATACCGAGAGGGAGAGCGCGGGTCTGCACCACCCCGATGGTCTGGGGATGACATCCTGAGTCCACCCAGAACACATCGCGCCGGCCCCTGTCGGTGCGGTGGGCCATGGTCATCGCCTCGGCGGCGGCGGTGGCTTCATCGAGAAGAGACGCATTGGCGACGGCGAACCCGGTCAGGTCACCCACCATCGTCTGGAAGTTGAGAAGCGCCTCGAGGCGCCCTTGGGAGATCTCGGCCTGGTAGGGCGTATAGGCCGTATACCAGGCCGGATCCTCGAGGACATTCCGTTTGATGACCGGAGGCGTGATGGTGCCGTGATATCCCATGCCGATCATCGACTTCGCAACAGTGTTGCGACTCGCGAGGGAAAGCAATCGCGCGACCGCTTCTGACTCCGACAGGGCGGGCGGAAGGTCGAGCGAGTCGTCTCTGATGCCGGCGGGCACCGTCTCATCGACCATGCCTGCGAGGGACTCGGATCCGATGACGTCGAGCATCACGCGGATGTCCTCTTCGCTCGGGCCAATGTGCCGTTCGTGGAAAGGCCGGGGTTCCATTACGCCTCCTGAGGTCGCCTGGTCCCCCGCCTCGGCCGGTGATCCGGCACAGCGTTGCCTTCCCTGGGCGGTCCTGATGCCTGAGAGTTTCCGGGGATGGATTGCCCCTTCGGCGCCCTCCGGGGAGGGTCTCTCCCGCCAGGTTCGTCGGCGAGTATCACACTACCTCGTCTTGCGAAGAAGCCGTCAGGAAACGACAGAGCGTCGAATAGGAGGCCCTCCTATCTCATTGGTTGCACCCGACAAGGATGTGCTTCTATGGTGCGTCGAGCGGGCGGGAGGTGACCCCCACATCCCCGTCTTGCCTTCCGATGCGGAGCGGGCACACCCCCCTGGCATGCCTACTGAAGCTCCGTGCGGATCTCCCTGTGGAGGGAGAGATGATGAGGCCCCGGCTCCCCTTACCGGGGCCTCATCACGTGTTGAATCGGAAGAAGACCACGTCGCCGTCCTGGACCACGTAGTCCTTGCCTTCCACCCGCATCCTGCCTGCGGCTCGCAGCGCGGCCTCTGATCCGTGTGCCAGCAGGTCGGGGATCGTGTAGACCTCGGCCCGGATGAACCCCTTCTCGAAGTCGGTGTGGATCACTGCGGCCGCCTGCGGCGCTCTGGTGCCCTGCCGGATCGTCCACGCCCGGATCTCGGCCGGGCCGGCTGTGAAGAACGTGTCGAGTCCGAGCAGGCCATATGCCTCCCGGGAGAGGGTCGTGAGCCCTGGCTCTCCAAGCCCGAGGTCGGAGAGAAAGACCTCGCGATCGGCGCCATCCAGTTCGGCGATGTCCGCCTCGGCCTGGGCACAGATCACGACCAGGCCCGCCCCGGACGCCGCTGCCACCTCGCGCACGATGTCGACATGGGCATTTCCTCCCAGTCCCGCTTCGTCGACGTTGCACACGAAGAGCACCGGCTTGGACGTGATGAATTGCGCGTCCCGGAACGTGTCCCGCTCCTCGGGTGTCCCCGGCAGTGTTCTGGCCGGATTCCCGTCCGACAGCCAGCGGTGCAACCGCTCAGTGACGTCGAGCGCAAGGGCGAGACCCTTGTCCCCGGTCTTCACCGACCGCCGGAGCCGCTCGAGGCGGCGCTCGGCCACGGCGAGATCGGCGAGAATCAGTTCGAGGTCGACGGTGTCGATATCCCGTGCCGGGTCGACAGACCCGTCGACATGTGTGACGTCGCCTTCGAAACACCGAACGAGGTGGATCACGGCGTCAACGGACCGGATATGGCCGAGAAATTGGTTGCCCAGCCCTTCGCCCTGCGACGCTCCCTTGACCAGACCCGCGATGTCGAGGATCTCCACCGAAGTCGGGACGATCCGTTTCGTCTCGATGACCGAGTTGATCTGGGCGAGGCGTTCGTCGGGCACCGCCACGACGCCAACGTTCGGCTCGATGGTCGCAAACGGATAGTTGGCAGCCTCGGCACCAGCCGCCGTGAGCGCATTGAAAAGCGTCGATTTGCCGACGTTGGGAAGACCGACGATGCCAGCTTGCAGCGCCATGACTGAGGTACTCCGGGAGAGAGGGGAACCGAAAAGGTAGCGGCGGCGGCGAACCGTCCAAGTCGGCCGGTATCGTCCGCGCCAATGCGCATCGCCGTCATCGGAGCGGGATCCTGGGGAACGACCGTCGCGTCGATCGCCGCCCGGACCAATCCGGTCGTCCTCTGGGCTCGGCGGCCCGAGTTGGCGGACGCCATCAACACCACTGCCGAAAACGCCGACTATCTCCCTGGGCAGCGACTTCCGTACGGTCTGCGTGCCACATCCGATTCGATCGACGCGGTCGACGGAGCGGAGGCGGTGGTGATGGGCGTGCCGTCGCACGGATTTCGCGCCGTCCTCGAAGAACTCGCGCCGAGTTTGGGGGCTGACATCCCGATCCTCAGCCTGACGAAGGGCATCGAAGGAGAAACTCTCATGCGCATGACAGAGGTCGTGAGTTCGGTTCTCCCCGATCGCGACCCCAGCCGATCGGGAGTTCTCACCGGACCGAACCTCGCCAAAGAAGTCATGCGAGGCGAGCCGGCGGCAGCAGTGATCGGGATGGAAGATGCAGATGCCTCCGCGACACTTCAGGCGGCCCTCATGGACCCCACCTTTCGCGTCTACACGAACACCGATGTCGTCGGCTGCGAACTGGCGGGCGCGCTCAAGAACGTCATGGCGATCGCCGCAGGAATGGCCAAGGGTCTCGGGTTTGGACAGAACACGTTGGCGGCATTGATCACTCGGGCCCTGGCCGAGATCACGCGGCTTGGGGTCGCGATGGGAGGGCGACCGGAGACGTTCGCCGGGTTGGCCGGCATGGGCGACCTCATCGCCACCTGCGAATCAGACGACAGTCGGAACAACCGCGTCGGGATGGCCCTCGCCCAAGGCCGCAAGCTCGACGATGTCGTATCCGAGATGCAGATGGTTGCGGAAGGCGTGAAGACCGCCCGCCCGGTGCTCGGGCTCGCCGCCAAACACGGCGTCGACATGCCGATCGCCACCCAGGTCGCCCTGGTCCTCCACGAAGGCGCCCACCCCCGCGAGGCAGTCCTCGCCCTGATGACACGAGAAGCACGCCCGGAGTAGGGAAATGGACGGCTAGAGGTAGTAGCGGCTGACCGTTTCGGCGACACACACCGGCTTGGCGCCGCCTTCGATCTCGTAGGTGACGCTGTAGACCACCTGGACGCCGCCGGTCACGTCTTCGACGGATTCGAGCACTGCGCCGGCGCGGAGTTTCGAACCGACCGGGACCGGTGCCGGAAAGCGGACTTTGTTCAAGCCGTAGTTGACGGCCATTCGAAGGCCGGAGATCGAAACGATCTGCTGCATGAGCGGCACTGCCAGCGACAACGTGAGGAAACCATGCGCGATGGGCCCGCCGAACGGCCCCATCGCCGCCTTCTCGGGGTCGACGTGGATGAACTGGTGGTCATCGGTGGCATCGGCAAATTGGTTGACGCGTTGCTGGGTGATCTCCCACCACTCGGAGTACCCGAGGTGGGATCCCGCCGCGTCTCTGAGTTCGTCGATCGATGCGAAGTGTGTTGCAGCCATTGACAGGACGCTACACCAGCCTCCGTCCGGACTCACCGTGACTCGACAGCGACCTGACCAGTGATGGGATGGCATCCAGGTCGAGATTCGACACGGTGATTCGCACTGTCGGAACTCCCCCATCGAATTCCGAACCGCCTCTGATCCCGTACCCGGCGCGGGCAGCACCGGCCACCGCCGCTTCTTCGGCGGCAACCGGTACCCATACGTTCAGGCCCGATCGACCGGTGGCCCCGGAGAACCCGGCGAGCCGGAGTGCGTCCACGAGAGCCTCCCGACGAATCGCATAGGTCTCCGCCGCCCGGACGAGGGTGGCTTTCACTTCTGGATCGGTCACCATCGACGCCACCGCTCGCTGCAGGATCCGACTCACCCAACCGGGTCCGATCCCGAATCGGCCGCTGACCCGGTCGAGTGTGAGGTCGTCCCCGGTGACGAAGGCGAGTCGGAGGTCGGGACCGAGGGCTTTGGCCACCGATTGCACGAATGCCCAACGGCTGCGACCCTCATGCAGCGGATACAGCGGGGTTCCCGCAATCGGACCGGCGTGGTCGTCTTCGATGACGAGCACTTCAGGTCTTTCCGCGAGCACCTCGGAGAGATCCTGGCGGCGTCGTTCGTCGATCGCCGCACCGAGAGGATTCTGGGCGCGAGGCGTGAGGATGACGGCCTCGACGCCGGAGAGTCGCTCGGCCAGAACAACCGGAATCATCCCGGCCTCGTCGATTGCCACCCCGACGCTGCGCAACCCGAGTGACGCGACCAAGTCGGTGACGGCCGACCACCCGGGGCGCTCGACAGCCACTGCGTCTCCCGGACGGAGACGGGAGGCGAGGATTCGTTCGATGGCGTCGAGGGCCCCCGACGTGACGGTGAGTCTTCGGACGGCCACGCCCTGAGCACCCAGCCATTCGCTGCCCGCCTCTGCCAGCTCGGGGAGAAGGGGCGGATCGATGTACGAGGTGGAGGGGCCGGGATGGCGGACGAAGGAGTCGAGGTCGGGCAGCAGGCGGGGATCGGGGGTGCCGCTGGCGAGGTCGGTCGTCCCTGGGGGAACGATCGGCAACTGCTGGACCCCGATCGGAGGTCGCTCGAGTACGTGGGTGCCGGCGCTGCCCCGGCTGACGACGACTCCCCGATCGGCCAGTCGCCGGTAGGCAGTGGCGACCGTGTTGGGGGCGAGCGACAGCGATTCGGCCAGTTCCCGTATCGAGGGAAGCCTCTCTCCTGCACCGAGGACGCCGCTGGCCACGTCGGATTCGATCCTCTCGATCAATTCCACGGCTGAGGCGGGAGGAGGGGTGCTATCTTTGTCGTGGTACAAAAGCATTTTTGTATTGATACATATACTATCGATACATCCACCAGGCAACTGATGATCCGCAAACCACTGATCCAGAATGAACACACCGACGTCCGGTACTCGGCCCGCGCTTCGTACGACCGAGACCTGGCGTATTCGATCATCGACGAGGCCACCGTCGCCCACGTCGGACTGATCGATCGCAACCGGCCGATCGTCATCCCCATGCTCCACGCTCGCCTCGAAGACCGCCTGTACCTCCACGGCTCTCCCGCGACACGCCTGTTCCGCACCTCCAAGCCGGGGACCGACGTGTGCGTGACGATCACCCTGATCGACGGATTGGTCCTGGCCCGCTCGGCCTTCCACCATTCGGCCAACTACCGCTCGGTCGTCGTCTTCGGGCGGAGCGAAGCAGTCACGTCCGTCGATGACCGGCGGATGATCCTCGATGCCTACGTCGACAAGATCCTTCCCGAACGCCGACCGCACCTTCGGCCGATGACCGACAAGGAGGTGCGCGGCACAGCGATGTTCTCCCTCCCCGTCGGAGAGGCGTCGGTCAAGATGCGGACGGGCGGTCCGAACGACGAGCCAGAAGATTACGAACTCCCCATCTGGGCAGGAGTGCTCCCGACGCGGACCGGGTATTCCGAACCGATATCCGACCCGAAGAACCATCCGGGCCTCGACGTGCCCGACCATGTGATGGACCTGACCCGATGAGCCTCCCGGCCACCGCGGTTCGCAGCGATCGAGATCCCTTCGAGACGAGGGACTGGGGCTTGTTCCTGGCGGTGTCGTTCATCTGGGGCGCCTCGTTCCTCTTCATCGACATCGCACTGGACGCCTTCCATCCGGGACTGATCACCTGGATCCGAGTAGGGCTGGGCGCACTGGCACTCGCAGCGCTCCCGACGGCGCGGGTCCGGTTCGAACCGGCGGACAACAAGAAGGTCTTCGTCCTCTCCGTCGTGTGGGTCGCCGTCCCCTTCACTCTCTTCCCCCTCGCTCAGCAATACATCAACTCCGCCGTCACCGGGATGCTCAACGGCGCAGTCCCGATCTTCACGGCGATTATCGGAGGCTGGTTCTTCGGGCGCCCGAGTCGCGGGCCACAACGCCTCGGACTGGCCGTCGGATTCGTCGGGATCGCCGCGGTGAGCCTCTCCTCGGGAGCGGACGAGGCAAGCGCATTCATCGGGGTTGCGCTGGTCCTCTTCGCCACCTTGTGTTACGGACTGGCGACGAACATCGCCGGGCCGATACAGCAGAAGTACGGGTCGGTGCCGGTCATGGCGCGCATGCTGGTGTTGGCGGCCGTCTGGACAACGCCGTTCGGACTATTCGGACTCGCCGACTCGAGATTCACCGTCGCCGCCGCGGTCGCCAACGTCGTCCTCGCCGTGGTGGGAACAGGCCTGGCATTCGTCTTGATGGCAACGCTGGTGGGTCGGGTGGGGGGTCCTCGCGCCTCGTTCATCACCTATCTGATACCGGTGATCTCGCTCGGACTCGGCGTGACCTTCGCGGGCGATCGGGTCACGGCCTTTGCCCTCGGCGGTGCGGTCCTCGTCATCGCCGGTGCAGTTCTCGCCTCCCGTCGCGAGAGTTGACCGTCAAGAGGCTGCTCGTCGAAGCGCCCGATACATGAGCATCTGGTCGCCGAGGCGACGCCGCAGTTCTCTCTCGAGGCCCCCGATCGGATACAGATTCTGAGGTGCCCGTGGGTCCTTGTGCTCCTGGGAGGCGAAGCGAGGCAGGGTCGCCGTCACCTTGTCCGCTCTCGCGATTGCGTCGGCAGCCTTCCCCACCGCCGCAACTTCGCATCGCACCACCCCTGACATCGGCCCTCCGATCGACGCGAGCCGGAGATACCACGAGAACACCTGGCGAGTGCCGCCGATCATGAACACGGGAGTGCGGCGACCGACCGGAATGGTCCTGAGGATCGGACGGAGATCCGGTGGCAGATGGTGGACGTGCTGGGTCTTCACGTACCCGACCGCCCCCTCCACCTGCTGATGGTGGGACAAGGGTCCGTCGACGACGACCAGGCCTGAACCGCCGAGGCTGGCCGACACGCGTCCCTCCAGCAGCGCCATCCGCTTCTGGATACCGATCCAGAGATCCTCGGGGGCGGATCCAACCGTGGGGACCACGCCGTAGGTGCCGTGGCGGGTGTCGATGGGTTCGGCGGTGCGAGCAGGCGTGAACAGGCTGCGCTCCACGAGCGCCTCGACGATCTCGGCTGAACCGTTGCATCGGACAGCCCCGGCGGCATAGGTCGCGCACACCCCGTACGCGGCGGGATCCGTCTCGTCGTCGATCCACACGTTTGCGTCGATCCGGCGCACCCCGTCCACGAAAACCACCTCAGGTGCCGGCGGGATATCGACTTCGAGCGGACGCCAGGCGTCGGCTGCCAGTTCAACACCGACATCAACAGGGGTTGTCGAGTCGTCCATCTCAGACTCGATCGGAGCTCCATATTCGGGCGCCCAGGTCTCGACCGAGAATCTCATGCCTCCACCCTGGTGACCGTTGAGCCGTTCGGGAGCTTCTTGACTTCGAAACGGACGGGAATCTGCTCGGCCAACTCGCGGACGTGGGTGACGAGGCCGATCATGCGATCGCGCGAACCCAACTCCTGGACGACCGCGGCGACCGTGTCGAGGGTTTCGGCATCCAGAGTCCCGAATCCCTCGTCGAGGAACATCGACTCGATCCGAGCGGT
This sequence comes from Acidimicrobiia bacterium, assembly GCA_040902855.1. Classification (GTDB taxonomy): domain Bacteria; phylum Actinomycetota; class Acidimicrobiia; order Spongiisociales; family ZC4RG35; genus DATHWB01. The sequence goes on along the minus strand of JBBDWN010000019.1, from coordinate 32,500 downwards.
GCCGATGGCAGATGTCGCCACCACGCGTTCGGCCAGTGCCAACGCCAGTGCGAGCGACACGAGGAAGGTCTCGCCCCCTGACAATGTCTTGACCGATCTGCGCGCCTCGGCGTTTCGGTGGTCGACCACCTCGAATTCCCCGCCGTCCACCGCCAACGAATACGCGCCGCCTGCCAGCTTCTCCAACTCGGCATTGGCGAACGCAACCAGTCCGACGAGTGCTTCTTCGATCAACCATTGCTGGAACTTGTTCGACCGCAACAGCTTGGCGGTGGCGTCGTAGCGGAGGCGTTCGGCCTCGAACGCCTTGCGCTTTTCTCCCAGAGCCTGCTTCTTCTCGAGGTCGGCGCGCATCCGTACGAGCGTCCCCTCCTCGGTCGCGATGGCCGAGGCGACCGCCACCTTCACGTCGCCACCAGGATCCTCGATTCCCGCTTCCCTCGCCTCATCGAGCAAGGACCGTCGCAGCGTCTCGAGTTGTTTCTCCAGACCGAGGATGACGGTATCCGACTCGATCTGCTGTTCCCGCAGCTTCGTACTGCGAGTCGCCACCCACGAGACGAGGGTCGCCCAATCCTCGGCCGCGTCGACCCGAGCAGGCACCGGGGGAGCGAGCCCGGCCAGCGTGTCCCTGCCCCGGGCGAGCGCGTCGGCCGCGACCGCGACCGCCTTCTCGACCCTTTCCAGAACGAGCGCACACTCATCCGCACCCGTCGCCGCCGCGACCACCGCGCGACGAGCCTCGGCGATCTCGTTGTCGAGTGCCACGGCTCGATCCTTGGATGCCCGCACCTCGTCCAGCGGCGCCAGGGCGGATGCGGTCGCCTCCGCCGCAGCCAGCTCCTCTGTGCGCTGTTCGAGGTGTCCTTGGAGCCGAGCCAACTCCGCATCGAGCACACGAAGTCCATCGGCGGCGGCGTCCCGGACGCGCACCGCCTCCGCCTGCTCCCGGCTTGCGGTCTCGAGATCCACAGGTCGGTCGACGTCTGGGACCGACGGAATGGCGCGGAGACACACCGGGCACTCGTCGCCATCCGCCAGTTGTATCCGTATGGCGTGGGCTGCGTGCGCCCGTTCCGCGGATCTGGCCCTCTTGTCGGCCGAATCGAGGGCCACCTCTGCATCGTTCAATGCGTTCGCCGCCATCACCGCCTTGACCCGGACTTCGGCCACCACCTCGTTTCCCTTGAAGAGACGATCCCGCATCTCGGAGACGCGTCCGTGGGTCTTTATCACCCCATCGAGGGCAGCCAACTCGCCCAGTTCCGCTCGTCGCTCGACAAGGGTGTTCAACGCCGTTTCGGCACCCTGCTTCGCCGTCTGTGCCTGGTCGAATGCGACGCGCGCCGTCCGCAGGCGCTCGGCGACGTCGTCGAGATTGTCTGGAGGCCTCACCGCGTCCAACCGCTCCAGGTCGACGGACACGCGATCGCGCACTTGTCGCGCCTCCCGGACACCGAGCGTGAGTTCCTCCTCGGTCGCCGCCGACTCCTCGATCGCGCCGCGAAGCGCCTTGAGACGGTCGAGTCGGGCCTCGGCTCCGGCAACCTGATCGGGATCGACGAGGAGGTCGTGCAGTTGCGCGTCGATCACTGCGAGATCGCCCTCGAGTCCTACTGCGTGGGATGCTCCCCGCTTGCGCATCTCTTCGTAGACCCCGAGATCGAGGAGTTGTTTGAGAAGCTTCTCCCGGGCAGCGGGACCGTCCTCGAGGAAGGCCGCGAACCGGCCCTGTGGGAGCACGACGGTACGCGTGAAATGATCGAAGCCGAGGCCCAGGAGGGACTCCACCCTGGCGTCGACCTCTCGCACACCAGAGACGACGAAGTCCGGCCCCTCGAGACGGACATCGCGCTGGGACGCCCCGTCGCCCTGGCGGGCGACAAGCCTGGTGACGGTGTAGATCTGATCCTCGACGGCGAAGACGAGACGGATACGGGCCTCCGGCTTGCCAAGCGACACCACCGGCGCCACGCCGCTCAGCCGGGGAATGGAGCCGTAGAGGGCAAAGCAGATCGCGTCGATGACGCTCGACTTGCCCGATCCGGTGGGTCCCGTCAGTGCGAAGAGGTCGGCGCCTTCGAAGTCGATGTCGGTGGCGTTCTTGAAGGTGGTGAAGCCGGCGAGGTGAAGCGAGATCGGCCTCATGAGACCTCGTCGAAGAGCTCGTCGAAGACCGAGACGAGCGACTGGTCGGAGTTGGTGCGGGCGAGGTACTCGGCGAAGAGTTCGCGCGGCGGGCGCCCCAGTCGGGCCTCACCAATCGGTTGCTTCACGTCCTCCGCCCGCTCCAGGGCCACGTCGACGACTCCCGGGATCCGCTCACGCACCTCATCGGCCAGGCCGACTCTGGCCGTCTCGTCCAAGACGACTCGAACATGAGCGTCCCCGAACCCCTCTGCCTGCTCGACCACCTGCTCGAGGGTCCCGCGTAGAACGGCCAGCCGGGTCCCGGCCGTGAGTGGGAGTTCGGTCATGCCAGCCGGGCGCCCGGGTTCGGCGTCGACGAGCACCGTCGACTTTTGCTCACCGGCTTCGCCGAAGTCGAGTTGCAGCACCGAACCCGAATAGCGGATCGGCGCGGCAGCGGGGATGCGCTGAGGGCGGTGGAGGTGACCGAGCGCCACGTAGGACAGCGAACCGGGGAAGACCTGCGCCGGGAGCGAGTACTCGAAGACCGTGTGGGCAACTCGCTCGCTGCCGGCCGTCATCGAAGGCTCGACGTGCATCATGAGGTGGGCGACGACGAGGTTCACGGTGTCCGTCGCCAGATCGTCGGTGAGTGCGGCGATCACCCGGCGCATTCGGTCGATGTAGGCAACGGCGTTGTCGTCCCGATCCTTGGAGATGAGGTCGTCGGCGGAGACGATCGCCCGCTGGCTGGTCCAGGGGATTGGCACGACCCGCGTCCCGATCTCACCGAATTCGAGGACGCCTCCGTCTGCGGGGGCATGAATCGTCGAGACGGAGGTGACCCTGCCCAGGTCGAGGAGCGGTTGGAGGGCCTCGAACCGGCGCGGATTGTCGTGATTGCCGGAGACCATGACGACCGGGGCCACATCCGCCAGGTCCAACAAGGCCCGGAACACGATCCGTTCGGATTCCGGGGTCGGAGCGGCCGTGTCGAAGAGGTCGCCGGCGACGAGGACGAGATCGACGTCGTGTTCGCCCGCCTGGCCGACGACCTCGGTGAGGACCGCCCGGTGCTCTTCGGCGCGACTCCGACCGCGCATCGTCCGGCCGACATGCCAGTCGGAGGTGTGCAGCGCCTTCACGCCGCCGACTGTATCGCCCGGCACCGACAGTTCCTCGGTACCCTCGCCGCAGGATGAGGATCGAGCACCCACATCGCCACGAACGGTTCGGTGCGGTCCGGATCCACGAGACGACCCAGGTGATCGAACTCGATTCCGGCCTGGACGACAGCACTGATGCAGCAACCGTCGAAGGTCGGCTCGTGAACCTCGTGCCGCCCGCTGCCATGAACGCAGTGGAGCGCCGGATGGCGATCATCGTCCCCACCAAGAACGAGCGCCGGAAGGTGATCGAAGGGGTGTTGTCCGGCATTCCCCACGACTGTCTCATCATCCTCGTGTCGGCCTCCGCCCGCGAGCCGATCGATCGGTTCGACATCGAGAGAGGGCTGCTAGAGCGCTTCTGCCATGTCGCCGAGCGCGCCGGGATCGCTGTTCATCAGGACGACCCAGGGGTCGCCGACGCCCTCGTCGCATCGGGCATGGCCCCGTTGGTCGACGGACAACGCGTGCGGGCGGGGAAAGGCGAGGCAATGGTGCTCGGCATGCTCATCGCCGCGGTCGCAGGCAAGGAATATGTCGGATTCGTCGACGCAGACAACTACGTCCCTGGAGCCGTGCACGAATACGTGAAGGTATTCGCGGCCGGGCTGCACCTCGCCCCCACCCCGTATGCGATGGTGAGGATCTCGTGGCAGTCCAAACCGAAGATCGAAGCGGGCCGGCTGGTATTCAACAAGTGGGGCCGCACCACCCATGTCACCAACCGCTTTCTCAACCTCCTGCTGTCCACCTACAACGGGTTCGGCACCGAGATCATTCGGACCGGCAACGCGGGCGAACACGCGATGAGCCTCGAACTCGCCAAGCGGCTCCGGTTTGCGGGCGGATTCGCGGTCGAACCCTACGAGTTCGTCGACCTCTTCGAGCAGTTCGGCGGGGCGAACACCTCGCCACATCCGGAGGTGAACCGATCCCTGGTGGACGTGTTCCAGGTGGAGACCAGGAACCCTCACTTCCACGAGGACAAAGGTGACGATCACGTCTCGGGGATGCGGCTGGAATCGATCCGGTCACTTCTCGTCTCGCCCGTCTGTCCGGACTCGGTGAAACGTGAGATCGAGGAGTTCCTGGCCAACGAGGGACATGACATCACGGCGGTGTCTCCCCCGATCGTGTACGAACCGTGGGAGACGACCGACCTCGAGCGGTTCGGGGATTCCATCCGCAAGGCGGACACCTTCGCGAGTCAGCCATGACCCGGCGAATGCAGCTGCGACCTTTGACGAAACCGCCGTAGGCGCGTACGAGAGCGGCGACTTCCTCAGCCACGATGACGCCTGAAGTCTGACCAGACCATCGCACCGCTCGTGGCCCATTCGATAGGCTCGCTGGGTGGCCGACACGACAGCGGAACGAGATCGACCGGCAGGTCGCCCCACACTGAACCGCGTGTTACCCGTTCGCCCCGAGGAACGAGCCTCCGTCAAGTGGACGGCAGTCTTGTTCGCCGTGTCCCAGGCCAACCAGGGTCTGGGACTCAACACCGCCGACACGCTCTTTTTCCTGCGCTTCGGCGTGGAGTTCCTGCCGACCATGATCCTCCTCTCCGGTCCTGTCGTGATGGTGGGAATCCTCGCCTACGCCGCTGGCCTCGGCCGGATGGGTGCCGCCAAATGGCTTCCGATCGCCTTCGTCGGTGCGGGTGCCGCCATCGTGCTGGAGCGAGTGGGGATCTTCTTCGATCTCCCCGGTGTGTACCCCGTCGTGTGGTTGACGGGTCAGGTCGTCATGACCGTCAGCCTCACCGCGATGTGGACAACAGCGGGAGAGGTGTACACGACCCGCCAGGCCAAGCGCCTTTTTCCCTTGTTGGCGTCGGCCGGTATCGCCGGTGGAGTGGTGGGGAACGCCAGCACCGGCCCCCTGGCACGCGTGCTCGGAACCGAGAATGTCCTGCTGGTACAAGCCGGCCTTCTCGTGGTGGCAGCGATGCTGGTCGCCGGTCTCGCCGCACGATTCTTCCCCACCGCCTCCCAGCCCGCATCTGACTCGGTCCTCGCCGACTTCCGGTCCGGCCTCCATCTGACCATGAGCAACCCCTTGCTCAAGATCGCCGCCGGCGTGGGTGTGGCCTTCAGCGCGCTCCTCTTCTTGGTCGTCTTTCCCTTCAGCGAGATCGTCACTGCCTCGTTTTCGGCCGAAGCGGAGGTCGCGTCCTATTTGGGCTACTTCTCTGCAGTCGCAACTGCCGCCACGTTCCTGGTCTCCCTGTTCGTGACCAACCGGCTCTTCGCCCGCTTGGGAGTGGTCGCCACCCTCATGGCCGTTCCGCTCGTCTATGTGGGCGGCTTCTCCACCTGGATCGTCTCCTTCGGACTCGTCACCGCGACAGTTGTGAGGGGCCTTCAGTTCGTGGCGGTGAACGCCATCGGGATGACGGCCTGGAGTTCGCTGTTCAACGTGCTCACGAGCCGACGGCGGGGCCAAGTGATGGCGTTCATGGCGGCCGGGCCTTTGCAACTCGGAACGATGCTGTCCGGTGCCTTGCTCCTGGCCGGATCGGCACTTCCCCGGCAGACCCAGACGGTGATCGGCCTGGTCGTCGCACTGGCAGCCGCACTCGGGGTATGGCGAATGCGCAGTGCCTACGGATCGGCACTGGTAGAGGCGGTGAGGAGCGGACTACCCGACGTGTTCACCATGCCTGTCGCAGGGCTGCAGAAACCGGGACATGACGCCGACACGCTGCGGGCGATGTCAGCTTGCCTCGACGATGCTCGCCCCGAGGCGCGGGTGATGGCCGCCACCTCGCTGGCTCGCGTGAACGGTGAAGAAGCCTCCCACCTGCTGGGTCGCGCTCTGGGTGACGGCGACGTGCGCGTCAGAACCGCCGCCCTCGAGGCCCTCGGCGACCGCGGCTGGCAGGAGTACCACTCCACTCTTCTCGCCGATCCCGCTCCCCAAGTGCGGCGACGGGTACTGGAGATGGCGCTGGCAGGCAAAACCGTGGCCCATGCCGAGCTCACGAAAGTGTTGGCAGATCCCGACCCGTCGGTACGGGCGATGGCGGCCGTCGTGGAGGGCGGCACCGCGGGTCGAGCGATCTTCGATTCCCTCCTCAATTCGGATGTCGCCCACGAGATCACCGTTGCCCTCGAAGCGCTGCAATTGCGTCCCGACCTCACCGACGCGGATCTGGCTCCGTTCCTCGACCACCCCCATCGCCTCGTACGAGCAACGGCCGCACCATTGCTGGCAGCGCGGTCCGATCACGTTCCGCGAGTCGTGAAGCTCCTGGATGACCCGTCGATCGTCGCCCGTCGCTCCGCCGCCAACGCACTGGCGCGGACCAGAGAAGGCATCGATGCGCTCCTCACGGTGTTGGAAGAGGGCTCGGTGCGGGCCAGCGATGCAGCCCTCGATGCCCTGGCGGATACGGGAGCACGCGGCCCCGGCCTCACCGCCTGGGCCTCCCAGGAGATCGCCCGAGCCGCGTACCTCCGTCGTCACCGCCAAGCGCTGGACTCACGCCTCCACCCATCAGCGACGGCCGGCTACCTGGTGCGCCTGCTGACTGCGCGCGAAGAACGGCTGGAACGGTGGGCAATCACGGCTCTGACGACGCCGGAGAACGAAGCAGCAATGCTGACGGTGATGCGGGGTCTCTGGTCGGACATCGAAGAAACCCGAAGCCAGGCGATGGAGGCTCTCGACTCCCTGGCCGACCGTGGTGTGGTCGGCGATCTCTTGAGCCTCCTGGAGGAGGACCAGACCGCAGACGTACGCGACCGCTGGACGAGCCTCCGCGAGTTGGCATCGGACCACGACCGCTGGATTCGCGCCCTGGCATACCTCTGTCTGGGTGAGGAACTCCTGGACGACGCCCGGCGGCTGGCGCATGCAGCTTCTCGGGATCCGTCCCCCGTGGTGCGCTCCGCCCTGGCAAGATGGGAACTGCCGCTCATGCACGAAACCGAGACGCTCGACCTGATGCAACGGGTACTCGTCCTCCAGCAAGTACCCATGTTCTCAGCGTTAGACCCCGAAGACCTCGAGCGCATCGCGCTCGTGACCACCGAACGCCACCACCAGGCGGATGAATGGATATTCCGCGAGGGCGAAGAAGGCGACGAGATGCTGATCATCGTCTCGGGCGAGGTGGTCATCGCCCGCCAGAGTGAGAACGCCACGGTGCCCGTCCGCTCGTATGGCCCCGGAAACCACGTCGGAGAGCTCGCCCTGCTTCGCAAGCGTCCCAGATCGTTCGATGGCATCGCCGGCGCCGACGGCGTCCACACACTGGTTCTGGGCGGCTCCGAAGTCCAGGCCATCCTCGAAGAGCGTCCAGAGGTGGCGATGGCGATGCTCGGCACACTCGCAGAACGGATTGCCACGATGTGATCCATTCCGTGCCGCCAACCTCGTCCTTTGTCGTGGAAGGCGGGTCCACGGACCTCTCCTCGCTCGGTCGCTGCTGAGTTACCCGCCCGCGTCGAGGCCTTCGAACGGATCTTCCGGCCCGCCCGGCGCCGACGCGGGCACCGCCTCGGATGCTCGCGTCGCCCATGCCGGGAACGGGAATTCGAGCACCAGGGGAATGGGCAGTTCGGGCTGGGAGACGATCATGGTGCCCGGCTTGATGATCGTGGCCCGTTGACGTTGCACGCTGGGAAGAAAGCCGTACTCCTCCCGAGCGGCCTCGGCCGAATCGAGGCGCCCGACGACCCGGATCGACGAGTTGGCGATGATCCGTCGCTCGATCTCCGATGCGGTCTGCTGGGCGCCGATCAGGATCACGCCGAGGCTCCTCCCCCGCTCGGCCACGTCCAGCAGGATCTCCTTGATCGGACTCGACCCGTCCCGCGGCGCGTACTTGTTCAACTCGTCGAGCACGAGGAAGAGCAACTCGTCGGACTGGCCGGCCCTCTCTTTGAATTCGAACTGGCGACGGATCGTCACCCCGACGACGAACCGTTTGGCGCGATCGTTGAGGTTGTGGATGTCCACGACGGTCACCTGACTGTCGAGGGAGATTTGGTGTTTGGCGGCGTTGGCGACGTCGCCCCGGATGAGACGTTCGACATGGCGGACCGAGCCGAGGAGCCTGCGGACGAACGCGTTGACCGTGCCCTGGCCGATGGCCGGCCCCGCCCAGTCGTAGCGGGTGTCCTCGTCGGTGACCCGCCGCTGAATCAGTTGGGTGAGATCGGCGAACGTTCGAACGGTCTCCCCATCCAGCATCACGGCACCGTCGTCGAGGGCGACGGCTTTGCGAAGCCGAGCCATCACGTTGTGAATGACCATCGTGTACTGGGCGCGGTCGTCCTCGGCGTCTGCGAACAAGAAGGCCAACAGATCCTCGCGACAGAACTCTTCGAGCGTCCAGAAGAACGACGTCACGACCCCGTCGGTACGCGAATAGACGTCAGGTGCCGCCACTGCTCCCCCTGATCGAGGTGGGGCGTACACCGACAGCGAACCGAACGCTTCGGCGGGCAGGCCGAGCCTGCCGTACCTGGCGGCCTCGTCAGGTTCGAGAGCCGAATTCGGGCGGTCGAGGAAAAGGAGGTCCTCGCCCTTCACGTTGAAGATGAGCGCCTTCGTGTTGACCGCCCGAGGTCCGAGCACCCCGCTTGTGAAGATCGAATGGAGGAGGAAGGTGGCGTAGGTCGTCTTGGTCGCCACGCCTGAGATGCCCGAGATGTTGACGTGGGCTCCCCGCCTGCCGTCGAGGAACTCGAGGTTCACGAACAGCGGCTCCCCCGCCCGCGACAGGCCGATCGGGAGCCGTTCGTCCATCCGGTCGAAGAAGAGGGCCTTGTCGCGCTCCTCGCCGACGGCGCGGCGCACCGCCTGTCCGGGCCGGGGAGGGACGAACGTCTCCGGTTCGAACCTGGTGGTGGAGACCTTCGCCGACTCGGAGACCTCGGCCGGGAGTACGCCGTCCTCGATGAGAAACACGTCCGAGTCGAACCGGGCACCCTCATGACGGGCCCGCACCTGTGACACCATTCCGAACATCGAGACCATCTCACCGCCGGGAAGCACCCGCTCGAGCGCAACGACATCGTCGAGTTGGAGGTACTGGCCCTCGGCCACCGCCACCCAGAATTCGAGGGGAGTGGCGTCTTCGGTACCGATGACCCTGCCGACTGTGGGCTGATCGCCTGGGTGTTCACTCATCGAAGGCGAGAGTATCAGTGGGGACCGACAGCAGCGCCCCACGTCTTCGACCACAATCAGCGGTATGGAGTTCGAACCTCGTACCTGGCAACCACCGAGAGATGCCGGCCTGACAGGGCCGTTCGCGGAGAACGATCTTCTTCGATCCGCCGCGCTGTGGAACACCACCGGAAAAGGCCCCGAGGACATCGCCATCGACGCCGAGGGAAGGCCTGTGACCGGCCTCGCCGACGGACGGGTCCTGCGGTTCGAGGTGACCGGCGGTGTCCCGGAAGAGATCGCGAACGTCGGCGGTCGTCCCCTCGGCATCGAGATCGACAGCGACGGCGAGTCCCTCATCGTCTGTAACTCCGAGTTGGGTCTGCAGCGGGTCACCCCGGATGGAAAGTCCCGGTTGCTCGTCGATCGGTACGGCGATACCGCGTTCACACTGACCAACAACGCGGCAGTCGCCCTGGACGGCACCATTTACTTCTCGGTCTCTTCCCACCGGTGGAGACTGGCCGACTACACCGCCGACATCCTCGAACGCTCGGCCACGGGAGTGCTGTATCGCCGGGACACCAACGGAGACGTCGACGTCGTGATGGACGGCCTCGTGTTCGCCAACGGAGTCGCCCTCTCCTCCGCCGAGGACTTCGTGCTGGTGGCCGAACTCGGGAGCTATCGAATCCATCGAATCTGGCTGCATGGTGAGCGCGCCGGAACCAAGGACATCTTCATCGAGAATCTCCCCGGCTTTCCCGACAACCTGAACGTCGGCAACGGGCTCTTCTGGTGCGGGTTTCCACGCACCCGGGATCGTGCCCTCGACGCCACGCTCTCCCGGCCGCGGGTGAGACGTGTCATCCATCGTCTCCCCGAACGCCTGCAACCCAAGGTGTCTCGACACGGTTTCGTGGCCGCGTTCGACGAAACGGGATCCGTGATCGCCACCCTCCAGGATCCGTCGGGCCGAGTGGCCGTTACCACGTCAGCCATCGCGCACGGTCGCTACCTCTACGTGGGAAGCCTCAGCGAACCGACCCTCGCCGTCGTCGCCCTGCCCCTCTCGCTCGCCGTATGACCCCACGGCCCGCGGGTCCTCAAATCGGCGCGATCCGGCTGGTTGCCCTCAAGCTGGTCCTCAACACCGCCGTACGCCTGGTCTATCCCTTCCTCCCGGCGATCGCTCGCGGGCTGGGAATCAGCATCGGACAGGCGGGCGCACTCGTGTCGGTTCGATGGGTGGCCGGTTTCGCCTCGCCGGTTGCGATCGGAGTCGCCGGACGTCGAGCCACCAGCCGAGCCTTGCTGCTGACCGGGCTGGCAGTATTTGCCGTCGGCTCGCTGATCACCGCCTGGTTCGGAGTCTTCATCGGGGCCCTGATCGGCTTCGCCCTCATCGGCTTCGCCAAACCGCTGTTCGATGTGGGTGCCCAGGCCCACGTCGCCGAACGAGTCCCGTGGCACCGACGCAGCCGCCATATCGGGATGTTGGAGGTCGCCTGGGCCGGAGGGCTCTTGGTGGGTGCTCCGGTGGCCGGATGGCTCATCGAGCGCGGCACGTGGAACACGCCCTTCCTGACGCTTGGTCTCCTGGCGGCCGGAGGCATGGTGGCGGTGGCGAGGCTCGACCGGGTTGATTCGGCCGAGGTGGTGGAGCTGGCGGAGAAGCCCGTGGTACGGGGACCGGCGCGATGGTTTCTGGTGGTCGGAGGATTGGTCGGCGTCTCACTCGAGATCCTCCTCGTCAACCTCGGCACATGGCTCGAGAGCAGCTTCGGACTTGCCCTCCTGGCGCTCGGCGGGGTCGGCACCGCGATCGGCGTCGCCGAACTGCTGGGCGAGGGAGGTGTCGTGGCGATCACCGACCGCGTGAACAAGCGGAAGGCGCTGGCCATCGCCCTGGGCCTGGCCGGTCTGGTGTTCGCCGCGTTCGGATTCGTCTCTGAGTCGCTGGTGGTGGGGGTGGTGGTGCTTGCGGTCGGCATCGCGTTGATCGAATACACGATCGTCTCAGCGATGACAGTGGCGACGGAGATACACCCGGAAAACCGGACCGGCTATCTGGCGTGGTTCTCGGTGGCGACCGGTATCGGCCGGATCGTGGGTGACCTGGCCGGACCGTGGATGTTCTCGGCGGGCGGAATGCGTCTGACGTCGTTCGGAGCCGCCGCCGCCGCGGTGATCGCCGCCGGACTCCTGCTCCGCCTCCCAACCCTCGAGTCCACTGCTACCCAGGGTTAGATCGGACCTCCACGTCCGATCCAGCCCGCGGAACGGCGGAGAGGTGGGTGGTGAGGACAGCCAGCATCTCGAGACAGCGCTCCAGTTCGGAGATCTCGATGTATTCATCCGGACGGTGGGCCATGTCGATCGATCCCGGACCGCACACGATCGCCGGGATGCCTGCAGCCTGGTAGATGCCTGCCTCGGTGCCGAAAGACACGACGGCTGTTGGCTGATCGCCGAGAAGCGCCCGACCGAGCGCCACCGCGGCCGAAGCAGGGTCGCTTTCGAGACCGTCCACCGCTCCTTCGGTGCGCGTCACGATCGACACGTCGTCCGATACCCGCCGCATCTCCTCGCCGAGCTCTTCTTCGACCGCCTCCACTCCCGCAAGCACGAACTCCGAGTCGCTGCGAGTCACGGGTCGCATCTCCCACTCGATCACGCACTCGCCTGCGACGACATTGCGCGCCGTCCCCCCGGAAACCACGCCCACGTTGATCGTGGTGTGCGGAGGGTCGTACGGACTGCCGACGGGAGCGCGGTGCTCGAGCATGCGGCCCAGTTCGAGGAGTCGGGACACGTAGCGGGATGCCACCTGAACTGCGTTCACCCCGAGACTTGGCGCCGAGCCGTGACCCGCCAGCCCGGTGATCGTCGTCGTGTACTCGTAACACCCCTTGTGGGCGTCGATGATCGCCATCTCGGTCGGCTCACCGACGATTGCGGCAGCGGGAACAGGCCCCATCCGCAAGAGGTCAGACACGAGTATCGGTGCACCCCGGCAGCCCACCTCCTCGTCGAAGGTGAGAGCGACGTGGATAGGTCGTCGCAAGTCGGCGGAGGCGAACGTCGGTGCCATCGCGAGGACGCAGGCGATGAAGCCTTTCATGTCGACGGCGCCCCGACCGTAGATCCTCTGGTCACGGCGCATGGCCACAAACGGGGCGCCGGTCCATGCGTCCTCGTCGGCGGGGACGACATCTGTATGACCGGACAGCACCACTCCCCCGTCCACCGCAGGCCCGATGGTGGCCAGCAGGTTCGCCTTGTCTTCTTCGGGATGTCGGGTGATCGACACCGTCGCTCCGACGGCCGCCAGCTTGGACTCGGCGTAGGCGATCAGATCGCGGTTCGAATCGGAGGTGACCGTCGGGAACCCGATCAGGTCACCGAGAATCAACATCGTCTCGTTGCGGAGATCCGTCACTCGATCATCCGCCTTCTCACTTGACGAAGAGCCGGCGGGGATAGTCACAGAAGGTCTCGGCAGGGCCGTCCTCGGTGATGAGGATCGACTCGGTGATCTCGATGCCCCAGGATTCCATCCACAGGCCGGGCATGAAGTGGAACGTCATCCCCGGTTCGAGGATGGTGTGATCGGTGGTGCGAAAACTTATGGTCCGCTCACCCCAATCGGGCGGATAGCTGAGTCCGATCGGATACCCGCACCGACCGTGCTTCTCCACCCCGTGGCGTTCGAGCGCGCCGTACAGCGCTCCGGCGACGTCGCTGGCTCGGTTGCCCGCCCGCGCCTTGTCGAGCCCCGCTTCGAGTCCTTCAAGAACAGCCCTCTCGGCGTTGCGGATCTCAGGACGCGGTTCTCCCAGGAAGACGGTCCGGCACAGCGGCACGTGGTAGCGGCGATGGCATCCGGCGATCTCGAAGAAGGTGCCGAAACCCTGCTCGAATGGCCGGTCGTTCCAGGTCAGGTGGGGCGCCGAGGCGTCCAAGCCGGTCGGGAGCATCGGGACGATCGCCGGATAGTCACCACCGAACTCGTCGGTCCCGCGAATCCCGGTGCGGTAGATCTCCGCCACCAGGTCGTTCTTGCGGACACCCGGTTCGACCATCTCCAGGATCGTGTCGTGCATTTTTTCGACGATGCGCGCCGCCCGACGCATGTAGATGAGTTCCTGGTCGGTTTTTATCGTGCGCTGCCAGTTCACCAGCCCGGTGGCGTCGATCACTTCTGTCGTCCCGAGCCCCGAGACGAGGACCTGATGCGACGCGGCCGAGTAGTAGTAGTTGTCCATCTCCACGCCGACCCTGCGCCCATCCCACCCGAGTTCTCTCACCACCGACACCAGGTGCTCGTAGGCGTGGCGCTCGGAGGACATCACGTATTCGTCTCCGAACCCGTGGATGTGATCGTGATCCATGTAGACGGTCCTCATCGCGCCGTTGGCGTCGATCAGTCGGCCCCACCAGACGGGATCCGAGTCATGGGTGATGAGCACTGCCTGTGGGGTGTAGAACGACCATCCGTCGTACCCGGTGAGCCATGCCATGTTCGACGGATCGGGACAGATCAGCAGTTCGATGCCGCGCCGGTCCATCTCGGCGCGCACCGTGGCGAGTCGGCTGGCGTACTCGGCGCGACTGAACGGAAGGTCGATCGGGGCGGCCCGCTCCATCAGTGTTGGAGCACGGCTTTGAGGAAGGATTTGGTCCGGTCGTGCGCCGGGTCCTTGAAGATCTGGGAGGGAGGGCCGTCTTCGAGGATCCGCCCATGATCGAACATGACGACCCGATCGGCCATCTCGCTGGCGAAGCCCATCTCGTGGGTCACCAGCATCATGGTCATGTCTCCCTCTTCTGCCAGCTTTCTCAGCACTCCGAGCACCTCTCCCACGAGTTCGGGATCGAGGGCCGATGTCACCTCGTCGAAACACATCACTTTCGGGTCGATGGCGAGGGACCGGGCAATGGCGACGCGCTGTTTCTGACCACCGGACAGTTCGGATGGGCGATGGGTCGTCTTGTCTCCCAGACCCACAGACTCCAGCAGGCGCACGGCACTCTCCTCCGCCTCTTCCTTGCTCTTGCCTGCCACCTTGATGGGGGCGAGGGTCACGTTCTCGAGCGCCGTCATGTGCGGGAAGAGATTGAAGTGCTGGAAGACCATCGAGACGTCTGAGCGCACAGACCTGATGTGCTTCTCGTTCGCCGTGACGAGTTCCCCGTTCTTCTCCTGGTGGTAGAGATGGCGCCCGTCGATCTCGACCGTCCCCGAGTCGGGTCGCTCGAGCGTCATCGCCACCCGCAGGATCGTCGTCTTGCCCGAACCGCTCGGGCCGATGATGACGACCTTCTCGCCAGGCGCCACATCGAGGTCGAGTTCGCGTAGGACGACGTTCTCGCCGAAGGCCTTGGTGACCTTCCGCATCCGCACCATCATCTCCGACTTCGGTGTCTCAGGCGGCTTCGTAACCATATTTCCTCTCCAAGAACTGGACGAACAGGGCTGCAGGAACACTGACGACCAGGAACAGCACCCCGGCCATGGTCATCGTCTCGACATAGAAGAAGGTCTGCGATCCGATCGACCTGGCAACGAACAGGACGCCGGCCACCCCGATGGACGATCCGAGCGGAGCATCCTTGATCATGGCGACCAAGAAGTTGCCCAGGGCAGGGATCACCTTGGGGATGGCCTGCGGCAGGACCACCTTCTGCCACGTCGTCCCTGTTCCCAGGTTCAACGCCGTGGCAGCCTCCCATTGCCCCTTGTCGACGGCGTCGATCCCCGCCCGGTACGCCTCTGAGGCGTAGGTGGCGTAATGAACGCCGAGACCCAGAATCAGCGACGTTCTGGCTCCCAGCACGATCCCCATCTCGGGCAGCGCGAAGAATACGAAGAAGAGTTGGATCAGCAGGGGCGTGCTGCGGATGAAATCGATGAACGCCGCGAAGGGCCAGGAGATCCACCGTCGTTCCGAGCGACGACCCAACGCCAGGAAGAGCCCGAGGATCATGGCAATGGTGATGCCGGCGAGGGTCGCCTGGATGATCACGACCATGCCGCCCCAGATGGCGGGGAGATGCTCCCAGACGACGTCCCAGTTCCACTTGGGGCGATCGGCGAGCTGGTTCATCCTGTCACCCCCGCACCCGCTGTCGGACGGCCGGCTCTCTTCCTGCGGGGCGGCTTCACCCCGAACTTGGCGGCGACCCGGCGCTCGGCGATCTTGAAGACTCGGTCGATGAGGAACGCCAGGATGAAGTAGATGGCGAGCACGTTGAGGTAGAGGATCGGCGTCGTGGCTGAGTCCGCGATCACCACGGAGTTCACCCGGAGTTTCTGCACCTCGAAGGCGAGATCCGAGAGCGTGATCAGCGAAACGAGTGCGGTGCCCTTCATCACCTCGATCACCAGGTTCCCGTATGGCGGGAGAATCACCGGAACAGCCTGCGGAAGGACGACGTGACGCAGGCGCTGGGTGTTCGAGAGGTTGAGGGCGATGGCGGCCTCGGTCTGGCCCTTGGAAACCGACTTGACCGCACCCCGGACGATCTCGGCGCCGTACGCCCCCATGTTGATGCCCAGTGCCAGGATCCCCGCTGTCATCGGCGACCAGCCGCGAATGCCGAAGAGGATCGGCAGCGCGAAGAACATCCAGAACAGGAGAATGATCGCCGACGCTCCGCGGGCGAACTCGACGTACGCCGACGAGGCCCGTCTGACCCAGGCCCGCTCCGAAAGCCGGCCGATTCCGAAGAACAGCGACAGCAGCGTTCCGAGGATGACCGAGCCGATCAGCACCTGCACGGTGACGACCAGACCTTCCATCAGCCGGGCGTAGTTGCTCGGGCTGAGGATCAGATCGGGCATGTGTTCCTCCCGGTCGGTCGGGGTGGGCCCGGCAACTTACCGGACCCACCCCTCGTCTGCTGGTTCAGGGAGTGGAAAGCTCCTCGGCGGTGAGGGCGGCGGCTTTTTCGACGTCGGCGGCTGCGAAACCGAAGGACGTGACGATCTCTTCGACCGTCCCATCCGCCTGCAGCTTCTTCAGCTCGGCATTGAACGCGTCACGAAACCCCTGATCCAGGAACCCGAAACCGCCACAACCGACCTGCTCCACACCATCGATCACCGGGAAGAAACCAGGCGTGGCCTCCAGACCGTCTCGCGCGTCGGCCTGGGTGTTCACCGTCAGCGCCGTCCCCGACACCGCATCCACCCGACCCGCAGCAAGCGCGTCATATTGGGCGTTCACATCAGAGAAGCGTTCGATCTGGTCATCCGGCACACCCGAATCGACCGCATACCCCTCATCCACGGCCCCAGACAGCACCGCCAAGGTGGCACCCGAATCGATGATCGAGCCGAAGTCACTGATCCCCAGCGGATTCCCGTCCACCACCGCGAACGCGTTCGACACGCAGTAGTCCGGATCCGAGAAGATGATCTGGGCGGCCCGGTCGGGAGTGATGAACATCCCCGCCGCGATCATGTCGAACTGACCCGCCTGCAAACCCGGGATCAACGTCCCGAACTCCACCACGACCGCCTCGACATTGTCGATACCGAGATTCGCCAGCACGGCTTTCGCCACCTCCGGCGCCTCACCAGTCACATTCCCGTCCTCGTCCTCGTACCCGTACGGCACCTCATTCGCAATCCCAACCCGAACCGTCCCCGACGCCTGCAGCGCTGCGAGAAGTTCGGATTCGGCCATGGCCTCGCCGTCGCCGCCTCCGGGGTTGGCGAGCTCTTCGGCGGTCAGGCTGGCGGCTTTTTCGACGTCGGCGGCAGCGAAACCGAAGGAAGTGACGATCTCTTCGACCGTCCCATCCGCCTGCAGCTTCTTCAGCTCGGCATTGAACGCGTCACGAAACCCCTGATCCAGGAACCCGAAACCGCCACAACCGACCTGCTCCACACCATCGATCACCGGGAAGAAACCAGGCGTGGCCTCCAGACCGTCTCGCGCGTCGGCCTGGGTGTTCACCGTCAGCGCCGTCCCCGACACCGCATCCACCCGACCCGCAGCAAGCGCGTCATATTGGGCGTTCACATCAGAGAAGCGTTCGATCTGGTCATCCGGCACACCCGAATCGACCGCATACCCCTCATCCACGGCCCCAGACAGCACCGCCAAGGTGGCACCCGAATCGATGATCGAGCCGAAGTCACTGATCCCCAGCGGATTCCCGTCCACCACCGCGAACGCGTTCGACACGCAGTAGTCCGGATCCGAGAAGATGATCTGGGCGGCCCGGTCGGGAGTGATGAACATCCCCGCCGCGATCATGTCGAACTGACCCGCCTGCAAACCCGGGATCAACGTCCCGAACTCCACCACGACCGCCTCGACATTGTCGATACCGAGATTCGCCAGCACGGCTTTCGCCACCTCCGGCGCCTCACCAGTCACATTCCCGTCCTCGTCCTCGTACCCGTACGGCACCTCATTCGCAATCCCAACCCGAACCGTCCCCGACGCCTGCAGTTCGCCGAGCAGACCATCGCCGGCCGGGGCAGCCGTGGTCGTGGTCGAGTCGGTGTCGTCGTCGGCTCCTGTGTCTCCTCCGCCGCATGCTGCGAGCACGAGCGCCAGGAGCGCCAGGAGCCACGTAAGACGTGATCTGTGTGTCATCGGATGTTCCTCCGGTATTCGTTGATTGGCCCGGCATTTCGCATTCGGCCGCCGGTGACAGGAGACGTGCGTCGAGGTCGGGGGGCGTATCCACTGACACGCGCTTGCCCGACCGGCCTGCGACTTCTCCCGTCGACGAGGGTGAGTGTAGAGATTGCATTCGTCGTGTGTCCACTATGTGTACGATTTGTATCCAATCAAGTCTCTTCGCGGTCCTCAGAGATCTTGCGAAACCCGCTCGGAGGAAGAATGACCACGGTTCAGTCCCCTGACTGGGGAAAGCCCACCCAAGAACAGATCCACCGCGAACTGCGCGAGAGAATCACTCTGCTCGACCTTCCTCCCGGTTCCCGGCTGCGGGAAGAGCATCTCGCCGCTGAGTTCGGGGTGAGTCGGACACCGATCCGCCAGGTGCTCGACCACCTCGAATTCGAGGGGCTGGTCGAGAGCATCGAAGGTGCGGGAGCCCGTGTGTCGGCCATCGACATGAAGGCGCTTCGCGACGTATGGGCGGTCCGCCTGAAGATCGGAGAACTCGTGAGCGAGTTCGTCCGCCTCCCCGCCTCCGAGGCGGCGGTGGCGTCGGTCCGGGCCGTCCGAGTGGACCTCGCCGAGGTCAAGCGCACGAGGTCGGTCCGTGATCTCGGTGCCGCCTACAACCGATTCCACGAAGCGATGCTCTCGATCGTCGAGAACGCCGCCCTCACCCGCATCCACGATCTGCTCTACGTGCAGACGGCGAGGCTGTGGATGCAATTCCTCCCGGAAATGGATCTCGATACCGAGATCGACATCATGGCCGAGGAGGTCGAACAGACCCTCGAAGCACTCGAGGGTGAATCCGGAAACCGGCTGGCCGAGATACGCACGGCACACATGCGCATGCTCCTCAGCCGATTCAACCAACACGTGACAAGGATGCCCAACTTCTGATGACTGATCGCACTGCAACCATCGCCGTCTGGGGCGGCGAAGACGGGCCCCGATTCGAGCGGGCCACCCAGGTCCCGGTCGTCCACAGCGTCTCGTTCGGATACGACGACTTCGACGAATGGCTCGACGTCGCCGTCGGCAACGAGGAAGGCCACATCTACGGCCGGAACACCAACCCCACCGTGGACGTGTTCGAAGAGAAGGTCCGACTGCTCGAGGGGGCGGAGGCGGCCACCTCGGCATCGACCGGGATGGCAGTCATCTCCAACACGCTGCACTCGCTCCTCACCCCCGGCTCGAGAGTCGTCAGCGTCAAGGACACGTACGGGGGCACCGCCAAGGTCTTCACCGACTTCCTCCCGCGGTTCGGCGTGGACGTCGATCTCGTCGACACGACCGACTTCGCCGCGATCGAAGCAGCGATCACCAGAGGCTGCGACGTGCTCTACCTCGAGACTCCGACCAACCCGACGCTCAAGATCCTCGATCTGGAGCGACTCATCGGTGCCGGTCACGCAGCCGGGGCAACCGTGATCGTCGACAACACGTTCGCGACTCCGATCAACCAGAACCCGATCGCGTTCGGCGCCGACCTCGTCGTCCACAGCGCGACCAAGTTCCTCGGTGGCCACGCCGACGCGCTTGGCGGGGTCGTCGTGGGCTCCAAAGACCTCGTTCGCGGCGTCTATCACTACCGGGAGATCAACGGGGCAACGTTGCATCCGATGGCGGCCTACCTCCTGCTGCGGGGCATGAAGACGCTGCATCTCCGAGTCGAGCGCCAGGGGGCGAATGCCCACAGGATCGCCGAGTACCTCGAATCCCATCCCAAGATCCCGGTCGTCAACTATCCCGGGTTGGCTTCCCATCCCCAGCACGAGGTGGCGCTGCGCCAAATGCGCGGTTTCGGCGGCATGCTGAGCTTCGGCCTCGACGGCGGGCTCGACGCAGTACGCCGCTTCCTCCCTGGCCTCCGTCTGGCCAACGGAGCCGCCAACCTCGGTTCGGTCGAGACGATCGTCGGACCTCCCGCCACCACGAGCCACGTCGAGTGCACCGCAGAGGAACGGGCCGCATTGGGCATTCCGGAAGGACTCATCCGCTATTCGACCGGCATCGAGGACGTCGAGGACCTGCTCGAGGATCTCGACGGAGCACTGGCAAGGGTCTGATCCCATGACGACGATCCGGGTACTCACCGAATCCGACCTGCGGTCGGTGGTCACACTCGGCGAAGAAGAACTGAAGACGATCGAGTCCGTCTATCCGCTGATCACCGCGGGAACCGCAGTGATGCCGCCGATCATGCGTATCGACGTACCGGACCACAACGGCGAGATCGACATCAAGTCCGCCTACTTGCCCGGGCACCCCGGAATCGCCGTGAAGCTGTCGGCGGGCTTCTTCGACAACCCGGCGCGGGGGCTGCCGAGCCTGGGAGGACTGATGGTCTTGCTGGATGCCCAGACGGGTGTGCCTCTGGCGGCCCTCTTCGACAACGGATATCTCACCGACCTCCGAACCGCCCTGGCAGGTGCGGTCGCCGCGCAGCACCTCTCCAACCCGGACTCCGCGACGGTCGCCATCATCGGCGCAGGAACTCAGGCCCGGCTCCAACTCGAAGCGTCACTGCTGGTCCGATCCGTGAAGCAGGCCACGGTGTGGGCTCGCGATGACACCAAGGCGACCCGGTTCGCCCAGGTCGCGTCGGACCAACTCGATCTGCCGGTGACGTCTCACGCCACAGTCGAGTCGGCCGTGGCGGGAGCGGACATCGTGATCACGACGACACCCTCGGCCCATCCGCTGGTCGACGAGACGATGCTGACGCCCGGCGCCCACGTGACGGCCGTCGGTTCAGATGCCGAACACAAACAGGAGCTAGCGACGTCCCTCGTCGCCGCCGCCGGCCCGTTCGTATGCGACTCCATCTCCCAGAGCAGGCGGCTGGGCGAGCTACGAGCCGCCTTCGACGCGGGCCTGATCGTCGAAGCAGTCGAACTCGGAGCGGTCATCGGCGGAAACGGAGGTCGGACGTCGAGAGAAGCGATCACCGTGTGTGACCTGACAGGCACCGGCGCCCAGGACACGGCAATCGCCGGACTTGCGGTGGCGAGGTGCAACGAAGCCGGCCTCGGGACGACCATTGAGACCTGAACGACCCACGGCAGACGACATCGCCGACGCTGCTCGCCGGATCTCGGGAATTGCGGTGCGCACGCCGACGGTGATCGCGCCAGGGCTCGGCAACCTCACCCTGAAGTTGGAGACAGTTCAGCCAACCGGAAGCTTCAAGATCCGCGGCGCTGCCTCCAAAATCCTCTCACTCGACGAGTCCGACCGGAGCCGAGGTGTGGTGACAGCCTCGACGGGCAATCACGGGCGCGCCGTCGCCCATGTCGCCGCGCATCTCGGAATGCCGGTCGCAGTCTGTGTCTCGGTGGAGGTCCCACCGGGCAAGATCGCCGCCCTCGAAACCCTGGGGTGCGAACTCGTCATCGATGGAGCGTCCCAGACGGAGGCTCTTGCAAATGCCGATCAACTCGTGAACGAGCGCGGGATGACGTTGGTCCACCCCTTCGACGACCCCGAGGTGATCGCCGGCCAGGGAACAGTCGGGCTCGAACTCACCGAGCAGATGCCCGGTGTCCGCACGGTCGTGGTGCCGTTGTCAGGGGGCGGGCTCGCCGCGGGGGTCGCGATCGCCACCAAGGCGTTCGATCCGTCGATCCGCGTGATCGGAGTGTCCATGCGACGGGCAGCGGTCATGGCAGCCAGCGTCGAGGCGGGCAAGCCGGTCGACATGCCCGAGCGCCAGACCCTCGCCGATTCCCTCCAGGGCGGAATCGGACTCGACAACCGCCACACGTTCGACATCGTGGCAGACCTCGTCGACGACATCGTGCTCGTCGAGGAACGAGACATCTGGGCAGGGATGAGATACGCCCTCGAACACCACCGACTCGTGCTGGAAGGCGGGGCGGCGGTCGGGATCGGGGCGGTACTGGCCGGCAAGATCTTGGGCGACCCCGGGCTTGCGATCATCTGCACCGGATCGAACATCGAGGCGCGACACCTCGCCGAACTCGCCGAGGAACTGGCGACCGATACTCGGAAGCGGCGCCCAAACCAGCCAGACTGACTCCTCATGAATCCGGCACTCGTCCTTACCATCGCCCTCGTGGGCGGAATCGCCATCGCCCTCCAGGCTCAGTTCGCCGGGGTGCTCGACGGCCGTCTGGGGACCTTCGATGCGGTCACCGTGAGTTTCCTCTCGGCCGGTGCCGCGATCGGCATCGCTCGCTTGGCCGCCGGCGGAATCGACTTCGCCGTCTGGCGCCGTGCGCCCTGGTGGGCGTATCTGGTCGGAATCCTGGGACTCGTGATCGTCGGGACGATCGGATTCGCAGCACCGCGGATCGGGCTCGTCCCCACGCTGGCAGCCGTCACCGCGGCCCAATTCGCTGCCAGTTCGACGATCGCCCACTTCGGAATGTTCGAAGGCACAGCCGATCCGATCGATCTCGAGACGGTGATCGGACTGGCGTTGCTGTGTGTCGGCGGCTGGCTCGTCATCCGCTGACGTCAGCCGGCGATGAGGGCCATCGCCACGACCGCCAACCCGAGACCGATCCACTGGGACCGACGGACCGCCTCACGGAGAATCAGGGCAGCGAGAACCACGGTGACCGCCGGATAGAGGGAGGACACCACCGCTCCCTCGCCCAGCGGACCCCGTTGCAGCGCCAGAAGGATGAACACATTGGCCGCCATGTCTCCGACTCCGACCGCACCGACGAGCCGGCGAGTCGACCAGTCGAACACCGCCGGCGCACTCCGTCGGCCCATCCACAGCATGACCGCGATCGACGCCGATCGAGCCGGAATGAGAGGCCACAGACCGGCGTCGGCCGAGATCGGCGAGAGCAGCACGAAGAAGAGCCCGAATCCGACGCCAGCCAACACGCCGTACGAGAAGCCGGATCCCGCTTCCAGGCGTCCGCCGCTCACGAGCCACACCGCCACGGCGGCAAGAACGAACCCGAGGACCGTCACGACCGACGACCGCTCCCCCACGGCGAAGCCGACTACCGCGGGCACGACCCCCGAGAGAACCCCCGAGATCGGCGCCACCACCGCAGCTCTGCCCGCCGAAAGCCCCCGATAGAGCGAGACGAGTCCGACCGCACCGGCAAGACCGGCGGCGGCCCCCCACCCGACATCTGCGAGGCCCATCGACCCGCCGAACACGGGCGCGACGATCAGGCCGATTCCCAGTCCGATGATCTGGGACCAGAGGACGACTCGCGTCGCATCGATCCGGCGCGTCGCGATGCCGCCGTAGAAGTCGGCTGTGCCGTATGTGACGGCGGCAAGGGCGGCGAAGACGAGCGGGGTCATGCAGCCGGGGAGGCTATCAGCGGAGTGGTGCGATCCTTCTGATGGCGTCCGGAGTGAGCACGTAGACCTCGCCGTCGTGGTCCACTCCGAACGAGACCACGTTCCCGGCAATGCCGACCTGATCCGTCCAGTCCGTCTGGTCGGTGAGGTCGGAGCCGTCGAACCGGAAACTCCGCAACCAGCCTCCGCAGAAGTCGGAGTAGAAGTAGTGACCGTCGAGTTCGGGGATCGACTCGCCCCGATACACCACTCCGCCTGTGATCGAGCAGGTACCGGCATCGCCGTGCGGGACTTCGACCAGCGGCAGGGTGATCCCGTCCGTGTCGCATCCGGTACGGGGCGAGAAACAATGGAGTGCCTCTGTGATGGGCCACCCGAAGTTGAATCCCTCCTGGGCGTATCCGACGACGTCGACCTCTTCGTACGAGCCCTGGCCGACGTCACCGATGTAGAGCACTTCGCCGTCGAACCAGAAGCGATACGGGTTCCGGAGACCGTAGGACCACAGTCGCGAGTCCCCGCTTTCCGGATCGATGGCGACGATCCCGCCGAGCAGGGTGTCGGTGTTCTGTCCGTGGCCGAACCGGTCATTCGAGCCGCCACCATCCCCGAGTCCGAGATACAACCTGCCGTCAGGTCCGAACTGGAGCATCCCCCCGTTGTGGTTGGACGCGGGCTGGGACACCGTCAGCAGGATCTTCTCGGCGCCGGTCGAAACCGTGACTTCGGAGACCACCGTGTCACCCGCCGGGTCGGAATAGTGGACGTACACCGAGTCCACATCCACGGAGTCCAACCCCAGGAGACCCCGTTCACCGTCGGTGGACACCTCCAGGTCGAACAGCGGCTCGGCCGAGATGGTCTCGCCGTCGAAGGCGTGGACCCGACCGTCGCGGAAGCCGACGAGTGAACCATCGTCGGTCCACGGCATCAGGATGATCGGGAAATCCAGACCGTCAGCCACGACCGCGTACGTGAGACCCTGCAACTCGGGGCGAGGGACGGTGGTCGAGGTTGCCGGAGCCGTCGACGTGGTCGTCGACGAAGTCGTGGACGAAGTCGTGTCAGCCGCCGGTGCCTCAGTCCCAGACGTCACCACCGCAGCCGTGGTCGTCGTGACGGCACTCTGCGAACAACCGGCGAGGAGGACCACGAGGGCCAGGCAGAGACGACAAAGCATGGGACGGTGACCCTATCCCCCGGTGCCCGACAACCGGATCTCGCCGGGACGGCTGAGAACCACCTGGTTTCTGGCATCGTCGGCCGGATGGCCGGAGGTACAGTCGCCCCGGTGAAGAACGACCGCCGCACCATATTCGGATGGGCCATGTACGACTGGGCGAATTCGGCCTATTCGACCGTCATCGCCGGTGCGGTGCTTCCTGCGTTCTTCGTGAGCGAAGTGGTGGGCGACGAAGGCTGGAACGGTCGCTCCGGCGAGTCCCTGTTCGCGCTGACGCTGGCACTCGGAACCTTGCTCCTGTTCCTTGCCATGCCGGTGCTGGGCGCCATCGCCGACTTCTCTGCCTCCAAGCGACGCTTTCTGCGCGCCTTCGCATACGGCGGTTCACTCTTCACCGCTTCGCTCTTCCTCGCGACCAGCGGGAACGTGCTCGCCACCCTGGGACTCTTCCTCCTCGCACAGATCGGCTTCGTCGGCGCCAACGTGTTCTACGACGGGTTCCTCCCCGACATCTCGACTCCAGACACGATCGACAAGGTCAGCTCGCGAGGGTTCGCCCTCGGGTACATCGGCGGGGGTGTCTGGCTCGGCGTCGTGATCGCCATGATCCAGTTCTCCGACGACGGGGCCCTGGCGGCTCGCATCGGAATCGGCGCCACCGGCTTGTGGTGGGCGGGGTTCACCCGGTTTGCCCTGTCCCGTCTCGACGAGACCGGGTCGAGGTCGGACCTCCCCGAATCGGTGACGGTGCCCCGTTCCTGGGTGCGCGGCGTCACCTGGCTGTCGGCGGGGATCGCCGCCGGCGTGGTTTCGTTGCTGTTCCTTCTGCTCACGGGTGCCCGCGAAGGCGTGTTCAACGCCGTTCTGCTGGCGTGGATGGCAGCACTGATCTATTCGGTGTATCGGATCGCCACCTCGCGATCTCCGGCCACGGTTGCGCTCACCGGCCAGTACTCCCGCCTGGCGGGGATCGGGTTCGCCCGCATGTTCGACACCGCGGCCAAGCTGCGGAACTTCCCGCACCTGCTTCTCTTCATCCTCGCCTACATGCTCTACAACGACGGAGTCCAGACGACGATCAACGTGTCCGCCGCCTACGCCGCAGGCACGCTGCAGTTGGACACCGCGGTGATCGCCGTCACGTTTCTCGTCGTCCAGTTCGTGGCGTTCGGCGGGGCACTCCTCTTCGGGTGGCTGGCTTCGAAGCTCCACATCAAGCGGGCGATTCAGGCAAACCTGGTGGTCTGGGTCGTGATCGCGATCCTGGCCTACCAGCTCCCCGTGGGCGAAGCGGTCCCGTTCCTCTCGCTCGGAGTGGTGATCGGCGTGGTCCTCGGGGGTATCCAGGCCCTCAGCCGAAGCCTCTACGGATCGATGATCCCGGAGGAGGCATCTGCGGAGTTCTACGGCTTCTACTCGGTGTTCTCGAAGTTCTCGGCGATCTGGGGCCCGCTCATCTTCGGTCTCGTGAGCGGTTCGGGCGAGTCGAGTCGGGTGGCCATCCTGTCCGTCGTCGTCTTCTTCGTCCTCGGCCTCGTCGTGTTCTCCCGGGTCGACGTGGAAGCCGCCCGCCGCTCCAAAGCCGACTGGGCTTTTTAGCGGGGCAGCGGTTCATTACTGAACCGCGATGCAGAGCAGAAACCACCAGGCGTAGGATGAACGACATGAACGACGAACCGCGCCCTGACGAGACCGACGAACCCCGAGAGGAACCATCCCGGAGCGAGGGACCGGGCGTGCCGTGGGGTCTCGCCGGATTCCTTCTCAGCGTCATCCTCCTGGTCGTGTTCGTCGTCCAGAACGTCCAAGAAGTGGCCCTCCGATTTCTCGGCTGGGAAGGCGAGTACCCCCTCTCGCTGATCATCATCGTCGTGATCGCGATATCCGTTCTGCTCGACGAATTCCTCGGCGCCGCGCTTCGTCGTCGCAGGCGAATCCGCAAAGCAGAAAAGGAAGAACTGCGCAGGCTCCGCCGCGAGCAGTGACGGAACGACTCGTCGTCATCGGAGGGGACGCCGCCGGCATGTCGGCCGCATCCCAGGCGCGCCGCCGGAGGGGCCCAGACGATCTCGAGATCGTCGCCTACGAGCGCTCCTCGTGGGTCTCCTACTCGGCGTGCGGCGAGCCGTATCACATCGCCGGAGAGGTGGACCCGCTCGAAGCGCTCGTCGCCCGCACCCCCGAACAGTTCGCCCGTCGGCACATTTCGGTCCACATCCGTCATGAAGTCACCGCCATCGACACGGTGGCGCGCACCGTCACGGTTCACCGTTTGGACGACGACGCGGTGTTCGACGACCACTACGACCAGTTGCTCATCGCTACCGGGGCGACCGCGGTCCGCCCCGGCATCACCGGTCGCGACCTCGACGGCGTACACGAACTCCGCACTCTCGACGACGCCGCAGAACTACGGGCCATCGCCGACGAGGGCCCGAACTCGGTCGTCGTTGTCGGCGGCGGATACATCGGCCTGGAGACCGCCGAGGCGTTCCACGCTCGCGGATGGGACGTCACTGTGGTGTCTGCCCATCCCGGCGTGCTCGACCGCATGCTCGATCCTGATCTGAGTGTCGAGGTGGTCGAGGCCATGAGAAACCGCGGGATCACCGTCGCCACGGACACCAGAGTCGACTGCATCCTCGGCACCGAACGGGTCGAAGCCGTCGAGATCGGCGACACGACGATCCCCGCGAGGGCAGTCGTGCTCGGACTGGGCAGCCGACCCGAAGTGGAACTGGCAGAGGCGGCCGACATTCCGCTCGGACCGACAGGCGCCATCAGAGTCGACAACACCCAGCGCACACCGGTAGACCGCGTGTGGGCCGCGGGCGACTGCGCCGAGGTCACCCACCGACTCACCAACAGGCCGACGAACGTCCATCTGGGGACCGTCGCCAACAAAACCGGACGGGTCGCCGGAATCAATCTGGGCGGAGAACAGGCAACATTCCCAGGCACGCTCGGAACCGCCATCACCAGGGTGTGCGATATCGAGATCGCCAGCGTCGGCCTTCGGCTCGCCGACGCCCTCGAAGCAGGTTTCGACGCCGTCGCGGGCACCGCCCGCGGCACGACCACGGCGGGCTACATGCCCGGGGCGTCGGCCATGACGATCCGGGCTGTCGCCGAGCGTGGAAACGGAACCCTGCTCGGTGCACAGATCGTCGGAGGGCCAGGTGCCGGAAAGCGCGTCGATGTCTTCGCCACCGCCATCTGGAATCGGATGACGGCTGCCGATCTCGAGTGGACCGACCTGTCATACGCACCACCATTTTCGGGAACATGGGATCTCGTCGCCATCGCAGCCCGCGAGGCCGCGCGCGCTTCACGCTGACGGCGTTGGTCCTGGCAGGCTGTGGTAACGCCGCCCCGCCGACCGACGTCGCTCCTGGCGAGTGGCCTGATCCTCCGCCGACGGCGAGGACGGTGTCGGTGGTCGCCGTCGTCGACGGCGATTCGCTTCGCGTCGATCTGGCCGGCTCGGTGATCGACGTTCGTCTTGCAGGCATCAACGCTCCGGAGTCAGACGAGTGCCACGCCGATGTCGCCAGCCGCTCCCTGGACGCACTCGTGGCCGACGAGGCAATTCTCGAAGTGGTCGGCACGGACCAGTACGGACGGACCGTCGGATATGTGTGGTCTGCTGCAAACCTGGTGAATGCCGCTCTGGTCGAACGCGGAGACGCGCTCGCGATGTCCGATGGCGAGGAACTGGCGGCAGCGTTGATCGACGCCGAAGACTCCGCCCGACTGCGTCGCGTGGGGATGTGGAACCCGGCGTCGTGCGGCGAGCGGGTGGTCGCCGACGTTGAGATTGAGATGACCGAACCTGACCCTCCCGGCCCGGACCACGAAGTGCTGCACGACGAGATCGTGACGATCGTCAACCGAGGGGCGTCGGATCTCGACCTCACGGATTTCGTGCTGCGAGACGAGTCGAGTGTGAACAGGCTCCGATTCCCGCCCGGGACTGTCATCAGACCTGGAGACCGGCTCGAGATTACGTCCGGATGTGACCCGCAAGAAGGTATCGGGTGGTGTTCGACCACCCCGATCTGGAACAACGGGGGTGACTCTGCACTCCTGCTGGCACCAGGCGGCACCGTGCTCACCCACGTTCGGTATGCCCCATAGGGCCGGGGCCGATACCATTCGCCCAAAGGAGGACGGACACATGGGATTCATGGACACGCTCAAGGGGTGGTTCGGCAAGGCCAAGGCCGAAGCCGCCGAACTCTCCGAGAAGGCAGCACCGATGGTCGACAAGGCCAAGACCGCAGCAAGTGAGGCCTACGAGAAGGCGACGCCGATGGTCGACAAGGCCAAGACCGCAGCAGGTGAAGCCTACGTGAAGGCAAAGGACGTGGCAGGAGACACCTGGGAGAAGGTCGAGGAGAAGATCGACGAAGCGCGCGACAAGGGCGCCGAGAAGGCAGCCGCCGCGGCGGACACCGCCGAGTCGAAGGTGGAAGACGCCACCGACGCTGTCGAGGAGACGGTGGGAGAAGCAGCCGAGGCCGTGCAGGACGCCGCCGAAGAACAGAAGACCGACTGAGCCTCTGCGGGAACGAGATCGAAGAACCCGCCGGCCACCCGGCGGGTTTTCTCGTTGACCTCTCCGTTCAGGTTTTCCGTGATCGGAGACGGCGTAACCTCCGCCGCCATGAGAGAGAGCAGACGATGACACGAGTTTCTGCGCGGCTCGGGGCAATCTCCGAATCCGCCACGATGGCCATCAGCAACCGGGCGAAAGTCATGCAGACCGAAGGCCGCGACGTGATCTCGTTCGGCGCGGGCGAACCCGACTACCCGACTCCGAGCCACATCGTCGAGGCGGCGGTCGCGGCATCGCGCGACCCGGTGAATCACAGGTACTCGGCGAATGCCGGACTGACGGAACTCAGAGAGGCGGTCGCTCGACGAACCTCCGCCGACGACGGGCTGACGATCCCGGCATCACAGGTTCTCGTCACGAATGGCGGCAAGCAGGCAGTCTTCCAAACCTTCGCATCGCTGCTCGATCCCGGCGACGAAGTGATCATCCCCGCTCCGTATTGGGTGACCTACCCGGAGGCGGTGAAGCTCGCCGGAGGGGTCCCCGTTTCCGTGCCGACGACCGTCGCCGCCGACTTCAAAGTGACGGTCGAACAGTTGGACGCCGCCTGGACCCCACGCACGAAGGCCCTCATGTTCGTCTCCCCGTCCAATCCGACGGGGGCGGTGTACGACCCGGAGCAGACCGGGGCGATCGGCGAATGGGCCGCGAGCAGAGGCGTCTGGGTGCTCACCGACGACATCTACCAGCATCTCGTGTACGGCGACACCGTCTTCACTTCCCTCCCCGGCGTGACCCCTGGCCTGGAGGATCGCTGGGTCATCATCGGAGGGGTCTCGAAGACGTACGCCATGACCGGTTGGCGAGTGGGCTGGATGATCGGGCCCGCCGACGTGATCAAGGCGGCGTCGAACCTTCAGTCCCATGCCACCTCCAACGTTTCGAACGTGAGCCAGCGAGCCGCTCTCGCCGCCGTCGGTGGCCCGACCGAACCCGTCGAGGAGATGCGTCAGGGCTTCGATCGTCGCCGGCAGACCATGTACTCGATGTTGCGCGCGATTCCCGGCGTGACGTGCGCCGAACCGCACGGAGCCTTCTACTGCTTCCCCTCGTTCGAGGAGATCCTTGCCTCTGGCCGCTTCTCGTCGAGCATCGACCTGTGCGCCGCCGCACTCGAGGAAGCGGAGGTGGCGATGGTGCCGGGTGAAGCGTTCGGTGCTCCCGGATACGCACGCCTCTCGTACGCCCTGTCGGATGAACATCTCGTCGAAGGCCTCACCCGCCTCCGCAATTTTCTCGACTGAACGTCGACAAACGTAGGGTCGATACTCGCGACTGGTCAGGGGGCAGCGATGACAGATGTGAAAGCGATGGTTCTCGTCGAACCCCGGCGTCTGACCGCGTCGGTGCTGCCCTACCGCACCGTCGACGAGGGTGGATGGCTTGCAGTCGAAGCCACCGGCCTGTCGGGACTGGAAGTCCAAGCGTGGCGCGGCGACAACGGAAGCCTCATCTATCCCCTCATCCCCGGAAGCCAGATCGTCGGTCGTATCGCGTCCCGGGGTGAAGGAGACCTCCCCGAAGTCGGCACCCGGGTGCTGGTCGAAGCATTGATTCGGTGCGGCGAATGCTCGTCCTGCGGGAGCGGGTTGTCCTCTTGCACGTCGCGCCGGCCGCTGAACATGTATGGCCAACTGCCTTCGACCGAGGGGCCTGGACTGTGGGGCGGACTCGCAGAACGGGTCTATCTCGACCCACGAGCCGTCGTGCACACGATCACCGACGACATCCAAGCGGAGGTGGCGACGTTCGCCCACCCCCTGGCGTCCGGGTACACATGGGTGAACGAGTTGGCAGCACTCTCGGAGGGCGAGTCGGTTCTCATCCTCGGCCCCGGCCCTCGAGGGCTCTCGTGCCTCATCGCTGCCCAGGCCGCCGGCGCCGGGTGGGTCGGCATCAGCGGACTCGACCACGACTCCGACCGCCTCGATCTCGCCACTCGCCTCGGCGCCGACCTCACAGTGAACATCGACGTCGAGGATCTCGGTATGGCGGTCGCAGGATCGTTGGGAACTCGGCCGGACGTCGTGATCGACGTCACCTCGAACGATCCCGAGGCGATCTACACCGGCTTCGACCTGGTGCGATCGGGAGGGCGGGTGATCCTCGCCTCGACAAAGGGCAACCGGCCGCTACAGGCCCTCTTCTCCGACATCATCATCGCCAAGGAACTGTCGATCAAGGGTGCGCTCGGTGCGTCCGGAACGGCATATCGGTGGGCGTGTCGCCAGCTCGAATGCGATCCGCGAATCGACGACATGGTGAGTCATCAGTTTCCGCTCGACGAATCCAACCGCGCCATCCAGGCGACCGCCGGGCTGCTGGGACACGACGAACTGATCTCGGTGGCGGTCACCTTCTGAACGAGCGACGGGCCACCATCGGCTGGGTCGCCTACGACCTCGCCAACACCATCTTCGCACTCGGCGTGGTCGGGCTCTACGTACCCGACTGGCTCACATCGCAGAATCTTGCCGACTCGACGCTGGCACTCACCCATTCCACCGCAGGCGTCTGTGTGATCTTCCTCGCACCGTGGATCGGATCTCGCAGCGATGCCACCGGTCGGCGCCTGCCCGCCCTCGTTGTCACCACGGTCATCGCCGTCGTCGCCACGGCGGGACTCACTTGGGGGCCGGTCCCGATCACCTTCCTGCTCCTTGGCGTCGCGCTGGTCGCTGTGAACACAGGTTCGGTCGTCTATGACGCCCTCCTCCCCGTTGTCGCCTCCGCTGACCGACAGGGTCGAGTTTCGGGACTGGGGGTAGGTGTCGGCTACATCGGGTCGTTCATCGGCGTCGGACTTGGTGCGCTCACCATGGACGTGCTCGACGTCGGGTACGGCTTCACCTTCGTCGCCCTCGCTGCCGGATTCATGCTGTCCGCGATCCCGACCTTCGTCCTGGTCCGCGAGCCGGCAGTCGCCGCCGACAGCGTTCCCCCGCCGCTCACCACCGTCATCACAGGTTTGGCCGCGTCGTGGCGGAAGGCGCGCTCACATCCGGACGTCGTTCGTTTCCTGATCTCCCGATTTCTCTATACCGACGCCATCAACACGCTCATCGGTGGATTCCTGACGATCTTCGCGATCTCCGAGCTCGGCCTCGACCGTCAGGGTTCACAGAACCTCCTGCTGGTCGCGATCACCACTGCCGTCGTCGGTGGAGTCGCTGGTGGACGAGTGGTCGAGGCGGTTGGGTCCGTTCGAACTCTGCGGGGCGCACTCCTGATATGGGTCGCAGCCATCCTGCTTGGTGTGTTCGCCTCGGTGACCTCGCGACCGGAGTTGGCGGGCGGAATAGGCGCGATGGGCGGTCTGGCGCTCGGCGCA
>JBBDWN010000018.1:0-8276 GCA_040902855.1 Acidimicrobiia bacterium | reverse complement strand
ACGTTGGGGGGACAGGCCGGGCTCTGCCCGGCCAGGGGGGCGGTCAGCTCTGTGAGCTTGTCGACTACTACTCACGCGCAGTGGACCGACGGGTTTGGCGGCTGACGCGGACGGCCCCCCTCTGCCTCGCTGGCGCTCGGCTGTCTCCCCCCAGCACTCCCTCGCCTGGCGGCTCGGTCGCGAGGGGGAGAGATAGGAGACAGCCTTCTTCCATCTGTCCCTCCAGGAGCGAAGCGACGTTGGGGGGACAGGCCGGGCTCTGCCCGGCCAGGGGGGCGGTCAGTTCCTGCGAACTCGTAGATCACTTCATTCGCTCTGCCCCCCTCTGCCTCGCTGGCGCTCGGCTGTCTCCCCCCAGCACTCCCTCGCGAAGCCTCGGTCGCGAGGGGGAGAGATGAGCCCCCCTCTGCCTCTCCCTACTCGTAGGCGATGGCCTCGAGGATGTCGAGGCGGGAGGCGCGGCGGGCGGGGTAGGTGGCGGCGAGGATTCCCAGGGCGGCGGCGATGAGAAGCCACCAGCCGAGTTGGCCGAAGGGGAGCGACAGCGTCAGGTCCTCACCGATCGCCTGGACGACCGAGACGCCGAAGACGATCCCGATGACCGTTCCCAGGACACCTCCGAAGACGGCGATGATGACCGACTCCCAACGGATCATCCTTCGCACCTGGCGGCGGTTCATGCCGATGGCGCGGAGAAGGCCGATCTCCCTGGTCCGTTCGACCACGGAGAGCAGCAGGGTCCCGATGACCCCCAGCGTCCCGATGACGATCGAAACCGCCAGCAGGGCGTAGAGCAGGTTGACGATCCCGCCGATCTGACCGGTCGCCTCGACTCGGAACGCCTCCTGATCCTGGATCTGGATGGACGGGAAGTCACCGATCGCCGCCTCCACTGCCGCCAAACCGGCCTCGAAATCGGCAGACGGGTCGAAACGGACGAGAACTTGGGTGTCCAGGCGCTCCGAGAACAGATTTTCGAAGACGTCCATCGACACGAAGAAGGCGTTGGGGCTCCCGGTGTAGACAGCAACGACTTCGAGCGACTGTGCGCCGCCGACCGGCGCGATCACCTCGAGCACGTGTCCGACATCCAGACTCTCGTCGCCCTCCCGGACGGCCACCTTGCCAGGTCCGAGATCGGCGAAGGAGCCGGTGACTACCTCGTAAGCGACGAGATCGAACACGGCAGGCGTCCCACCGGCGATGAAGCGACTCCGGTCGTCGACGAGGACCTCGCCCTGACGAAGCCGTCCGATCGTCTCCACTTCGTCGACGCGTTCGACTGCCGCCGCCACCTCGGGGCTGAAACCGAGTGAACTGAAACCGGTCGGGGCGATGATCAGGTCGGCGCGGAACTGGTCTTCGATGAGGGCATCTGCGGTGGTACGGGCGCTGTCGGCGAGGATGGCCACCAGGCCGACCAGGGCGAGGCTGATCATCAGCGCGGAAGCGGTGAGACCGGTTCGCCGCGGACTGCGCATGGCGTTCTCGCGGGCGAGGACACCTGCCACGCTTCCGGAGGCCGCGATCGGCCTGCCGAGGAATCCAGCCACCGGACGGGCGATGACCGCCGCCAGCACCGCCACCCCGACGAAGAGCAGCACCGCCCCTGCACCCACCAGCCAGATGGCATCGGGGAAGGTCTCCGGGAGAGGTGCGAACAGGCCGAGCAAGAGCGCGGCGACTCCGGCGCCTGCCAGCGGCCCGCCGACGAGAATCCGGCCGCGCAACGCCCTGCGACCTGGCGGGGCGAATCCTTCCCGCATGGCCTCGATCGGACTCACACCGGCGGCCTTGAAGGCGGGGAGGAGTGCGGCGACGGCGGTGACGACGATCCCCACCGCGACGCCGAGAGAGACGGCACCGGCGGATATCTCCAGCGGGCCGGGCGGGAGCGGGATGGCGGCTGCGTCGAAGGCAGTCCGGATGACGGATGCGAGCCCGATGCCTCCGACTGCGCCGAGCACCGAGGCGAAGAGCGAGATCACCAA
Organism: Acidimicrobiia bacterium; assembly: GCA_040902855.1. GTDB lineage: Bacteria > Actinomycetota > Acidimicrobiia > Spongiisociales > ZC4RG35 > DATHWB01. The sequence continues at coordinate 6,285 of JBBDWN010000018.1, read as the reverse complement.
CGCCTCGGCAAGCATCAGATTCCTGATCTGTGATGCGCGCGCCCCGATCGCACGCAGCACGGCGAGTTCCCGTGTTCGCTGGGCGATCGTCACCCTGAAGATGTTGGAGATGACGAAGGTCCCGACGAAGAGGGCGACTCCGGCGAAGACCAGCACGAAGGTGCGGATGAATCCGATTGCATCCTGGAATCCCTCGACCTGCTGGCGGGCGAGGTCGTCGGCGGCGATCGCTTCGAAGCCCTCGCCCAAGGCGAACTCGATCCGTTCGGCGACGACCGAAGTCTCGCCTTCCGTGACCACCTCGAGCGTCGAGTACCTGCCTGCCAGGTCGAAGAGTTGCTGTCCCAATTCGACCGTTGAGAAGACCGTGATCACCCCGCCGGCCGATTCGGCATCACCGAATGCGACGATTCCAGACACCGTTGCCTCGGTCGGCGCCCCGAGTCCGACCAGGACTATCCGGTCGCCGACGTCGATGCCTGCCTTCGTCGCGGTGGCTGCATCGATGGCAACCTCATCGAGTTCCACGGGCTCGGAGCCCTCACGAATCTCGGCGATGGATGGGACCTCGGGCCAGGTGAGGCCGAGAATCGGCGGTCCCTGGGATTCGATCGGCTCGCCGTCGGGGCCTTCGAGTTGGAGGAACCCCGTCACCGAACCCTGCGCCTGGCGGACTCCTTCGATCGAGCGGACGACGTCGAGAGTGGCCACGTCGACCGGAGCCGGGATCGAGAACGTGAGATCAGGGTCGATCTCGGTGCGAACCTGAATATCGAACCCGGCGAAACTGTCTTCGAAGATCGACTCGAACGAGGCGCTGAGCGTGTCGGTGAACACCAGGGTTGCGACAACGAACGCCACGGAGCATCCGACGACGAGGCCGCTGATGACCAGTCGGGCACGATGTCCCAAAGCCCCCTTCAGGGCGGCGCGCCACATCAGCCGTCGAGCAGCTTGATCCGGTCGAGCACCGTTTCGACGGTGGGCCCGGCCAGATCGTCGACGACCCGGCCGTCGCTGAGGAACAGGACGCGGTCCGCGTACGAGGCGGCGCTGGCGTCATGGGTGACCATCACCACCGACTGCCCGAAAGAGTCGACTGCCGACCGGAGGAACCCGAGAAGTTGGGCCCCGCTGCGTGTGTCGAGGTTGCCGCTCGGCTCGTCGGCGAAGACGATCTCGGGTCGCCCGACCAGCGCCCGGGCGACGGCCACTCGCTGCTGCTGGCCGCCGGACAGCTCCGACGGACGGTGGTCGAGACGGTCGCCGAGTTCGAGCACTCCGATCACCTCGTCAAACCAGGCACTGTCCGGACGGCGACCGGCGATCGCCGCAGGCAGGGTGATGTTCTCCCTGGCGTCGAGGGTCGGAACCAGATTGAACGCCTGGAACACGAATCCCATTCGGTCCCGCCGAAGTCGCGTCAGGTCGTCATCCTTGAGTGATCCGAGGTCGGTGTCCCCGAGGAACACCTGCCCGGACGTGAGCGAGTCGAGACCTGCCAGGCAGTGCAGGAGGGTGGACTTTCCCGAACCGGACGGGCCCATGATCGCCGTGAAGTCGCCCTTCGGGAACTGGGCGTCCACGCCGTCGAGAGCAGTCACGGCCGTCGGTCCGGAGCCGTACACCTTGGTTGCGCCGACGGCCCGGGCCGCGATGTCGATCGTCACCGGGCAAAGGCTAGGAATCTCGCCGGACTAGCGAGGTCGCTCTGACCCGTCGAACCCGGCCTGTCGCCACGCTTCGTAGACGACGAGGGCGACAGAGTTCGACAGGTTCAGGGAGCGGACTCCCGGTCGCATCGGGATCGTGAGGACATCGGTGAGGCGAGGGTCGACGAGGACGTCGGGGGGCAGGCCGACCGACTCGGGGCCGAACAGGAGCGCGTCACCCGTCTGGAAGACGACGCGGTCGTACCGCGTCGTCCCGGATTTCGCCAGTGCGAACACTCTGGCCGGACGCACTGCATCGAACCAGGCGTCGAGATCGGCGTGGCGATGGACCGTCGCCCGGTCCCGGTAGTCCATCCCCGCCCGTCGCAGCTTGGCGTCGTCCATGTCGAACCCAAGAGGTTCGATCAGGTGGAGTGTGGCGCCGGTATTGGCCGCCAGCCGCATGGCGTTGCCCGTGTTCGGCGGGATCTCGGGGTGGAAGAGGACGACGTGGAACACTTCAGAACAGGGTCAGGTCGTCGGATTCGATCTCGCGGAGCCCGTCGTAGTCGACCTCGATCACGAAGATGCCCCGCGACTCGCCCAGGGTTCTCGCCTGCGGCGTGACCGATTGGGCGGCAAGGATCCCCCGCACAGGCGCCAACCTGCTGTCCAGTTCCAGCCGCTGGAGGTAGCGGGTGAGCTGTTCGACCCCGTCGATCTCGGCGCGCCGTTTGATCTCGACGGCGACCAATCTCCCGTCGGCGTCCGAGCACAACAGGTCGACGGGGCCGATGTCCGTCGGATATTCGCGGCGCACCAATACGAGACCCTCCTCCAGCACCCACGGACGTTCTGCCAACAGCGCCTGCAGGTGCGCTTCCACCCCGTCCTTCTGTAGTCCGGGGTCCACCCCAAGGTCGTGCGAGGTGTCGACGAGGATCTCGTGGAAGGTGATGACGAGCCGCTCGCCCTTTGGGTTCGTGACCTCCCAGACGCCCTCGGACTCGGAGATCGTGTTGGGAGAGTTCATCCAGTTGAGCGGCTTGTACGCCCCGCCGTCTGCGTGAATGGCGACACAGCCGTCGGCTTTCACCATGATCAGGCGAGTCGCCCGCGGAAGGTGGGCTGTCAGCCGTCCGGCGTAATCCACCGTGCACTCGGCGACGACCAGCCGCATCAGCCGAGGGCGGCGATCGCAAGCACCTGGGCGAGGATCGAATTGCGCAGCTCGCCCAGATCCTGACTTTCGTTCGGGGCGTGGACTGCCGACGTCGGATCCCCCGAGCCGGTCAGGAGGATCGTCGCCTCGGGGAACAGTTCGGCGAAGTCGGCGACGAAAGGAATCGACCCGCCCGCCCCCATCTCGACCGGCTCGGTGCCCCACACCGCCTGCATGGCGTCCTTCCAGGCTTCGGCAGCCGGACCCGATGTGGCCAGTTGGAACGCCGAACCCTTCTCCAGTCCGGCGACCATCACATCCACACCCCACGGCGCGTGATCCAGAAGATGGATGCGGAGAGCCTCGAGCGCCGCCCCTGCATCCTGGCCGGGAGGGATCCGGAGGCTGACTTTCGCCGATGCCACCGGGACCAACTGGTTGATCGCCTCCGCCACTCGGGGCGCGTCAAAAGCGAGTACCGAGATGGCCGGCTTGGTCCACATGCGGGAAGCGAGACCGCCCGTTCCGATCTGCTGGAGACCGGGCGGGGTTCCCATGATCTCTCTGATCTCTTGTTCCGTCAGGTCGAGTTCGTCCCGGTCGAAGGAGGCGAGTCCCGCCACCGCCACGTTGCCGACCTCATCGTGAAGAGTTGCGAGCAGTCGGGCAAGAGCGGTGATGGCATCCGGGAAGACTCCACCGAACTGACCGGAATGGACCGCGTTGGCGGCGGTTCGGACCTCGACCACGCAGGCGGCAAGGCCGCGCAGGCTCGTCGTCAGACCGGGTGTCCCCACCCGCCAGATTCCGGCGTCGGCGATGACGATCACGTCGGCTCTGAGGAGTTCGGAGTGTTCCGCCAGAAAGTCGGACAGGTGGGCCGAACCGATCTCCTCCTCGCCCTCGATGAAGATCTTCAGGGTCACAGGGGGAGCACCGCCGAACGCCCGCAGAGTGCCGAGATGCATGACCACACCGGACTTGTCGTCGCTCGAACCGCGCCCGAACAACCGCCCATCTCGTTCGAACGGCTCGAATGGGCTGGTCTCCCACTCGTCTGCCGGTCCGGGAGGCTGGACGTCGTGGTGGGCGTAGAGCAGAACCGTTGGCGCGCCCTGTGGACCGGCAACCTCGCCGTAGATGGCCGGGTGGGCCCCCTCCATCTCCAACAACCGCACACCGGACGCCCCTTCAGCACGGAGGAGATTCGCGACGTGCTCGGCGGAGCGCCGGACTTCGGCCGTCGGATAACCGGGTGCCGAGACGGACGGGATCCGAATGAGGTCTTCGAGAACCCCTCGCATCTCCTCGAAATGGTCGTCGACGGCTGCGGTCAGTTGAGTGGTGTCCATGATCGGCGAGTATGACGATCCGGCGCCCTCGCCGCCAACGCCCAACTCCGAGGCCCTCGTAGGATCGTCTCGTGCGGTTCTCCATTCTCGGCATCCCGATTCACATCCGCTGGTCGTTCTGGCTGGTGGCAGCGATCATCTTCCCGTTCCCGCTCGACGTGCTGGGCAGATCGGAGAGTTGGCCGTTCCTGGCGGCGTGGCTTGGAGTCGTCGCCGTCTCCGTCGTCGCCCACGAGCTGGGACACGCCGTCGTGGCGCGCCGGTTCGGCGCCCAGGTGGACATGACCCTGTACGCCCTGGGCGGCTTCACCCGGTGGGCTACTTCCCGACCGATCAGCCCCTGGCGTCGGGTCGTCGTCGCCGCGGCCGGATCCTCGGTCGGATTCGTGCTCGGCGGGCTCGTCTACTTCGCACTCCAGAATGATCTCGTGGCCGATACGCCACGGGTGCTCGACTTCGCGCTCGAAAGCTTCTGGCAGGTCAACATCCTGTGGGGCGTCTTGAACTGGCTGCCCATCCGGCCCCTCGACGGCGGCCACATCTTCCTGGGCAGCATGCAGGCTCTGCTCGGACGGAAAGGGGAGCGCATCGCCGATGTCGTCTTCCCTGCCGTCACGATCATCGGAGGGTGGTTCGCCTTCACCAGGGGTTACGTCATCGCGGCGTTGTTCGCCGTCTTCATCCTTGTGGACGAGTTCCGACGCTGGGGGGCTTCCCGACCGAAAGCGGCGGCTCCCCGCCCGGCCGAACCGGAGACACCATTCACGCTCTTCGGCGACGACTGACGTCGGACAGAGGGGTAGGTTGCGGGTATGGACTTCGCCTACACCCCCAAGGTCGAAGAGCATCGGTCGCGGCTCCTCGACTTCATGGACACCCACGTCTACCCCGCCGAGCCCGTGTACCGGGCGCAGCTCGCCGAACTCGGGCCGTACTCGCATCCGCCCGTCATCGAAGAGCTCAAGACCGAGGCCCGCTCGCGCGGGCTGTGGAACTTGTTCCTGCCGGATGACGAGCACGGTGCCGGGCTGTCGGTGCTCGAATACGCCCCGCTGGCCGAGATCTCCGGACGCAGCGTCCAACTCGCCCCGGAGTCGATGAACTGTTCGGCACCCGACACCGGCAACATGGAGATCTTCCACATGTTCGGTACCGCCGAACAGAAAGAGCGCTGGCTGCACCCGCTGCTCGAAGGCGAGATCCGCTCCTGTTTCGGGATGACGGAACCGGATGTGGCGTCGTCCGATGCCCGCAACATCCGCACCCGGATCGAACGTGACGGCGACCACTACGTCGTGACAGGCCGCAAGTGGTTCTCGTCCGGGGCCGGCAACCCTCGTGCCAAGGTGGCGATCGTCATGGGTATCACCAACCCGGACGCCGACCCCTACCACCAGCAGTCGATGGTGATCGTGCCGATGGACGCGGACGGAGTCACCGTCGAACGCGACCCCTCCGTCTTCGGCTACCACGACCGGGGAGGGCACCCTCAGGTCCACTACGACCGGGTCCGGGTGCCCGTCAGCAATCTTCTCGGCGAAGAAGGCGGCGGATTCGCCATCGCCCAGGCTCGACTCGGGCCGGGCCGCATCCATCACTGCATGCGTGCCATCGGAGCCGCCGAGCGGTGTTTCGACCTCATGGTCCAACGATCCAAGGCACGGGTCGCCTTCGGAAAGCCTCTCTCCGAGCAGGGCGTTGTGCGGGAGTGGATCGCCGAATCGCGCATGCGCATCGAACAGGCGCGCCTCCTGGTGCTGAAAGCGGCGTGGATGATCGACAACGTCGGCGTGAAGAACGCCCGCGTCGAGATCGCCGCCATCAAGGTCGTCGCGCCCCGCACTCTCACCTGGGTCGCCGATCGGGCGATGCAGGTCTTCGGTGCTGCCGGCTTCACCGAGGACTGGCCCCTCGCCGAGGCCTACGCCATGGGTCGCTGGCTCCAGATGGCCGACGGCCCCGACGAGGTCCACATTCGCTCGGTCGGCCGCGCCGAAATCGGCCGCTACGACCCAGGCGCGGTCCCCGCCCCCTACGAGTTCTAGGAGGAGCGAGCTCTGCGAGGGATCTGTCCCTCCAGGAGCGAAGCGACGTTGGGGGGACAGGCCGGGCTCTGCCC
>JBBDWN010000017.1:0-8543 GCA_040902855.1 Acidimicrobiia bacterium | reverse complement strand
AACAGCCGCGGCCGAAACAACTCGTCGTGGATGCTGAGGGCGAAGCGGTCGGTCATGCCGGACACGTAGTCGATGGCCCGGGTGAGGTCGTCGGTGTCGTCGACCTTGTACGAGTCGGGGATCTCGTCGGGGTGGGCTGCGTAATGATCCGTGAGGTTGCGGATGACGGTGATCGCCCGATGCTTCTGTTCTTCGGCTTCTCCGCTGAGATAGACGTTGCGGAACATGAACTCCCGGAGTTCGTTCATCACGTCCAGCGTCGGTTCGTCCATCATCACTCGACCTTCGTCGGCCGAGGTTTCGATCACGGCATTGACCATCGCACCGATCCACTGGCGGGACGAGTCGCCGAAACGTTCGATGGCCCGCTCTGGGAGTTGGACGAACGAGATCACACCGGCCCGTAGCGCGTCGGCGACATCATGGGTGAGATAGGCGATGCGGTCGGCGAACCGGCAAAGTTCGCCTTCCGGCGTGGAGGGTGGCGGGTCGATCTTCCACGAGTGGGCACGGACACCGTCCAGCACCTCCCAGGTGAGGTTGAGCGGTTCCAGCACCGACAGGACCCGAACCCCCTGGGCCGAGTGGAGCCAATCACCTTCGACATACGGCGTGAGAGCGTCTTCGCCGGTGTGGCCGAACGGCGAATGGCCGACGTCGTGGGCCAGGCAGATCGCCTCGGTGAGAGGCTCGTTCAGCCCAAGAGCGACAGCCATTGCTCGGCCGACTTGGGTGACGTGGACGGTGTGGGTGAGCCGGGTGACGTAATGGTCACCTTCCGGGTTCAGGAAGACCTGGGTCTTGTGCTTGAGACGTCGGAACGCCTTCGAGTGGATGATCCGGTCCCGGTCGCGTTCGAACACCGTGCGGTATTCGTCATGGGGTTCGTCGACTGCTCGACCGCGAGTCTCTGTTGCCTTGGTGGCGAGCGGTGCGAGGTCGCGGTGCTCCCGCTGTTCCCGCTCCTCGCGGAGCACCCGCCGGAGCTCTCCGCTCATGCGAGAGGGTCGGTGAGGGCGATCTCGAGCTGATAGAGCACGAAGACGAGGAGGGCCGCCGCCGCCACCAGACCGAGAACCGCCAGGACCCGCATGAGGGGTTTCATCCGTCGGAAGGCTGCGATGGGTCCGGGTTCGGTGTGGCCGCTGATGATGCGACGACGAAGTCGACCGGAGGTCATGTCCACGAGCAACACGACGACCACAGTGATGAAAAGAACCGTGCCGGCGCGGGCGAAGTCGCGGAAGCGCAACTGCGAGACGAGTTCAGCGCCGATCCCGCCGGCGCCGACGATCCCGAGGACCGCCGAGGCACGGATGTTGACTTCGAATCGGTACAGCCAGTAGGCGACGATGTTCGGCATGACCTGCGGAACGATGGCGAAGCGCATGCGTTGCATCCAGCTTCCTCCGGCCGACGCCACCGCTTGCACCGGGCCGGGGTCGATGCCTTCGATCACTTCGGATGAGAGCTTGCCGAGCGTGCCGATCGAATGGATGCCGATGGCGAGTGTGCCGGTCCAGGGACCGAGCCCTGTGACCGGGATGAGGACCATGGCGACCAGCAGTTCGGGGACGGCTCGGATGGCGTTGAGAACCTGGCGAACGCTGTTCGAAATCCACGCCGGGGTGACGTTTTTGGCCGCGAGGAAGGCGAGCGGGAACGAGAAGAACGCCCCGATCAGTGTGCCGATCCACGCGATGTAGAGCGACTCCAACATCTTGGGGACGGCACGCTGCAGCGCGTCGGGACTCAGGTCGGGTGGGAAGAGCTGGCGGACGATGACCCAGATGTCGCCGGGAGCCTCGGCAAGTCTCTGGAGGGAGACGTCCATCCCGAGCGCGGACCAAATGGCGGGCACGACCACGACCACCACGACCGCCCACCGGAAGAGTCGCGGGCCGAGTGGTCGCTTGGGCCGTTGCGGGACCTGCCGCTCCGGGTTCGTGACTGCGCTCGTCATACGAGTCTCCGCCGGAGCGCGACGCTGATCTGTTCGATCACGAACACGAGGATGAAGATGAGGATGACGATGGCCAGCACCCGGTCGAAGCGGAAGAACGTTCGTTGCGCTTCGAGTACGCGTCCGATACCGCCTGCGCCGGCGAGACCGATGACCACGGATGCCCGGATGTTGATCTCGAAGATGTACAGGGCGTATGCGACGTAGTTGGGGAGGACCTGGGGGAGGACGGCGGAGCGCACCGCCACGAAGTGGGGGGCGCCGGTTGCCCTGGCCGCTTCGAGGGGCCCGGGATCCACCGCGTCGACCGTCTCAGACAGGAGCTTGCCCATGATCCCGAGCGAGAAGAAGATCAGGGCGAGGGCACCGGGGAGCGGTCCGACACTGAGCGCCGCAACAAAGATCAGCGCCCAGAACAGGTCAGGGACGGTGCGGATGAGGCTCATGATGCCTTTGTCGATCAGGTACACGGTGTTGTTCGGGGAGGTGACCGTCGAGGCCATGAACGCCACCGGCAGGGCGACCCCACACCCGACGATGCTGGCGATGATGGAGATGCGGAACGTCTCGAGCAGCGGGTTGGCTCGGGTCGGCGCCCCGAACTCCCATGATGGCGGCCACCACCAGTCTCCTGCGCCGATCGCCCATCCGAAGTCGGGCGGCCAGAAGTTCGGCACATTGGCCATGTTGCCGAAGTCGCGTATCAGTGCGAAGAGGCTGAATCCCACTTCGGCGGCGGCGAACAGAGTGATGTAGACGACGATCGCGCCGGCCGTGAGCATGGGAAGTCTGGAGGCGGCACCCAGTGTGGAGGCGAGCCCGATGACTCCGACAGTGAATCCGATGAACGCGAACAGTCCGGCACTCAACACCACCTCTTCATCGCGTCGGAGTTCGGAAAGCGGATTGAGGAAACCGAAAGTGTTGGCGGCGGCGAGGGAGATGGCGCCCGCCCCGATCCAGCCGATCGCGGCGTTGAGGGCTGTGGTCGCTCGAGCGCCGCGAGCCGATAGCACCCAGGCTGCTGCCGCGCCGGTGACGGCCCAAGCGCCGCCGACCAGGAGGGTGAGCACGACTCCGACGCGGTCGGGAACATCGGAGATGATCGTCGACGTGAGAATGCACGACACCAGAACGGAGGCGCCGATCACCACGGACTGGGCGGTGGTGAGTGGCTGGCGAGTGAATCGGAAGGATGCGATGACGCCTGCAGCGCCGATCAGACCCCAGAGGACTCCTGATGCCGCTTGCGCCGTGAGCCCTCCGACGGAGAGCAGCACGAGACCGGCGACGAGACCAGGGACCAGTTTGACCGCCCGCGCAGGTGGTACGGGTCGTGCGGGCTTTTCCACCACCTGGGTCACAACTCGGCGCCTTCCAGCAGGTCATCCGGCGTGACGGCTCGGCCGTAGATCTCGCGGAAGGTGTCCTCGCCGACATCCTTGATCTGGCCGTCGTAGACCAGTTCTCCGTCGCGCAATCCGATGAGGCGCTGGCCGTAGCTGCGGGCGAGGTCGAGGAAGTGGAGGTTGATGATCGTGGTGATCTCCAGTTCCCGGTTGATGCGACGAAGATCCTGCATCACGGTGTGCGAGGTCACCGGGTCGAGGGAGGCCACGGGTTCGTCTGCGAGCACTACGGTGGGCTCCTGGGCGAGAGCCCGGGCGATGCCGACCCGCTGCTGCTGTCCTCCGGACAGGTCCGAAGCGCGCACATAGGCCTTCTCGACGATCTCGACCCGTTCGAGGGCCCGGAGGGCCATCTCGCGCTCGCTCGCCGGCCACAGGCCGAGCATCGAACGCCACCGGGGAACCTTGGACAGCCGTCCCATCAGCACGTTGTTGATGACGGTGGTCCGGTTCACGAGATTGAAGGTTTGAAAGATCATCCCGATGTGCGAACGCAACTCACGGAGGGTCTTGGCATCGGCGCCTCGCACCTCCACCCCGTCGACCTTCACGGATCCTGCCGTGATCGGGACGAAGCCGTTGATGGCACGCAGGAGGGTCGACTTGCCTGCCCCGGACAGCCCGACGATGACGACGAGCTCGCCGGTTTCGATCGTCAGCGTCACGTTCTTCAGTGCCTTCAATCCTCCCGGATAGGTGACGTCGACGTTTTCGAATTGGATCATCCAGAATCTCCCTGCCAGTTTCTCCTCGGGCGGAACAGAGGCCACCGACTGTGCAGTCGGTGGCCTCTGAACCTAGCTATCGGTCGGCTTGGCGTCAGCCCGAGAAGCCGAGCTCGGCGATTGCGTCCTCGATCGCCTGCAGCGACTGTGCAGTGACCTCGTCCGCCCGGGTGAGGTCCGTCCACGAGTACAGCTGGTCCATCACTTCGGCGCCCTGCTCCGTGGCGATGAAGTCGGCCATCGCCTGGAAGAGAGCCTCCTTCAGGCTGTCGGGGAGGTCAGCGCGAATTGCGATCACGTCGTTGGCGATCCGGGAGGTGATGTTGAACACGATCACCTTTTCGCCCACGTCGGGGGTCTCGCCACGGATGGTGCGACGAGCGTCGTCGAAGGACACGCCGATGTCGGCGCTGCCGTCGTACACCGCCTGCACCGAGGCGTCGTGGCCGCCGGAGAAGATCGAGGTGTATTGGTCCTCGGTGATGCCCTTACGAATGAGTTCGAGGGTCGGGAAGATGAAGCCCGAGGTGGAAGTCTCCGTGCCCCAGGCAATGCTCTTGCCGATCACGACCTCGAGGTCCACCGGCTCCGGGCAGGCGAGACCGGCGGAGGTCTCCGCGTCGCGCGTCCCGTCGGGGTTCCAGCCGACCTGCAGGGCGGGCGTCTCGGTGGGACCCACCGGAACGACTTGTCCGCTGTCGTCGTAGTAGAACGCGCCCTCGACCGGGTCGGCGCCACAGATGCTCGGGTCGTTGGTGAACCATTGGCCGTGGTAGGTCGCGTCGCCGAAGCGGACTGACTGAGCCAGCAGTTCGAGGTTGTCGTAGGTCTGGTTGGCCAGGACGTAACCGGCGGGACCGAAGGCCCCGAGATCTGCCTGGCCGGTGCCGAGAGCCACACCGAGTCCGGTGTAGTCCGTGGTCACGATGCCCTGGACATCGATGCCGAGCGCATCGGAGAGAACCTGGGCGAACACGTCGACTTCGTCCTGGAGTTCTTCGACTTCCTGGCTCGGCACAAAGCCGAACACGAGGGTGTCGGGCCAATCGGCTCTCGGATCTTCTTCCGGCGCCTCGGTTGTGGTTGTTTCTTCCGGCGCCTCGGTCGTCGTCGTTTCCGCGACGGTCGTCGTGGTCTCTTCGGCGGCATCGCCGCCGCAGGCCGCGACGACCATTGCGAGTGCCGCAAGGAGCGCGAGCAGTCTCTTGGTCATTGGTCTACTTCCTTCGTCTTGGGAGCGCGAACGAGCATTCTCATGTCGAGGGTGCCCATCCGCGTGTTTCCAGGGTACGAGGATTTTGTGTCCAGTCTCAAAACGAACGGTGAACGATTTTCGCGCTTCACAGACTCGCGACGACTTTCTGGAAGTCCGGCCAGTTCTCGACGTCCACCGCGCCCGCCACCGGATGGTTCCACGGGCGGACATAGCGGCACACAACTGAGTCCGGTCTGCCTGCCACCAGACCGGGGAGAATGTGCGGCCCGTCATCGAGGAAGACGTCGCAATCGACCTCCCACTTGTCCTCCGTGATGTGGACTTCGGTGGTCGGGATGTGCTTCTCGGCGATCCAGGCGTGCGTGTCGTTCACGGCGAACCCCGGCTTGGTCGTGACGATGACGATGTCGTGATCCGCGGCGAGTTCCTCCAGAGCCTCGACCGCGCCGGGAAACGTGTCCAGATGGCGAAACAGGCTCACCCCGTCCAGGTCCGCCGCCCATCGCCAGAACTCCCCCATGTGACGGAAGTGGGTGAGGTCCGGTATGTGGTTCCAGCGCGTGACGGAATCCGCGGTGAGGTCCGTTCCGTACTGCTTGTTGTACAGGCGGGTCCATCCACCGTTGAAGTCGGCGACGACGCCGTCCAGATCGATCCCGAGTCGCATCGGATCGAGGGTACGAGTCAGACCGTCTGAACCCAACTGACGACCTCGGGCATCCTCCGCCGCAGGATCGAAGCCGACACCCGAAGCGAGAAGGTGTAGAAGATCGCCCCCCAGAGGATCGCAAACAGGTTGGCGAACCATGAAGGGATGGGAGCGTTGAACCCGACTGTGAGCACCGACACGGATGAGGGGATCACGAGCAGCAGACCGATCACGAAGAACGACACGGCCTGCGCCCCGATGGCGAGACATCCCTGTTCTGACGCCTGAGCGAACACGTCGGTGCCCTCACGGGGGAGTCGGAGCGGGGAGATCACGCTCACGATGTTGCCCACCGCCAGTTGACACCCGATGGCGGCGACCATGAGACCGGGGACGAACACCAGATTCGCCCACCCACCGCTGACCCATGCCAGCAGCAGCGCCAGCAGGACGGTCTCGACGACGAGCGCAGCGGTGGCGGCGAGGTTCTTGCCCCAGAGGAGCGTGCGGGGCTCGACCGGGAGCACGAACAGGAAACTGGCCGCGTTGCGTTCCCAGCCGAAGACGTTCAGCGCGATGGGGAGTCCGACGAACAGCACGAGGGCAGGAGCCAGCAACGGGAGCCACTCTCTCGAGGCCAACAGGCCGAACCCTCCCGTGCCCACCAGGACCGAGGTGGCGGCGAGACCGATGAAAATGACCGCTCCGGTCCACACCAGGCGTTGACGGGGGTCGCGGACGTAGAAGCGGAGTTCTTTGCGAGCCAGCACCCGTCCCGCCGTCCAACGTCCGCGTCCCGCCAGGCCACGGGCAGATCGGCGTCGGCTGCGGACCGGGTTCGCGTCGGGGGTTGTCATCATCCACCGCAGCAGACGCTGCCAGACCCATCCGAGCACAGCGATCCACCCGGTGGCGACAAGCGTCCATCCGACGACTGCCAGTCCATCTCCCGTTTCCGCCGACGTCACCACCCTCTGGGCGGCCACCGGCGGGAGGAAGGCGGCGAGTCCGTCGAGACGGTTGGCGAGGATCGCCCCTTCCAGACCGAGGCGGCTCACGGCGTCTCGAATCACCGACTGGCCGAAGAATCCCGAGAGCCCGATCCCGAGCACGATCAGGAGGGAGAGGTCGCGGCCGTGGCGGGTCTTGAAGACCGCCGAGATCATTGTCGTGAAGACCTGGCCCGAGAGGATGACGACTCCCAGCAGGAGCACCGCCGAGAGGATCGCCGCGGGAAGAACGTGGGAGAACTCGACGATTCCGGTGCCGAGGACGATGAGCGGGATGATGACGCTCGGGGCGATCAGGGCCGAGACCGACAGCCCGCCAACGAGCTGTCGAGCGTTGATCGGTGCGAACGCGAATTGGGCCGGGTCCAGGTTCTCGTCGAGCGGGAAGATCACCACCGGCAGCGCGACCCACACCAGCCAGAACAACAGCGCTCCCCACAGCGTGAACTCGAGGCGCGCCGTATCGCCCAGGCTCTGCATCGCCGACCGAAACTGGGAGACGAGGATCCACGACACGTATCCGAGCAGGACGAGCAACGAAGGGAATCCGATCCTGCGCTGCCAGTCCTTCCTGAGACCGTTCCAGAGGAGCCGGAGCTTCAGCCAGGCGAGTTGTGCAACCACGAGATTTCCCCCCGGTCGTCGTCACCGCCGACCGCCGCGATGAAGGCGTCCTCGATCGAGTTGACACCGAAGGCGTCGCACAGTTCCTGCTGGGTTCCCTCGCGGGCGAGGCGACCTTCGATCATGATCCCGACGCGGGTGCAGAGGCGTTCCACCAGATGCATCTCGTGAGCAGAGAACACCACCGTGGCGCCGCCTTCGGTGTACCGGATGAGTAGGCGCTGAATGAGGCGTGCGCTGAGCGCGTCCACACCTTCGAACGGTTCGTCGAGGAACAGCACGTCGGGTCGGTGGATGATGGCGGCGGCGAGCGCCACCTTCTTCCGCATGCCCCGCGAATAGTCCCCGACCAGTTTCCCTGCCTCGTACTGGAGGTCGAGAAGGGCCAGCAATTCGTTGCGTCTGCTCACCGCGTCGTCGCGGTCGAGGCCGTACATGGCGGCCGCAAAGTCGAGCAGTTCTGCGCCGGTCAGCCGCTCGTAGAGATTGAACTCCTCGGGCAATACGCCGATCCGCCGCTTGACCTCCACCGGCTGCTTCCAGGTGTCGAACTCGCCGATTCCCGCGCTGCCAGCCGTTGGTCGAAGAAGTCCGACGATCATCTTGATTGTGGTCGTCTTGCCGGCGCCGTTCTGTCCCAGCAGGCCGTAGAACTCGCCCGGTCGGATCGACAGGTCGAGACCATCGACTGCCGTGTTCTTGCCGAACCGGCGGACCAGACCCTTTGCCCAGACGGCGGGAGGATCGGCGGAACCATCGGTGGCGTCATGTTCGGTCGATGTCATCGTCACCCGCCATCCATCGGCATCGGTCGCACGGTGCTGAACCGCCAAGCTAGGGAGATCTCCTCCCTACGGCGAAGCACGCTGGCGACAAGACCGAGGGGGTGTGTATCTCTCCCCCTCGCGACCGAGGCTTTGCGAGGGAGTGCTGGGGGGAGTGGCCGA
>JBBDWN010000016.1:0-8759 GCA_040902855.1 Acidimicrobiia bacterium | reverse complement strand
GGGGAAGGCGATCGGTCGCTTCGCTCCCTGCCCCTTCCGTCCTCGCCTGGCGGCTCGGCCACCTTCCCCAAGGGGAAGGCGATTCGTCGCTATCGCTCCTGCTGCTCGTCGCGCCAGGCGATCCAGTCCGCGACAGGGGAGAGGTCGTAGTCGGGGCCGCTGAGGCCGAAGGTGAACTGGGTGATTCCGGCTTCGAGGTAGTCGTCCACACCCTCAAGCCGCTTCGGATCTACCCCTGCCGAACGCTCGATGGCGGCCGGGTCGGTCCCCTCTTTGGTGCACCACTCGTCCAGCACCTCGTTCTTGTGGGCCAGCACCTCCGGCTTGCCGAAGCCGTGCCAGATGTCGGCGTGGCGGGCGGTGTAGCGGAGGGTGCGCTTCTCGCCTCCTCCGCCGATGAGGATCGGGATGTCCCGCACGGGCTTCGGGTTCAGAGCCTCGAACCGCTTCTCGATCCGGGGTAGCGCGTCGCGCAGGTCCGACAGACGGTCGCCTGCGGTGCCGAACTCGTATCCGTACTCGTCGTAATCCCTTTCGAACCATCCTGCGCCGATTCCGAGGATGAGCCGACCGTTGGAGATGTGGTCCACGGTGCGGGCCATGTCGGCCAGCAGCTCCGGATTCCGATACGAGTTGCAGGACACCAGCGCACCGATCTCGACGCGCTCGGTCACTTCTGCGAACGAGGCGAGCATCGTCCAGCATTCGAAGTGCTTGCCATCAGGCTCACCGGATAGCGGGAAGAAGTGGTCCCAGTTGTAGACGATGTCCACCCCCAGTTCTTCGGCCCGTACGGCGGCCCGGCGGATGGTGTCGTAGTCGGCGTGCTGCGGCTGCAATTGGACGGCGATGCGAATCGGCATGAATCGGTCCCCTCGTTCCGGTCGGCAACAGAATGTACCGACGAACCGGAGTTTCAGGTATCCCGCATCGTGTCGGCGATCAACTCGTCGACGACGTCCCGTAGCGCTTCGGCATCCGACGCTCCCGAACTCAGTGCATCGTGATATGCCTCGAGCTGGCGGCGGGCTGACGTGCCCTCGCGTGCGATCACCCTCGCATGCTCCACCTCGTCGATGCATCCGAGCTCTACCGCGTCGGGGCGAACCAGTTCGACGAGTTCGTCGACCAGATCGGGGAACGGAACGAGCTCGCCTGTCCCGAAATCCATCAGGTCACCGCGGGCTCCGTAACGCTGGGCGCGCCAGAGGTTCTCGGCAACCAGCATGTTGGCGTAGCGCCTCCACTTCTGGTTGGTGCGGCGAAGCCGGTACAGCATGTGGAGCAGAGACTGGTAGAGGGCGGCGATACACACGGCGTCCTGCCAGCGGGTGCAGATGTCGGTGACCCTCACCTCGAGCGTCGGATAGCGGATCGATGGCCGGATGTCCCACCACACCTTCGAACCGTCCTCGATCAGTCCGGCGTCGACGAGCACCTGCACATGGCGCTGATACTCCGCCCAGCTCTCGAACTCTTCGGGAAGCCCGGTGCGGGGCATCGTCCGGAACACGTTCATCCGATAGCTCTTGAGCCCCGTGTTGTGCCCTCCCCAAAACGGCGACGACGTGGACAGAGCCAGAAGATGCGGGAGGAAATAGGTGACCTGGTTCATCAGGTCGATCCGGAGTTCCGGGTCCTCGATCCCGGCATGGACGTGCATCCCGCAGATCACCATGCGCTGTCCGACGACTGCCAGGTCCTCGGCCAGCATCTCGTAGCGGTCGCCTTCGCTCTGCACCTGCTCCCACCAGAGTGCGAACGGATGGGTGGAGGCGGCGATGATCGCCGCGCCGTGCTCATTGGCCACCTCGCCCAGAGTCCGACGGAGATCGCGCAAGTCGTCGGCCACGTCGGAGATCCGTTGGTGGGGCCGGGTCCCCACCTCGATCTGGGCCCGGAGCAGCTCGCGGCTCACCCGGCCTTCGATCCGGTCGTAGGCCCCAACCCACAATTCGTGGGGCGGATCGGCGAGCAGGTTGCGCGTCTCCCTGTCGACGAGGAGGTACTCCTCTTCGATCCCGATCGTGAGTTGCGGAGCTGGTGGCATCTGGGGGCGAGGCTACCGGGGAGCCCGGTTCAGACGACGGATGCGGCCGCCCTCTTTCGAGATGCCTCAGCCACGTCGCGGACGTCGCATCCGGCCAGGTGATCGTTGACCAAACCCATCGCCTGCATGAACGCATAGACCGTGGTCGGGCCCACGAACGTCCAACCGCGCTTCTTCAGGTCTCGCGCCAGCCGCTGGGAGGCTTCGGTGGTGGGAGCGACATCTGTGGGAGGCGGAGAGTCGAATTCGGCCCAATGCCAGAAGAAGGCGGCGAGGGAGCCGGCCTCGTCCGCCAGCTCGAGCGCTCGGGCAGCGTTGTTGATCGTCGAACGGATCTTTCCCTGATGGCGAACGATGGAGGCATCGGCGAGGAGGCGTTGGACGTCGACTTCACCGAAGGCGGCAACGGCAGCCGGGTCGAACTCGACGAAAGCCGAACGGAACCCGGGCCGCTTTCTGAGGATCGTCAACCACGACAGACCGGCCTGGAAGCCTTCCAAACACAGCTTTTCGAACAGGCGGTGGTTGTCGGTCACCCCGAACCCCCACTCGGTGTCGTGATAGGCCCGGTAGATCTCCGGCTCGGCTCCCCACCAACAGCGGGTCACGCCGTCGTCGCCAGTCGTGAGTTCCATCAGGCGAGGCTACGCGTAACCGCCGTGGCCGCAGCGGCGATCACGACGACGACCACGAATGGAGCCTTCAACTTCAGCGCCACGGCGGCCGCCACCAATCCGACCAGTCGCGCGTCGAAGGTGAGTCGGTCACCGAGGGCGAATGTCGATGTTGCAACCAGCGCAGCAAGGAGGGCGGCGGGAGCGAGTTCTGCCAGCCTCAAGACCCATCGGGGGAGCACCCTTCCGCCGAGGAGGAGAGGGCCTGCCGCCTTGAGCGCATAGGTGCCCAAGCCGAGGAACACGAGCACGACTGTGGCCTCGCTCATCGTCGTTGTCCTGCGAGCACGGCGACGATGGCGACCACGATGGCGATCCCGGGCGGGGTGAAGGAGGTCACGGCGAGGGCGATGACTGCGCCGGCGATCGCGACGCGGCGCTGGGTGGAGTCGGCCAGCCTGGGCCAGAGGAGGCCGAGGAAGGCGGCAGGAATGGTGGCGTCCAGCCCGTAGCGCTGGATGGCGTCCCCGCCCGTGGGGACGAGCACCGCTCCGACGATCGTCGAGAGATTCCACAGGACGAAGACGGCGACCCCGCCGACGAGGAAGCCCCATCTGCGAGAAGCGCTGTCGTCTTCGACAGTCGCGATCGCCGTGGACTCGTCGATCACGAGTTGGGACACCAGCGCCCTCCACCAGACAGGTCCGCGCAGGTCAGGCACGAGGAGGATCCCGAAGGCGAGCGACCGCAGGTTGAGCAGCAGGCCGGTCGAAACCGCCGCCGCGATTGCGCCGCCTTCGGCCAGGATCGCCACCGCCGCGAACTGGGCGGAACCTGTGAACACGAAGGTCGAGAAGCCGATCGTCTCGGCCAAGGTCAAACCCGAGGCCGACGCGATCGCGCCGAAGGCGAGCGCGAACGGAGAGGCGGCGAGAGCGACTGAGAGCGCCCGGAGCACGATCCGGCGGCGTGCGACAGGACCAACGGCATCCATGGGAGCGACCCACAGTATCGGAGGTACCAGCATCGAAACGGATCAGAAACTCCTCACCGCTGAGGTAGAGGTACGCCCGTCGTCGTCGTAGCTTGGCGTTCATGGCACTCGA
Source organism: Acidimicrobiia bacterium (assembly GCA_040902855.1). Classification (GTDB taxonomy): domain Bacteria; phylum Actinomycetota; class Acidimicrobiia; order Spongiisociales; family ZC4RG35; genus DATHWB01. Next base: position 4,989 of record JBBDWN010000016.1, on the reverse strand, counting down.
CACCGACACCGACACCGCCGCAGCGCCCGCCGCCCGCCCGAGCTGGCCCCTCGGTCTCGCCGGGGCGGTTGCCGGTGCGGTGGCGCTTGCGGTCAGCGAACTCGCATCCGGGCTGTTGTCGGGACTTCCCTCCCTGGTGTCCGGCGTGGCCACCTTCGTCATCGACATCGTTCCGCCACCGGTCAAAGATCTGGCGATTGCGCTGTTCGGGACGTCGGACAAGGTCGCCCTGTCGGTCGGGATCGTCGTGACCACCCTCGCCATCGGATACCTCGCCGGGCGGCTGTTCCCGCGGTCCGCCGCGGTGATTCCGGCAGCTTTCCTGGCGTTCGGCGTTCTCGGAGCACTCGCCGCCGCCCGCACCCCACAAGCCGATCTTGCTCCGGCACTCCTCAACGGCTCCCTCGCCGCCGCCAGTGGAATCTTCTCCTTCGCCTTTCTGGTCGCACCCGTCTCGCGAGCGGCCAGGCGGGAACAGGACCTCGATCGTCGCCTCTTCCTCGGGCGGGCCGGTGCCGTGGCTGCCTTGGCTGTCATCGGCGCAGGAGCCGGTCGGGCGCTGTTCGAACGGACCCGTCGGCTGGTTGCCGGGCGCGACCAGGTGGTGCTCCCGATCGCCGGAGAAGTGGCGCCTCCGGTACCGGCTGCAGCGATGCTCGACGTGCCGGGAATCTCGCCGATCATCACCGCGAACTCCGACTTCTACCGGATCGACACAGCCCCGATCTCGCCACCCACCGTCGACCTTTCGGAATGGACGCTCAGCATCACCGGGATGGTCGACCGACCGATCACCCTCGACTTCACCGATCTCTCCGATCTGCCCATGGTCGAACGGGTCATCACCATTGCCTGTGTGTCCAACCAGGTCGGCGGCGACCTCATCGGAACGGCCAAATGGCTCGGCACCCCGCTCGGCGAACTCCTGCGCCGGGTGGGGGTGCGGCCCGACGCGACCCAGGTCGTCGGTCGGTCCGTCGACGGGTTCACGGTCGGGTTCCCCACGGATGCCGTATTCGACGGTCGAGACGCCCTCGTCGCCATCGGCATGAACGACGAACCGCTCCCGTTCGAACATGGATTCCCGGCCCGGCTCATCGTCGCCGGCCTCTACGGGTACGTGTCCGCCACCAAGTGGTTGTCCGAGATAGAACTCACCACCTGGGATGCATTCGACGCCTACTGGGTGCCGCGCGGGTGGTCCAAGGAGGGTCCGATCAAGACGCAGTCGCGGATCGACACACCGCGGCGCACCGCCCGGCTCTCGCCGGGACCGGTGGGAATCGGCGGTGTCGCCTGGGCCCAGACTCGCGGTATCGAACGGGTCGAAGTACGGGTCGACGGCGGAGAATGGATGGAAGCCGAACTCGGTGAGGCCATCGGCGACGACGTGTGGCGCCAGTGGAGCGTCGTCTGGGACGCCACTCCCGGCAGCCACCAGGTCCAGGTCCGTGCCACCGACGGCGACGGCGAGACCCAGACCGACCGAATCACCGCGGTCGCACCCAACGGCGCCACCGGATACCACACCGTCACCTACATGGTCGACGAAGCCTGAACCCTGGGCCCGGACAGCCCAGGGTTCAGAGGTCGGGGCCCTCGGTCCTGGCGTCGGCGGCGGAGAAGGCCCAGGCAAGTCCGTCGATCGGGTCACAGATGGCGATCTGTAGCGCCCATCCGGTGGCCGCACCGTCGGACCACAGCCACCATTCGAGGGCGTCGGCCGCCTCCCGCATCTCGGTCGGGTCGACCGGCCAGTCCAGACCGGTGAGTGCTGCCATCGCCGACCATGCGTGGAACCTTCCGGCCGCCATACCCCGTCGCCGTCCGTGTGCGCCGCCCGATGCGGCAGTCCACGCCATCCAGGCGAGGGCGACCCCGAGGTCGACTCGTGCTCCGGTCGCCCGCGGCACGCCGAGCGCGGCGATGGCGGCAGCGGCGTCGCCTTCGACCATGGCCAGATCCGTCACCCCGTTCGACATCGTCGTCCAGGGTGTGACGAGGGCGAGCAGTGCCTCCTCTGTCGGCTCGTCCGAGATCCGTTCCGGATCATCCGGAAGCTTCAGCGGAGGGCCTTCGACGAGTTCAGGGGACGGGAAGTCCGCTCGGTCCGAGTGATAGGTGGCGACTGGATACTGCGGCTCCCACGCCGTGACCAGTGGAATGTCGAACACGCCCATGTCGAGTTCGCCGTCGAAGCGGTCGCCACGCAATGCGCGCTCGTGGGCGATCACGGTCCGGTCGGTCGGGCTGGAAAGATGAGGGTCCATCTCGGCGAACGACTTCGTCTGGGAGATCACCTCGCTCAGCGGACCGAGCGTGAACCGGGCGGGACCTTCCACCACCACTCGCACGGCGATCTCCGCCGGCGCCTCCAATGCCAGTCGGTAGCGGACGTGCTCGTCCACGCCCCACAACTGGCGGCCCCGCTCGAGCGCTGCGGCCAGGTGGCTGCGCAGTGTCGTGAGCTCGTTCCAGGCCCGTCGACCAGCCATCCCGTCGACCGCGCGCAACAGCGAATCGGTGTCGGCCAGTTCGATGGCGATCAGCGTGTGTTCGTCGAGGCTCATGTGTCTCCGGTTGCAACCGGCGCGTGCTGGTGGCGAGACCAGTCGCTCCACGACCCTTCGTAGAGAAGGGCGTCGTCGTGGCCGGCGATGCGCATTGCCAGGATGTTGTGACAGGCGCTCACACCCGACCCGCAGTAGACGATGGGAGCCGGACCGACCCCGGCGAAACGCTCCGCCAACTTGGCGGTGTCGAGGAACGTGCCGTCATCGGCGAGGTTGTCCTCATACGGCAGATTGATCGCACCGGGAATGTGGCCCGCGACCTGATCGATCGGTTCATGGTCGCCCCGGAATCGCGCCGGAGCACGAGCGTCGATCAGCATGGACTCGGAAGCCGCGACCTCGACACGGTCGACGACTCCCTGCCATTCCATCACGGTCGGGAAGTCGCCGGCCGACGGTTTCGGGACCGCTCGGGTGATCGGGCGGTTCTCCGCCTGCCACTTGGGGAACCCGCCGTCGAGCACTCGCACGTTGGCGTGGCCCGTCGATTTCAGCATCCACCACAGTCGGGATGCCCACGCCCCACCGACGTCGTCGTACGCCACGACGAGAGTCGACGGGCTGATCCCGATCCTGCGGGCCGTCGCCGAGAACTCCTCGGGGCGGGGGAGCGGGTGTCGTCCCGGGCCGGAACGCCCCGTCAGGTCGGCCTCCAGATCGACAAACACCGCCCCGGGCAGGTGACCGGCGGCGTAGCGACGGCGTCCCTCGGCCGGGTCCGCCAGATCGGCCCTGACATCGAACAGCCGGAGCTCCCTGGTCCCGATGCGAGCGGCGAGTTCGGAGGTGGAGATGAGGGACATCTGCGCCGAATGTACCGGTCCACAGATTGTGAGTCAGCTTCGGAAGAAGCGGTCGAACACGTTGAGAAGGATGGTGGCGGCGATCGAGACCACGATCATCGACGTGATCGGGAAGAAGAACGACACGTTCTCACCCTCCGAGCGGATGTCGCCCGGCAGTCGCCCGAACCAGGAGAACCATCCGAAGCGGACCATCACGCCGATGGCGATGAGGGCGATGCCGCCGTATATGAACAGGTTCCCTGCCCGCATGGTCAGTCCCCGTCGGTCGGGGGTTGTTCAGCCGACCGGTCCCTGGCGTGACGGAGTTCGTCGCCGAGTTGGGAGAAGGTCTGCCCCAGGGCGGTGACGAACGAGGCCGCCGCATCCTTCACCTGGTCGCGGACGTCGGGATCCTTCATCGCCGACCCGACCGAGTCGGCCACCGTGCGGGCAGCCTCACCCAGGGTGTCGAGCGCCGAGCGGATCTCGTCTTCGCCCGGACCCTCGTCGCCGGCGAGGTCGCGGTAGCGGTCCTTCAACTTGTCCGAGATGGAGGCCCAGCGGCGGCCGGCCTCGGCCCAGGGGTCGGCGGGGTCTGGTTCGTGTTCGGTCACACCGGGCATGGTATCGACCCTCTCTCACTCAGTTCGATCTGTCGATCGTCTGCTGGTTTCGCTCTCGCCACGAGCGGGCTCGCACCCGACGGACGACAATGGACGGATGCTCCATCTTCTCGACGGCACCTACGAGCTGTTCCGCTCCTACTTCGGAGTCCCGCCCCGTCAATCGCCCGCCGGCCAGGAGGTCGGAGCGGTGCGGGGGATCATCGAGTCGACCTTGGCCCTCGTCGTCGGTGGCGGTGTGACCCACCTCGGGGTGGCCACCGATACCGTGATCGAATCGTTCCGGAACGACATGTTCTCCGGATACAAGACCGGTGAAGGCATCGAACCTGCGCTGTGGGCTCAGTTCCCGCTGGCCGAGCGGGCGCTGCGAGCCATCGGAGTGACTGTCTGGGGGATGGTCGAGTTCGAGGCAGACGACGCTCTGGCGACGGCCGCCCACCGGTGGAAGAACGACGTCGATCAGGTGGTCATCCTCAGCCCCGACAAGGACCTGATGCAATGCGTCGAAGTTGATCGGGTGGTGACGTTCAATCGGCGGGAGGCCAAGCGGTTCACCCAGGAAGATGTGCGGGAGAAGTTCGGGATCTACCCCCATTCCATCCCGGACTATCTGGCGCTGGTGGGTGACACCGCCGACGGAGTACCTGGCCTCCCTGGCTGGGGGGCGAAGTCGTCGTCGGTGGTGTTGTTCGAATACGACCATTTGGAGTCGATCCCCGATGACGCTGCCGAGTGGAACGTGCAGGTGCGGGGGGCGGCGAAACTGGCGGAGACGCTTCGCACCCATCGGGACGAGGCGACGCTCTATCGGTCCTTGACGACGCTGCGACTCGATGTGCCGTTGGCCGAGTCGCTCGAAGACCTGCGGTGGCGAGGGGTGGTGATGTCCGAGTTCGAACCGCTCTGTCGGGAGCTTGGATTCGAGTCACTGCTCGAGCGGGACCTGCCGACAGCCTGAACTCGTGCGCGAAAACCACCGTATAGGTGGTGCCGAACCCTGGGTAC
>JBBDWN010000015.1:0-8922 GCA_040902855.1 Acidimicrobiia bacterium | reverse complement strand
GCCGGATAGTCTGCGGGGATGGTGCCGGAGGACCCCACCGCCTTCATCCGTCAGTCGATGCCGCTGTGTGAGCTGCTGGGGATCGAGGCGCGGCAGCTTTCGGCGGACGAGGTCGTGTTGACGCTCGAATGGGCGCCGGAACTGTGCACCGCCGGTGGGGTACTTCACGGGGGAGCGCTCATGGCCTTGGCGGATTCGGCGGGTGCGGCCTGTGCCTTCCTCAATCTTCCGACGGGTGCCGCAGGAACCTCGACGATCGAGTCGAAGACCAACTTCCTGCGGGCGGTGAGATCGGGCACGGCTGAAGCGACTGCTCGTCCGCTCCACGTCGGCTCCGGCACGGTGGTCGTGGAGACCGAGATCACCAACGATCATCACCTGGTTGCCAAGGTGACACAGACCCAGGTGGTTCTGAAGGGTCGTTGAATGGGATTGAAACGAGAATCGGCTACTGTTGTATGTACAGCGTGCGCCTGAAGCGCACATCGCCGCTTCACCTCACGATCCGTCGGGTGGAGCAACCGCAACGACATTTGCTTTTCTCGTCGACGCTTTCGCACGACTTCTGAATGCTGGTCAAGCGGGGCGCCTGCCCCGACGGTTCGTAGCTTCAGAAGGAGCAAACCAATGTCCACCAATCTCTACGTGGGAAATCTCACGTTCGACACAACGTCCTCGGACCTCGAGTCGCTGTTTTCGTCTCATGGTCAGGTCAAGAGCGCCCAGGTCATCACCGACCGCGAGTCCGGCCGCTCACGCGGTTTCGGTTTCGTCGAGATGTCGACGCCTGCCGAGGCGAAGGCTGCCATCGACTCGCTCAACGGTCACGACGTGGACGGACGCCAGCTGACGGTGAACGTCGCCAAAGAGCGTCGCAGCTGACCAGCTCCAGCGCTCGACCGATCGACGGCGGACGTCAACGCTGCACATCGTGCGGTCACCCGCGCAAGGAGCACCGTGACGCCTCGAGCTGCTCGGTGCCCCACTGTCCATGCGCCGCATACGGGCTCCCCGAGGTCCCACAGGGCCGAAGAGGATCCCGCAAGCAGGCGTGACGCCAACGATCTGAATCACCCCGGTCTGACGACCGGGGTGATTCTTCATGTCGTGCCGGATCGCGTCGGCTCGTTCAGCGGAGCGTGACGCCAGCCGCACCCAACTCTTCGCGAGTGCGGTCGGAATCCCCGGCTTGCAGCTCGACGGCAGCGCTCGCCGTTCCCAAGACAGCCGTCTGGAAACCGAGTTCCACCGCATCGAGTGCGGTCGCCTTCACGCAGACGTCGAAGGCGAGTCCGACCACGACGACCTCTTCGATCTGGTTGGTTTCGAGAATCCCTTGAAGCTCGGTGGGCGTGGTCTCGCCAGACTCCGGGTCCCTCATCGTGAACCCGGAATATCCGTCCTCCCCGTTCGAACCTTTGCGCACCACAGGGCCGGCCACCAACAAGCGGGGGTGGAGCTCTGCTCCTCTGGTTCCCGCCACGCAGTGGACCGGCCAGATTCCGCCGTCGGTCTCGAAGTGTGGAGTGGACGGCGGGTGCCAGTCCTGGGTGTAGACGACCAGCGCGCCGGATGACAGGGCGCGGACGATCTCTGCGTTGCAGACGGCTACGACATCGTCGCCTCCCGTGACGAAGAGGCTGCCGGTTGGATCGGCAAAGTCGTTCTGGACGTCGACGACGACCAGTGCGGAGGTCGGTGTGTAGTCGATCATGACGATGCAGCCTATGAGATGACGGCGATCGCACCGAACCGAGCCACTAGCTTTCGGAGTGTGAAAGACATCTCCGAGGGCATCCTCTTCACTGATCACTACCAGCTGACGATGGCGCAGCTGTACTACCGATCGGGTCTTCACACCCGTCCCGCCCAGTTCGAACACTTTTTCCGGGCCTACCCTGACTACGGGCTCCATCAGGCCGGGTACTGCATCACCGCTGGTCTCGAGCCGCTTCTCGACTGGATGCAGTCGGTCCGGTTCGGCCAGGCCGAACTCGACGTGCTGGCCGGAATCCGATCTTCTCGCGGTGATCGCATCTTTGCCGACGACTTCCTCGGCTGGCTCGGAGAGGTTGGTGGCTTCGCTGATGTCACGGTGCGTGCAGTGCCCGAGGGACGGGTGGTGCACGCCAACGCTCCGGTGGCGGTGGTCGAGGCTCCGCTGGCGATGGCCCAGATCCTCGAGACGCCATTTCTCAACCACATGAACTACGCCACGTTGATCGCCACGAAGGCATCGCGTGTCGTCGAGGCAGCCGCCGGTGGTTCGGTCATCGAGTTCGGTCTCAGGCGGGCACCGGGATTCGGGGGTAACACCGCCACCCGGTCGTCGCTGATCGGAGGGGCGCTGTCGTCGTCGAACGTAGGGATGTCCCACATGGTGGGGATCGACTCGTCCGGAACCCACGCCCACAGCATGGTGCAGGTGTTCATGGCTGTCGGCGGGGGAGAGCTGGAGGCGTTCCGCGCCTACGCCGAGGTGTATCCCGACGATACGCTGTTGCTCGTCGACACGATCGACACGCTGGAATCGGGAATTCCGAACGCCATCACCGTCTTCGAGGAGCTGCGTGCCAAGGGTCACGCACCGGTTGGCATCCGTCTCGACTCCGGTGACCTTGCCCACCTCTCGGTGCGGGCAGCGGAGATGCTCGACGCCGCCGGGTTTGAGAACACGCGCATCGTGCTCTCCAGCGGACTCGATGAGCTGACCATCTGGCAGGTGAAGAACCAGATCGCTGTAGAAGCCCCCTCCTATGGGGTCGACCCTGACCATCTGATCTCTCGTCTCGTCCATGGGGTTGGTTCGAAATTGGTCACCTCCGAAGGGGACTCGTCGCTCGGCGGCGTCTACAAGACCGTCGCGGTCGGTGACAGCGAAGGAGGGTGGGTTCCGGCGATCAAGATCTCCGATACACCCGCCAAGGTCCAGAACCCGGGAGCCAAACGCGTCTGGCGTATCTATGACGAACGCGGTTTTGCCACCGCTGATGTTCTGGCTCTCGCCCACGAGGAGATCGACCGCTCACAGCCGTTCCAGCTTCATCATCCTTCCATCCCTGGAATCGTCAGGACGGTGGTGCCGAGCGGGATCTCCGAAGTCGAGTCGCTGCTCGTCACCGTGCTCGACCGTGGTCAGCGCACCCGAGAATCCGGAGGTGTCGAGGCAGCCAGGAAGCGAAGGGTGTCGGACCTCGAACGGCTCGACCCCGGCGTGAGAAGATTGGTAAACCCGCACCGCTATCACGTGTCGCTCAGCAGCGAACTGAACGACCTGAAGCGAACGCTCGTGTCGGGATATGTCGGCTGACTCCGGCGCTCGGCTCGGTACTGTGTACGGATGAGCCAACACGTCGAGTCCCCGGGGCCTGACGAGCAGTTTCGAGCGCTCAGGAAGGCCTGCGTACCGCCATCCCCGGCGTTGCGGTGATCGGTGGCTTGGCGGGCTGGTCGTGGTTCTACCTTCCGTCACGTTCCGCAAGTGGCCCGCAGACCAGGGTTCGGAGCGTCCCGCCTAGCTGATCAGCGAGATCGCGACGAGTGCCGGGAGCGACATGTGCTGCTCACCGTTTCGAACGGGTCTGGGTCAAGTGTCGATTCAGCACCGCCCAGATCTCCGGGTCGGCGAGTTTTCGCCGCATCGCCATCAGGGCCCGCACGAAGGTCGGAACCGCCGCGGCGGGGTCGAGCGGATTAGGGCGCATCACCGCCAGCACCGCAGGGGAGGGACGAAGCACGACGACGTCGGTGTCGGGCCAGTCCTCGTGGATCCGGGTGAGTTCGGTGCCGAGCGCCGTCCGCCCCACGCGGTCGAACACCTTTTCATAGAACCACGCACCCTCGCGCTCTTCGTCTGCCGCCATCGGCGCGATCACGATGAGCAGATCGAGCGGGACGGGACTGCCAAGGACGAGGTCGGCGTGGGTGCCCGAGACCACGCCGCCGTCGACGTAGAGGCGGCCTTCGACCAGGCGTGGCTGGAACGCAACGGGGATGGCCGACGAGGCAGCGACAGCCTCCGCCAGACTCACATCGGGGGCGTCCTCGGTGCCGAATGCCACAGCACGTTTCGACGCGACATCGAAGGCGGTGATGATGGTTGGCTCAGCCGGCCACGAGTCGGCAGCGGGACCGCATTGGTGTCGTACCCACTCGGCCAGCCCGTCTGTCGTCCAGGCGGCAGGCCCACCGAGCAACATGGTCAGTCCCGGTTTGCGAATGCCGGGTAGCAGGCCGTGTCGGATCCACCTTCCGAGCCGGACCCCGCGATCGCGGGTGAACAGGTGGCCGGAGATGCGCTCGGCCACGGCGTCGCGATCCTCATGCTGCAGCACCATCGAGTCGAGGTCCAGACGCTCACTGCGCACGAGAGCGGTGACATAGGCGCCTCCCGAGGTACCGACGATGACGTCTGCCTTCGAAGGATCCCACCCGGTCGCGAGTTCAAGAGCCATCAGCGCGGCTATCTGATAGGACGCGCCGGTGACTCCGCCTCCTCCCAGGACGATGCCAACCGAACTCATGCGCAGCGGAGCATAGGAGCCGGGACGGAGTGTCTTGCGCGACCCGAGGATGTGGCCGATCGGGTGAGCGGACCGACGACCGCGCGCCGGTCCGAGGCCCGCTCCACGAAGTGGACCGGGATTCAGGCGTCGTTACGGCGGATCAGCCGAAGCGACGACCGCAGCCCCGGCACGAGTCGTCAGACTCGTGCGTTGCATCGCCGCACCATGGGCACGGCAGGTCGTCGGCGATCAATCCGACGACCGGGACCCCGACCAGATGCATTGGGCTATGACCCCGTGTGGGAGCGACGAGCGGGCGATCGATGAAGTCATCTCGGTTCATCACGTCACGCAGGCTAGGTTTTCGCGGACTCGGAGTCCGGTATTTCCGTCCGAGGCTCGGCGCGGCCCCCAGACCGCTCAGCGCTTCACTGCAGCGGCCAGGTCGTTGACCAGGTAGTTGAGGTCGCCGAGTCGGCCATCGCGCTGCTCGGCAGCTTCCAACATCTGCATGGCGGCGTGATACGCCACCCATGGTCGGAGTCTGTCGGTGATGGTCTTCTCGGCGCCGTATCCCTCCCACAGCGCAGCGGCCGCCTTGTCACCCAGCGTGCGGCTGAACCGCCATGTCGCCAGTGAGAGATCCCATTCAGGCGGGGCAAGGGTCGCCCACTCCCAACTGATCAGCATCAACTCGCCTTGGTCGTTGACGAGGAAATTCTTCGGCACTGTGCGAGTGTGAGCAGTTCTGGGAGCGGATGCCATTGGGTGGTTCTCGCTGCGACGGGCGGATTCCAGAACCTCGGCAGGGAGTTCCAACCGGCGGCGATACCGCTCGAGCCGGTCCAAGGTCCAACGGAAGTGGGCCTTGACGTTCTCGCCGTCGATGCCGCTGGCGAGATCGGTGATGTGGGCCCCAGAATCGTGAACCCCGCGAATGAGAGCGCCAGCCCTACGGACGAGGTCCAGGGTCAGCGGGAGCGTTGCCAGGCTCCACGTCCCGCCGTCTGTCATCCTGATCCACGCCATCCCCTCGGTCGCCCCGCGTTCCAAAATCTGCGGGACGCCCGCAACTCCCAACATCGCCTCCAAGGCGTCGCGCTCACGTCGTTCCCGTGCAGGTGTGGCATACGCCTTGACGACGGTGGAATCCCCCGACTCATCGAGCAGCCGGAACACCCTGTTGGTGCCGCCCGACAGTTCCTTGACCATTGCGGTCGGCACCAGTCCGGCCACCATTTCCGTTGCGCCCATCGATCAACTTCCCTGTTTGCATGCTCGTTCCGTTGTCGCTGTCGCCTCATTCGAAACGAGGCGTCGCAAAACTGCGAACGACCGTCCGGGCACTGGCAGTACCCTGCGGCGCTCTCAGCAATCTAGCGAGTGTGATCCCATTGCCTATAGAGATTCGCCTCCCTGACGATTCGGTCGTCGAACATCCAGACGGCGCAACCGGATACGACGTCGCCGCCGCAATCGGTGAGCGGCTGGCAAGAGCGGCCGTCGCCGTCAAGCTCGACGGGGACGTCATCGACCTCATGCGTCCGCTCCCACATGGTGGAGCGATCGAAATAGTGACCGAGACGACCGACGAGGGTCGGAGCATCCTCCGACACTCGGCAGCCCATGTGCTCGCGCAGGCGGTCCTGTCGCTCTTCGATGGTGCAACCTTCGCCATCGGCCCGCCGATCACCGACGGCTTCTACTACGACTTTGACATAGGAAGACCATTCACCCCCGAGGACCTGGAGGCGATCGAGGCGAAGATGGACTCGATCATCGCCGCCGACCAGCCGTTCGTGCGTGAGGCGATGAGTCAGGCCACAGCGTTGGAGGTGTTCGCCGACCACACTTTCAAGCGGGAGATCATCGAAAGCGTGGAGCCATCCGAGGTTCCTGATGGAGAGACCGTCACGGTCTATCGCAACAACGGATTCATCGACCTTTGCCGCGGACCGCATGTCCCGAGTACCGGCAGACTGAAGGCGGTCAAGTTGCTTCGGTCCGCCGGTGCCTACTGGCGGGGTGATGAGGCGAACCCGCAGCTGCAGCGCATCTACGGCACCGCGTGGGAGTCGAAGAAGGCGCTCGAAGAGCATCTGGACCGGATCGAAGAGGCCGAACGGCGGGATCACCGCAAACTCGGCCCCGAGCTCGACCTGTTCTCCTTTCCCCGTGAGCTTGGCTCCGGACTTGTCGTCTGGCACGCCAAAGGCGGAATGGTCCGCAAGCTCATCGAAGACCACTCGCGCCGGCTCCACGAGAAGTACGGGTTCGAGTTCGTCTACTCGCCGCACCTCGCCAAGGAAGCGTTGTGGGACACGTCAGGACACACCGGCTTCTACGCCGAGAACATGTATCCGGCGATCGAGATGGACGGCGGTGACAACTACCGGGTGAAGCCCATGAACTGTCCGTTCCACGTCCTGGTGTATCGCAGCAGGGCGCGTTCGTATCGTGAGCTCCCGCTGCGCCTGTCCGAATTGGGTGGGGTGTACCGCTACGAGCGGTCTGGCGTGATCCACGGCATGTTGCGCGCTCGCGGCTTCACCCAGGACGACTCGCACACCTTCTGCACCAGGGAGCAGGTGGCGTCGGAGCTGAAGATGCATCTCGCCTTTGTTCTCGAGTGGCTCGGTGCGTTCGGATTCACCGAGTTCGAAGCCGACCTCTCGACCCGTCCGGAAAAATACGTCGGTGACCTCGAATTGTGGGAGGTCGCCGAGAAGAGACTCGCGGAAGCGCTCGATGAGACGGGTCTCGCCTATCACGTGGCCGACGGTGAAGGAGCGTTCTACGGACCGAAGATCGACGTGCACGTCAAAGACGCGATCGGCCGCCGGTGGCAGATGTCCACCATCCAGGTCGATTTCTCGCTGCCCGAGCGTTTCGACATCACCTATGCCGGTGCGGAGAACGCGGCGGAAAGGCCGGTGATGATCCACTGCGCCAAGGCAGGATCGATCGAGCGGTTCTTCGGTGTCCTCACCGAGCATTACGCCGGAGCGTTTCCCACCTGGCTCGCCCCGGTGCAGGCTCAGATCGTCCCCGTCGCCGATCGACATGTCGACTACGCCCGAGCCGTCGGCGACCGCCTGGCGGAAGCGGGCTTGCGTGTGCACGTCGACGCGACCGATGAGACAGTGGGGGAGAAGGTGCGCCGCGCCATCACCCAGAAGACTCCCGCGGTTCTGGTGGTCGGTGACCGCGACGTGGATGCCGGCACGGCCGGGTTGCGACGGTACGGAGATGACGACGAGCGTCGGGGTGTGAGCGTCCCCGACATCATCATCGAACTCGCAGGCGAAGCCGAACCGCCGAGCGGGCCATGACAGACGGCATCCACATTCCCGCCGACGTTGCCGAGGCGGAAGGCGTCCCCGACGAACTCGACAGTTCGATCGTCGGTCCGTACCGGTTCCCCGATCCGCAACGCCGCCGGATCGCCGGATGGATCTATCTCGGGGTGGCCGTGCCCTTGGCCGCTCTGGCCCTCGCGGAGCCGTTGATCTGGGCCGGGGTGGCACTCCTCGGTGTGCTCGCCGCGTGGCACATGGCGGCCGCCTGGCCCCTTGCGATGGATCAGGAGGAGGCGCTGAGGGAGGCGGCGTCGGTGGTCGGATTCCCGGTCGGCCACGCCTCGGCGGCGGTGACGTTCGTCGGGTGGCGGTCACGGCCGCGATGGCACGTCGTGATGTACTCCGCCGACGAGCCCCCGACAGAGCGGGCGCTCGTACAGTTCGACGCCGTGAGTCGAGACCTTCAGGGCGAGGTGTACACCGAGGCCGTCCCGGCCGTGGATGTCGAACCGACGGCGGAGGATTAGGTTTCCGATCATGAAGATGTCTGACCAGCTCGCAGAGAAGTTCAACCGCCAGATCGACCTGGAACTCGCGTCCTCCATCGCATACCTGCAGATGGCGGCCTACTTCGACAGCCGCAGCCTGCCTGGTATGGCGTCGTGGATGCGGATCCAATCCGAAGAGGAACGAGCCCACGGGCTCAAATTCTTCGACCATGTCCTCGACCGTGGCAACAAGATCGCGCTCGGAGCCGGAGAGGTGCCGAAGACGGAATTCGATTCGGCCGTGGACGCCTTCGAGACCGCCCTCGCTCAGGAACAGCGGGTGTCCGAGTCGATCTCGGGTCTGTATGCCGCCGCACTCGCCGACGGCGACTCCGCCAGTTTCTCCATGCTCCAATGGTTCCTCGAAGAACAGATCGAAGAGGAGTCGACCGTCTCCGACATCGTCGAACAGCTCAAGCTCGTCGGCAACGACGGCGGCGCGCTGCTCCTCCTCGACCGCGAACTCGGTCAAAGGTCACCAACCACCCAGGGCTGACAGCCCCCCTCGGCCTCGAAGACTCGGCCACTCCCCCCAGCACGCCCTCGCAAAGCCTCGGTCGCGGGGGGAGA
>JBBDWN010000014.1:0-1366 GCA_040902855.1 Acidimicrobiia bacterium | reverse complement strand
GATACCCTCCGCTCGTCCTCGAACGAACTGAGCCAGAGCATGAGTCTTCTCCATCCGCAGGTCGCCGCTCACCTCGAGGTTCTCGGCGTGGCGTTCGAAGTGATGGAGTGTGATCCGGAGTTCGCCGACACCGCCGCGTTCTGTGAGCGCTACCGGATCGACCCGGCAGACAGCGCCAATACGATCGTCGTCGCCTCCAAACGTCCGCCTGATGTCTTCGGGGTCTGCGTGGCGTTGGCGACGACCCGTCTCGACGTCAATCGGGCGGTTCGCGACGAGCTCGGGGTCAAGAAGCTGTCGTTCGCCCCCTCAAGTGTCACCCTCGATATCTCCGGAATGGAGATTGGTGGCGTGACCCCTTTCGGACTCCCTCCCGGCCTCACCACGCTGGTCGATTCGGCCGTCATGCTGCGGGAGGAGATCGTCCTCGGCGGGGGCAACCGCACTTCGAAGCTGAGACTCGATCCGGCCGAGTTGTCCAAGCTCGAAGGACTGCGGATCGTCGAAGGACTTGCCTCCGAGATCAGGTGACGGCCCCCGGTTGGGCTTCGGCCGCTCATGTGCCACCGGCCGCCCGCCGCATGAGCAGGACGAATCCGCCGGCGGTGATCGCGGCGAACGAGTACCACTGAACCGCGTACGGGAGATGAGGCCCAGGGTCATGGACGTCAGGTACGGGAACCCGCACCGGCAACGGCCCGTCGACCGGGTCGGTCTGTTGGATCCAGACCGGAGCCAAATCGTCGTACTGAGCCGACAGGCGGTCCAAGTCGATTCTCGCGACGATGCTCAGACGGCCTTCCGGTTCCGTCGGCCCCACCGACGGACGTTCTTGGGACGTCCGCACGAGGCCCGCGACCGTCACGACTCCTGGCGGTGGCGCGACCTCGGACACCGGCGGGGCCTCCGCCGCCAGGGGGACCCAGCCCCGATTGACAAGGACCGTTCCTTCTCCGGTCAACAGCGGTGAGACCACGTGGAAGCCGGGCCGCTCGCCGGCGACCTGTGACCGGACGAATATCTCATCCTCCGGGTGGAACACTCCGGAGAGCACCGTCGGTCGAAACTGGAGACTGGTGACATCCCCGCCTGCGGCGGCGAGCAATAGTCCGAGATCGACTGGCTCCGACGCGAGGCGAGCCGCGTTCACGGTGTTCTCGATTTGGCGCTCGCCGTGTCGGCGGAGCTGCCACTGACCGAGAGACGCGAACACGAAGCACACGGCCACCACCACCGCAGTGGCGATGGCCCATCTCGGTGTCCGTAGGAGGCTCAGCACGAACCCGATTGTGGTCGGTCTGAATCGCTTCCTAGTGGTGTGTCGCCGAAAGAGGTGCGCGGTGTCTCCGAGCACATGGCGTCATCT
>JBBDWN010000013.1:0-9008 GCA_040902855.1 Acidimicrobiia bacterium | reverse complement strand
GCGTTCGCTGGCGCGAGTTGCGACGACGGCCAGCACCAGCCAGATGATGACGTCGGTGAACGGGGCGAGTGGGAGTTCTCCGGCGATGGCGGCGAAGATGCCCGATACCGGGGCGCCGGCGCCGTAGAGGGCGAACCCGAGCTGCTGGGTGAGGCGTCCGCCGTCTCCGAGGGCCAGGAGGAGCCCGATCGACGTGGCCACCACCCCGAACGCGATGAGGACGCCGGCGGAGACCGCCAGCGCCCTGCATCCGAGCCCTTCGTCGTCAGGCTTCGGTGATGGTGACGGATGTGATGACACAGTCCTGCTCTGGGCGGTCGGATCGGTCGGTGGGAACGGCGAGGATCGAATCCACCGCATCGAGCCCGGATGTCACCTGGCCGAAGATCGTGTAGCTGTGGGGGAGACCGACTTCGGCGACGCAGATGAAGAACTGTGACCCGTTGGTATTCGGACCGGAGTTGGCCATCGCGACTGTCCCCCGGCTGTAGGAGCCGGGACCGTCGAGCTCATCGCGAAACTTGTAGCCGGGTCCTCCGCGCCCCGTGCCCGTGGGGTCGCCGCCCTGGATGACGAATCCGGGGATGCAACGGTGGAAGATGACCCCGTCGTAGAACCCTTCGCGGGCGAGGAAGACGAAGTTGTTGACTGTCAGCGGACTGCGTCCGGCGTCGAGTTCGAGGGTGATTTCGCCGTGGTTCGTGTCGAGGACTGCCGTGTAGGTCTTGGCGGTGTCCACGGTGAACGCCGGCGCTTCATTCCACTGCTGTGCCACTGAGGTTCCTTTCGGACGGGAGACCGCAGGCTAGGAGCAGCCGTCCGGATTCAGTGAACGCGACTCAAGTAACGTGGATTCCGCCCTGGTCGAACCTGGCGAGCGTGAGCCAGTATCGGAGGAAAGAGAGCTCATGATCGGTGAGAGCCTGACACAGCAAGCATTCACCACGATCCTGGCGCACTTTGTCGCCACCGGCCGGGCGCCTCACTACACCGAACTCTCAGGTCTCCTTGGTATCGGCGTGCAGGAGGCTCGCGAGGTGCAGCGCGCCGCAGTGGATGCTTCGCCCATCGCCGGTTGCTGGATGGCGCATGACACCGACCACATCGAGTCTTGGGCTCCATTCAGCAACATCCCGACGCATTACCTCGTCAGCGTCGACGGAATACAGAGGTGGTACGCCCAGTGCGGCATGGAGGCGCTGGCCGTACGGTGGCTGTTCCCTTCCCAAGAAGTGGTGGTGGAAACGCGTTGCCTCGACTGTGGCGACACGATTCGGGTGCGCACTCGTGACGACGAGATTCTGGAAATCGATCCGGAATCGGCAGTGGGTTACATGCCTTCACCATTCGCGAGATCGCGGGCTGGCTCCGGGGCGTTCAACTGAAGCCGTATGAACCTCTTCCGGTCGGAAGAGCACCTCGAGCGTTGGCTTCTCTACTCTCAAATGGCTGGTGACTATGTGATGACGGTCGCCGAGTGGGCCACCGTCTTCAGCTCCTCTATTTTCCGTAGACGGCTTGAACCCGATTACCTGGCCAGATCCCCAACGTACTTGGAGGACTATCGACGGGCACTCAAGACGATGGGCAAGACGCTTCCGGCCCCTGACCGGTTTCTGTCCGCCGTCATGTTCACGGACATCGTCGAGTCTACGAAACAGGCGGCCATGGTCGGGGATGCCGAATGGCGCTCGCGGCTCGAACGCCACAACGATGTCGTCCGCAGCCAGCTCGAGCACTTTGGCGGTAGGGAGATCAAACAGACCGGGGACGGCTTCCTGTCGGCCTTCGACAGCCCTGCCAGAGCTATTCAGTGTGCCGTCGCCACGCTCCATGAAGTGTCGAACCTCGATCTTCAGGTGAGGGCGGGAATCCACCTGGGGGAATGCGAGGCCCTGGGCGATGATCTCGGCGGAATCGCCGTTCATATCGGGGCTCGCATCGGGGCGCTCGCTACGCCGAACGAAGTGCTGGTGTCTGGGACGGTCAAGGACGCAGTGACCGGCTCGGGCATCGACTTCACGCACCGGGGGACCCACGAACTGAGAGGTGTACCGGGCGCTTGGGAGTTGTACGCAGTCGCCGAGTGATTTGCCCATGGTGTCGAGCTCCTCACGCGGTGGATCGATGTCGTAGGATCGGCGTCGAACCGAAGTCCGGCCCCGGAGGGCGTGTCCATGAGGAAGATCGACCCCAAACTCGCGCGACTCAAGTCAAGCCCGACGTTCGCGCAGTTGGGGAACCGCAGGTTGAAGGCGCTGGCCCCATTCACCGATGACATAGAGGTTCCCGCCGGCACCGTGCTGATGGAACAGGACTCTCGCCCGCACGAGCTCGAGGTGATAGTGGAGGGCTCGGCCGACATCCTCGTAGGTGGGAAGAAGGTCGGGGAGGTGGGTCCTGGCGCCGTCCTGGGTGAGATGGCTCTTCTCAATCGGAGTACGCGGTCGGCCACCGTCGTCACGACATCGGCGTCGAAGCTCATCGTGATAAGTGCACGCGCCTTCGAGGGCCTGATGGAGAAGTATCCAGAGATCGCGAAGGATCTCAAAGCGATGGCCGCGGCGAGAGCCGGCGAGAACGCCCTCTTTGAAGAGTAGTTCCAGCCTCTGACCTCGGGTCCGGCCGTCCGAGAGCCCGAAACGGGGGTCAGAAGAGGGCGGAGGCGAGTCTGCGCCGATACGTCGACACCAGTGGTCCCTCGTTCCCCAGGACTTCGAAGAGGTCGAGGAGGGCGGTGCGGGCGTCCTCTGCCTCGTCTCCCCGCTCGGAGACGAGTTCGACGAGGAGTTCCATCGCCTCTGCTGCGTCCCCGCCGGCCGACAGCGCCTTGGCGTACGCGAGCCGGTCAGGGCCGGCCCCCGATTCCGCCGCGACTGCCAATGCCTCAAGATCGCCGCCGCCGCTCAGGAGGCGGGCAGCCGCCTCCAACCGTTTCACGTCTTCGGATCGGGGGAGTCGGGCGAGGACTTCGAGCGCTTCCGGGGCGTCATCCCGATCCAGGAGCATCCCTGCAAGTCCCATGCCGGCGACGGCGTGGGAAGGGTCCTTGGCGAGTACCGAGCGGAAGCCTTGTTCGGCGAGGTCGAGGTTCCCGGCGTCAAGTGCGGCTTCCGCCGCCGCTGCCTCCATGTCCGACTCCGTCGGCACGATCGAGTCGATGAAGTCCCGAACCTGGACTTCGGGGAGGGCGCCCGTGAACTGGTTCACCGGCCGGCCGTCCTGGAAGGCCACGACCGTCGGGATGCCCTGCACTCCGAACTGACGGGCGAGCCCTTGGTTCTGGTCGACGTCTACTTTGGCGAGAAGCCAGGTTCCATCGTCTTCGGCGGCGAGGCGCTCGAGGGTCGGTCCGAGCACTTTGCACGGTCCGCACCATTCCGCCCAGAAGTCGACGACGACCGGTCGGCGTTCGCTCTCGGCGAGGACCGCGGTGTGGAAGCTGGATTCGTCGACTTCGATCACGTTCATCTCGGAGCAATGTACCGGGCTCGGGAGCCAACCCACCCGGGCGGTATGCTCGGCGGGCGTCGCTGACACCGAGGAGTTCGATGCACCCGTTCGGCCGAGTTCTCACCGCAATCATCACCCCGTTCACGCAGAGCGGGGAGGTGGACCACGACGCAGCTCATCGGCTGGCCCGCTACTTGGTCGACAACGGGTCAGACGGTTTGGTCGTCTGCGGGACCACGGGCGAGTCCCCGACGCTCACCGCCGATGAGAAGGTGGCGATGTTCGCCACTGTGAAGAACGCAGTGGGCGAGAAGGCCACGGTCGTGGCCGGGACCGGAACGTATGACACGGCAGAGTCCGTGGAACTCTCGAAACGGGCTGCCGAGGCGGGGGTTGACGGCTTGTTGGCCGTGACGCCCTACTACTCGAAGCCGGAACAACGCGGCCTGGTCGCCCATTTCACCGCCATCGCCGACGCCACGCCTCTCCCGGTGCTGCTCTACAACATCCCCGGTCGGACGGCCCGTCTGATCGAAATCCCGACGTTGGCGCGCCTGGCGGAACACGACCGAATCCTCGGGGTGAAGGACGCAGTAATGGATGTCGACCACACGTCTGAGGTGTGTCGGACGATTCCCGATCTCGCGGTGTACTCGGGTCAGGACTCCTACACCTTGCCGATGATGGCGGTGGGAGCGGTCGGAGTGGTGTCGGTGATATCTCATCTGGCCGGTCGCCAGGTGCGGGAGATGGTTGATGCCGCCCTCGCAGGCGACTTCGTGCGCGGGCGAGAACTTCACCAACTGCTTCTGCCGCTCTCGTGGGCCTGCTTCCTCGAATCGAACCCAGGACCGGTACGCTCTGCAATGAACCGTTGGTGGGAGCCAGTCGGACCGCCACGTCTGCCGGTCCTCGACGCCACCGACGCCACCATGGCGGCCATCGAATCCGCCCTCGTCCATCTCCAGGAGCATTCATGAGCGTACGTGTCACCTTTCTCGGCGGTCTCGGTGAGATCGGCCGCAACTGCGCGGCGCTCGAGATCGACGGGAAGATCTGTCTGATCGATGTCGGGCTGATGTTCCCCGAGGAAGACATGCTCGGGGTCGACCTCGTGTTCCCCGATTGGTCGTGGCTGATGGAGCGCAAGGACGATGTCGAGTTCGTGTTGCTCACCCACGGTCACGAGGACCACATGGGAGCGCTGGGCTATTTCCTCCGCGATATCAACGTGCCTGTGTACGGAACGAAACTGGCCCTCGAGTTCTGCCGGGGGCGGATCGAAGAACTGGGCATCGACGCCCAGCTGCATCCGGTCGAATACGGCGAATGGAAGAAGCACGGGCAGTTCAAGTTCCAACTGATCCCCGTCAGTCACTCGGTCCCGGACGCCGCAGGTATTGCGTTCGACACCCCTGAGGGGATCATCATCCACTCGGGCGACTTCAAGCTCGATCCGACGCCGATCGACGGTCGCCCGACCGATCTGCCGACGTTCGCCGAATTCGGCAAGAAGGGGGTGCGGCTCCTGCTCTCCGATTCCACCAACGCCGAGCGCCCCGGTTTCGTGCCGTCGGAGTCATCGCTGGCCGAGCCGATTCGAGACATCGTGCGCGATGCGCCCGGACGCGTGATCGCCGCCTGCTTCAGCTCGCACATCCACCGCGTCCAGCAGATCGCGGACGCCGGCATCACCACCGGGCGCAAAGTTGCCTTCTTCGGGCGTTCGATGCATCGCAACACCGAGGTCGGGCTCGATCTGGAAGTGCTCGATCTTCCGAAGAACAGTGTGGTGGACATCAAGGACCTGATGAACCTGCCCGCCCACCAACAGCTCCTGATCACGACCGGGAGCCAGGGTGAGCCGTTCGCCGCCCTTTCGTTGATGGCTCAGGGCAGGCACAAGTTCGTCGATCTCGAAGAGGGTGACACGGTGCTCATTTCGGCCACCCCGATTCCGGGCAACGAGACCGCCGTATCGAAGGTCATCTCTCGGCTCACTCGACGCGGCGCTCGCGTCTTCCACGGGCGCAATGCACCGGTCCACGTTTCCGGTCATGCCGCCCGGGACGAACTGCTCACTTTCCTCAACGTGATTCGACCCGAGGCGTTCGTTCCCGTCCACGGTGAATATCGCCACCTCCACGCCCACGCCGAACTCGCCCGCAAGATGGGTGTCCGCAAGGTCGACGTGTTGGAAGACGGCGACGCGGTGGTGCTGGACGGTGACAGGACGATGGTCGAACGGAGGGCAGTCCCGGCCGGGTACGTCTATTTCGACGGCGCCGGAGTGGGCGACGTCAAGCGCGGAGTGCTTCGGGACCGCTCCAGACTCGCCGACGAGGGCGTCGTCGTCGTGACCGTCGGTATCGAACGTTCGACCGGGTCCATCGTGTTCGGACCGGACCTCGACAGCCACGGTCTCATGGACGACCCCAGCGCCATTCTCCAGAAAGCATCAGAGGCGGTCAGAGCCGAGGTCGAGCGGCGCGCCACAGACGGATCCTTCGACCATGCAGCGATGCAGAACGCAGTGCGCCAGGCAGCCGCCACGGTCATCCGAGCCGAAACCACTCGCAAGCCGGTGATCCTTCCGGTCGTGCTGGACGTATGACCTCACGGGTGGTTGCGGCCACCCTGGCCGCCTTCTCCCTCACATCGTGCGCCGGGCCAGGGACGACCGGACCGTATCCGGGGGCGCCATGGACGGACCCTTCCGGCGGGGTGGTCGCCCCCGAGACTCTCGCGCTGTATTCGGACGATTGTCAGGGCCGGGAATCGGCCGGGTTCCTCGATGTGATGTGGCCGCTCGATCCCATCCCCGGAGTGGAAGCCGAGATGCGGCGGTACGTGCGTGATCCGGACTCCGTCATGCCGACCACCGAACTCCTGGCGCCGTACGATCGGGCCAGTTCCCTTCCCCGGGAGGCGAGATTCACGGGCTACGAGACCGACGTCTTCCAACTGTGGGTCGGCGCAGACGACGACATTTACGTGTACCTCGTGTCCGGCACGAGAGTCGAAGCCCTGCCTCGCGCCGCTGATGAAGTAGTTCCCTGCCCGTAGTTCCTCGCGCGCTCCGCGCGTGCTTCGCGCGGAGAGTCGCAGGAACCGCCCGGCCGTCTGATAACGTTCTCTGCACATGGCCAAGAAGACTCCCGCCCGTCGGGGAACCACGGGGCGGAAACGGGTGTCATCGAAGCGCACAACCAACAGTTCGAAGCGTTCGGCTCCCAAGAAGGCGCGGACGACCGTCACGCTGGCGACCGTTCGAAACTTCCTGCGAGATCGCCTCGGCGGTCAGGCGGATGACGTCTGGGGACTCGTCCTCATCGTCATTGCGACGCTGGTCACGCTGTCGTTCTTCGGTCAGGCCGGTCCTGCCGGTCGTTGGATCGATCTCGGGCTCGGGTGGCTCTTCGGGGTCTGGGCGTACGCCATTCCCACCATCCTCGTCGGGGTCGGCCTCGTTCTCGCCCTCGGTCGTCGTAGCGATGGAACCGGTCGCCTCGTGCTCGGAGCCGCCGCAGCCTTCGTGGGCTCACTCGCCATGTTCCATCTGCTGACCGGTGCTGTCTCGCTCGCCGAGAACGTCGATCTCGTCGAACAACGCGGCGGGGCGGTCGGTGCGCTGTTGGCGTTCCCGTTGCGCAGACTTCTCGGAACGTGGGGCGCGTTCGTCATCCTCACTGCTGTCATCGCCATGGGCGTGCTCGTCGTCACCCGCACGTCGGTCCGGGAACTGGTCCTGGCGTTCGGCCAGATCTTCTCGGGAATGCGCACATTTGCCCGCTCCGTTCGGGTGGCCGGAGCCCAGAGAGCGGCAGTCGTCCAGCCCCGCCCTCGTCGTCAACCCCGCCATGCCGCTCCGGCCAAGACGAAGCGTCAGCCGGTGCCCAAACCCGCTCCTGCCGCCAAGCCCGTCGCCACGGTTCCCACCAAAGTGGTCGCGAACGTCGACGGCGGGTACCAGCTCCCTCCCCTGGAACTGCTCGAGTTCGGCGGGGGAGAAGAGACCAACCGTCGCGCCCTGGAAGAAACGGCGCGTGCTCTCGAAGAGACGTTGCACCAGCACGGAGTCGACGCCGCCCTGACCAAGATCGTGCCGGGCCCCACCGTCACCCGATACGAGGTCGAATTGGCCCCCGGGGTCAAGGTGAACAAGGTGTCGAACCTGGCCCACGACATCGCCTACGCCCTGGCGACGCCCGACGTCCGCCTCCTGGTTCCGATCCCGGGCAAGAGCGCGATCGGAGTCGAAGTGCCCAACCGCAAGCGGCGGTTGGTGTCGCTTGGCGACATCCTCCGCTCGCCGGAAGCCGCCCGCGAAACGCACCCGCTCACCGTGGCGGTCGGGATGGACATCAGCGGGATGCCGTTGATGCTCAACCTCTCCGAACTTCCGCATGTGTTGATCGCCGGCGCCACCGGTGCGGGCAAGTCCTCGTGCATCAACTCGATCGTCACCTCGATCCTGACCCGCACCACGCCGGATGACGTGCGGCTGATCATGGTCGACCCGAAGCGAGTCGAACTGGGCCAGTACAACGGGGTTCCGCATCTGCTCACCCGGGTGATCACGAACCCGAAGAAGGCGAACGACGCACTCAAGTGGGCAGTGGCCGAGATGGACCGTCGCTACGACCTGCTCGCCGACGCCAAGGTTCGTGACATCGACGGATACCGAGAGAAGATCGATGCGGGCGGGCTGGACATCGAACAGTTCGACCGCTTCCCCTACATCGTGGTGCTGGTCGACGAATTGAACGATCTGATGATGGTGGCGGGGCGGGAGGTCGAGGAATCGATCGTCCGCATCGCCCAGATGGCACGAGCGGTGGGCATCCATCTCGTCCTCGCCACCCAGCGTCCCTCGGTGAACGTGATCACGGGTGTGATCAAGGCCAACGTGCCGTCCCGTCTTGCGTTCAGCGTCGCCAGCCAGACGGATTCTCGCGTGATCCTCGACACCTCAGGAGCCGAGAAGCTGGTCGGCATGGGTGACATGCTGGTGGTCACGGCGAAGGAGCCGCGTCCTCGCCGTATCCAGGGTGCCTTTGTCAGGGAATCCGAGATCCATGCCGTTGTCGACTGGGTGAAAGCCCAGCGAGAGGCGCAGTACAAGGATCAGGAGGTCCTCGACGTGGCACAGGCGGCGTCCGTTGCATCCGCCGAAGCCTCGGACGACGAGGAAGAGGTCATCGTGCGCCAGGCGATGGAGCTGATCGTTCGCAACCAGCTCGGCTCCACCTCCATGCTCCAACGGAAACTTCGCATCGGTTTCGCCCGAGCAGGCCGCGTGATGGACATCCTCGAAACTCGCGGTGTGGTCGGCCCGTCGGTGGGATCGAAGGCGCGTGATGTGCTGATGACCGCCGAGGAGCTCGACGAGATGCTCGCAGGCTCTGCCCACTGATCGGGTACGCTCCCGCGTCGAATGCGTCAGATCCTCACGCCGTCAGGCGGACTCGTCGGTGAAGCCCCCGTCGACATCGAGATGACCCTTCGGCTGTACCGCGCGATGGTCTTCGCCCGCGCCTACGACCGGAAATCCA
>JBBDWN010000012.1:0-9039 GCA_040902855.1 Acidimicrobiia bacterium | reverse complement strand
CCGCGCACCTATTTCGGCGACACACCACTAGTGACGGGCGAACGGTGATGCGCACGCCATGGAACCGGGTAGTTTGAGTCGCCGTGACGACTCCACCCCTCGCCCATCGCTCCCCCGTCGAACGGTCGATGTTCGGTGAAACGGTGACCGACGAATTCGGTTGGCTCCGCGATCCGGACAGCGAAAGGACCATCGCCCATCTCACGGCCGAGAACGACTACGCCTCGTCGGTCCTGGCGCCCCTGGCGTCCATTCGGCAGGCGATCTTCGACGAGATCGTCGCTCGCACCCAACAGACCGACATCTCGCCGCCCGCCAAGTGGGGTGACTGGTGGTACGCAGCCCGCACCGAGGAAGGCAGGCAGTACCCGGTCCTGGTGCGGATGCAGGGGTCGGCGGACGGACCGGAGCAGGTGCTGATCGACGCCAACCTCCTTGCCGAGGGCCACGACTATCTGGCCATAGGAGCTTTCAAGGTCTCTCCCGATCACAACCTCCTGGCGTATTCTTTCGATCTCGACGGAAGCGAATCGTTCACGCTCAAGTTCCGCGATCTGCGGAGCGGCGAGGATTTCGCCGACCAGATCGAGGCGACCTACTACTCGGGGGCGTGGAGCTCCGACTCGCGGGCGTACTTCTACACGACCTACGACGAGGCGCACCGGCCGGACAAGGTGTGGATGCATCGGGTGGGCACCGATCCGATCGAGGACCAGGTCGTCTTCTCCGAACCCGACGATCGGATGTTCCTCGAGGTGAAGACCACCACCGATCGGCGATTCATCATCGTTGCGGCGGGAAGTCAGATCACCGCCGACGCGCATTGGGTGGACGCATCGGAGGTCAGCCCGGCATTCGAACCGATCCTGCCCCGAGCCCACGGGGTCCAGTACACCGTCGATCATCGTGGCGGGCGGTGGCTGGTGGTCACCGATGCTGACGCCCCAAACGGCAGGCTCCTCTCCGTGGCGACCGACGATCCCGATGACGTCGTCACGCTGATCCAGCACGATCCGCTGCGGAAAGTGACCGGCGTCAAGGCCTTCTCAGACCACGCCGTGGTGAGCGGACGAATCGACGGACTCACCTCGCTGACAATTCTGACAGAGGAGTCGCAGACCGAGTTGGAGTTCGACGAGGCCGTGTACACCGTCGGGCTGGACACCAACCACGAGCACGACACCTCCACTATTCGCCTCAGCTACCAATCCTTGACCACTCCGAAGCAGGTGATCGATGTCGACCTCGTCAGCGGAGCGCGCAGGGTGGTCAAAGAGCAGCCGGTCTTGGGTGGTTACGACCCGGAGGACTACGTCTCGGAGCGAATGTGGGCGGTCGCCGACGACGGAGCGCAGATCCCGATCTCTCTCGTGCGGCGCCGGGACGTGCCGCTGCCCGCCCCGACCATGCTCTACGGGTACGGGTCGTACGAGGTGACGGTCGATCCGTACTTCTCCATCCCCCGGTTGTCACTGCTGGACCGGGGCGCCGTCTTTGCCATCGCCCATCCACGGGGAGGCGGCGAGATGGGCCGGCTCTGGTACGAAGGCGGCAAGTTGGCGAACAAGATGAACACCTTCACGGACTTCGTGCGGTGTGCCGAGCATCTCGTCGACGTGCGGGTGACCACACCCGACCTGCTGGCGGCCCGCGGCGGCTCTGCGGGGGGGCTCCTGATGGGAGCGGTCGTGAATCTCCGACCCGACCTCTTCCGTGTGATCGTCGCCGAAGTCCCGTTCGTCGATGTCGTGAACACGATGCTCGACGACACCCTTCCGCTCACCGTCATCGAGTGGGAGGAGTGGGGCAACCCGAAGATCGAGGAGCAGTACCGCTGGATGCGGGGCTACGTGCCCTACGAGAACATCGTCTCGGACACCGAGTATCCGGCGATGTTCGTGACTGCCGGTCTCAACGATCCCCGGGTGTCGTACTGGGAGCCGGCAAAGTGGGTGGCGGCACTGCGGTCGAAGACGACGAACCGCGGGCCGGTGATCCTCAAGACCGAGATGGGCGCCGGCCATGGCGGCAAGTCGGGTCGATACGACGCGTGGAGAGACGAGGCAGAGGTGCTTGCGTTCGTGCTCGATCAGCTGGATGCGGTCTGACGGTCGCCGGCACCGGGCAATACGAGCCGAAACGTGGCGATCCCATCGTGGTGATACGTCAAGTCGCCGCCCATGAGCCGGGCAAGCGTCCGAGCCACCGTCAGGCCCAGACCCACCGACTCCGATGCCGAACGTCCGCCGGTGCGCTCGTAGGGCTCGAACATCCTCTCCACGAAGTCGGGAGCCAGCGGCGGACCGTCGTCGGAGACCTCCACGACGACCTTTCCTTGCTCGGCAAAAACGGCAACCCGCCGATTGGGGCCCCCGTAGCGGAGAGCGTTGGAGATGAGGTTCTTGACGATCTGGCGGACGCGAACCGGATCCGCCCAGGCCGTCGCTTCCGGTTCGATCAACTGTTCGAATGGATCCTGGACGACCGACAGCACGTCTCCAACAGAGGCAGCCACATCGGTGACAGAAGGTTTGACCGTGAGCATTCCGTTGGCGGCCCGAGCCGCCACCAACAGATCTTCGACGATGTCGGCCATATCTCGGACTTGGAGCAGGGCGAGGTCGATCATCTCCTGCCGCTCTCCTTCGCTCACGTCTCCGGATTTGACCACTTCGAGCATGCCCATCGCGCCGGTGAGCGGAGTGCGCAGTTCGTGACTGACAGTGGCGATGAAACGGTCCCTGGCGGACACCTGATCTGACAGTTCCTCTTCGGATGTCCGCTGGGCGGTGATGTCCGTCCCTGAGAGCGTGACGTGGCCGGCGACGGCGTCGACGCGCCAACCGACCTTGAAAGTCCGCCCGTCGCGCAGCGTTTGGACTGCCGTGCCGGTCGGAGCGGTGGAGACGAGATGCAGGATCTCGGCAAACTCGTCTGGGATCTCGTCGCGAGGAACCATGGTGTCCGTTCGACCGTCGGTGTATCCGAGGATGGCTGAGGCAGTCGAGTTCATCGGTCCGAGCCGAACGGCAGGGTCTCCCGCGTGGAAGGCGGCGAGATCGACTTCGACGACGGCCACAGGCGCACTCTCGAGTAGCCCGCGATAGCGCGCGAATCCCTCGTCCACCGAGCCGCGAACCGACCGCACCATGGCGAACGCCACCACCATCACGATGAAGACGTTGCTTGCTTCGACCACGATGTCGACTGGGGGCGCGCCGAGTTGCATCTGGACGACCACTGTCGCCA
Source organism: Acidimicrobiia bacterium (assembly GCA_040902855.1). Lineage (GTDB taxonomy): Bacteria > Actinomycetota > Acidimicrobiia > Spongiisociales > ZC4RG35 > DATHWB01. Next base: position 5,790 of record JBBDWN010000012.1, on the reverse strand, counting down.
CCGCCGCGATGCCCAGCGAGTACGCCCCGACCACGACGGATGTTCGACCACCCACGGCGAGGGCGATCACGCCTGCCCCGACGATGATGGCGATGGGCGACGAGTCGGTGACATCGGCCAGGTCGGGGTCGAGGGCGGCAGCAACGAGGTAGGCGAACGAGAGCGTCACGGTCACCGCAAGGAGAAGCTCAGGACGAGGCTTGCGGGCACGCCGCATGACGTCGGCCCACACGAGCAACCCCACGGCCCCTATCGGCTGGATGACCGCCCCGGCGCGACGGGTGACCAGGAACTGGGCGAGTCCGATCGCCCCAATTACCGCGAAACCCGCCATCAAGACGTTGGTGAGAACGAAGGGAAGCCGCTCCGGCTCTCCTCGGAGGCGCAACGAGTCTCGCCAGCGGGCGGGAAGCGTCATGACCTGAGGGCTCCCCGCATCCACCGGGCGAGCACTTCCGCGCACACGACCACTTCTTCGAGCGACACATACTCGTTGGCGGAATGTGCCGTTCGCACGCTGCCCGGCCCGTACATCACTGTGGGAATACCGGCCTCCTGGACGAACAGACGCATGTCGGCCCCGTACGGGGCACCGACACATTCGGCCCGGCTCCCGGTGCTTGCCTCGTGGGCTGCCGCAATGCCCAGCGGAAGCGGATGATCTGACGGCACTCGGGCCGAGTCGAAACGTCCACCCCACACCGAGACGTCGACGTCGTGTTCGGCCAGGAACGGATGGTTGGCACAGGCTGCGGAGATCGCCTTGCGCAGGTCGGCCGCGGCACCGCTTGCGTCCTGGACGACGGTCACGCCGTAACGCCCGTGAGCGACGACTCGGTCCATCACCGTGGATGCCCAGTTCCCACCTTCGACCTGGCCGATGATCGTCGGATAGGGCAAGCCGATGGCCGCCATCCGCGGATCGACCTCAGCCGCGTTGCGCACGCGTTCGTCCCCTGCGAGAGCTTCGACGAGATAGCTGAGATTGTCGAGAGCTGACACCCCCTCGAGCCGCATCGAGGCGTGGGCCGCCTTGCCGGGCACGTCGAGTGTGAACGTGATTGCGCCGCCGTGCGCCACCACGATGTCCAGTCCGGTGGGCTCGGGGATCACGCAGACGTCGGCCGTATACCCGGCCTGGAGGAGCGCGAATGTGCCCGACCCGCCATCTTCTTCCCCTGGGACCAGCGCGAGCAGCACCTCGCCGTAGAGACCGGCCGGGTCGCTCTTGAGGCTCCGCACCGCCTCGAGCGCAGACACCAGTCCACCCTTCATGTCGCACGCGCCGCGCCCGTACACGTTCCCGTCGCGATATGACGGCTCGAAGGCGGGAGTGTGCCACGTCTCCGGTTCGCCGGGCGGAACGACATCGACGTGGGCGTCGAGGAGGATGGTCGGACCTGGACGCCCCGTGTCGAAACGGGCCACGACCACCGGCAACGAGGGATGATCGACCTCCGTTCCCGGAAAACGTGGATGAGCCGACAGGGTCTCGAGATCGCCGGAGAACCGGTCCACCTCGAATCCCTCGGAGGCCAGCATCGCCGCCAACGACGCCTGGATCTCCTCTTCTTGGCCCGTGACGGAGGGAATCGCGATGAGGTTCTCGAGGTCTCGGCGTGCCCGATCGGCGTCGATCATGTGCGGGATGGTACCGAGGAGGCATCGGCGTCTCGGTTTCCGCCGGACCGAGTCACAGCGCCAACGCCCACACCGCCATGTCGACCAACTCGAGACGGCCGACCTCGCTGAGATCGACCCACGCCACCTCCGACGTGCTGCCGTCGAGTTCTCTGACCTCGGGCTCTCCGCTCGCTGTCACCTCGTAGACGAACTGGAGAACGTGAAGGGCGCCTCGGCGGGCGTTGGGTGGATACACCCGCGAGTACACATCGAGAAAGGGACCGATCCGGGGATCGAGCCCCGTCTCCTCGTCGAACTCGCGGACGAGAGTGTCAGTCGGACTTTCGCCGAACTCGACACCCCCACCAGGAAGGGTCCACTTTCCGCGTTCGGGTTCGAGCCGGGAGAGTCGGGTCAACAGCACCGCCCCGTCCACGATGCAACGGCCGTACACACCGATCCTGCGCAGCTCGAGGGACACGACGCGATGGTATCTGTAGCGGCTGAGGTGTCAGCGCCGATCGAGGACGTGAGCAGAAGCGGTGCCCAGGATGGATCGTCGCCGGAGACAGATTCGTCCATCGCGTGGTGAGACAGCGAAGGCCCCCGGCGTGTTCGCGGCGGCGGGTTCGCCACAGCGTCGCCATCGAGGAGCCCTCGGATTCCAGCCCGTGCCCGTGTTCATGGCTCGTTGCATCGGCACCCGGGTCCAAACACCTGGGGGTGATTGACTTCAGGCCCGCGGTAACTAGTCACCTGATACCTGTTCAGGGGTTTCCCCCATGGTGAGATGGTGTGATGCAACCGATGCTGACTTCATGAGCAGCAGCACCATCGCCGAGTCCACTCCGGATACCCGGAACCGTTACGTCGACGCGCTGCGGGCGGCATCGATCCTCGTCGTCGTCTTCGGTCACTGGCTGATGGCGGGACCCGAGATGCTCGCAGACGGTTCACTCAGGCTCGGCCACCTGATCGAGGAGTCGACCGTCATCCAGGCGCTCACGTGGATCTTCCAGGTGATGCCCGTCTTCTTCTTCGTCGGGGGGTACGCCAATGCCGCCGGATGGCGATCGGCGCGGAAACGGGGGGAGGCATACCCTGCGTGGCTCCGGACCAGGCTCCGACGGCTGGCGATGCCGGTCCTTCCGCTCCTCGTCTTCTGGACTTTGGCCGGGTCGGCGGCGATCGCGTTCGGTCTGGATCCTGATCTCCTCCGAGCCGGTTCGCAGGCCGCCCTCGTACCCGTGTGGTTCCTCGCCACCTACATCCTCGCCGTGGCGCTGGCACCCCTGACCCTCGGGCTGTGGGAAAAGTACGGCTGGGGACTGATAGCCGGACTGACCGTGGCCGCCGCCATCGTGGACTACGCAACACTGTCTCTCGGCTTCGAAATCCTCCGGTGGGTGAACTACGTGTTCGTGTGGAATGCAGTTCACGCCCTCGGGTATGCGTGGGCCGACGGGCGGATCGGTACGGCCCGGACGAGGACAGCCGTCGGGCTCGGCTCGGTCGCCGCTCTTGCCGCTCTTGTCGCCGCCCTCCCCTATCCGCTGGCGATGGTCGGCCTCGACGCCGCCACCGTGGCCAACTCCAACCCGCCCAAGGTGACTCTCGTCTTCCTCGCTCTGTTCCAGTTCGGACTGCTGACCGCGCTGGAAGCCCCTGCACGCCGTCTCCTCCAGCGCCCACGGGCATGGACCGCAGTCATCGTGGTCTCGGCCACGATCATGACGCTCTACCTGTGGCACCTGACGGCGATGGTCGCCGTCATCGCCGCCCAGATCGGACTCGACGGTTTCGGTCTCCGGTACACGGTGAACACTCCCGTGTGGTGGGCAACCCGGCCCGCGCTGCTAGCAGTGCTGAGCGTCGTGACGCTCGGACTGCTGCTGGCCTTCCGCCGGTACGAGCGGCCACAGCCAGACACACGCCCCGATCCCCCGGCCTGGAGGCCGATCGCCGGCACCATCATCCTGTGTGCCGGACTGGGAAACCTGGCGTCCTCGGGCATCGTGAGCGACGGCACCGTCTCTCTGGTGACCCTCGGCGTGCCGTTCGTCGGCGTGTTCGTGGGCGGGGTGATCGGTGCGGGGGCATACGCCCGGAAGGTCAAACGGGCCGGCGTCTCCTCGAACTGATAACCCCGGTGTCGAAGCCGGCGAGATGAAGGCCCCCGGCGAAACGGGCGTGCTCGATCTTCAGGCAGCGGTCCTGGACGACACTGAGACCTGCATCGACCGCCATCTGCGCCGCCTCGTCGTTGCGGAGCCCGAGCTGGAACCAAACGACTTTCGCTCCGACCGCGATCGCCTCCTCGACCAGCCCGGGAAGGTCCTCCGCTTTGCGAAAGCAGTCGACGACGTCCGGCACCTCGGGGAGCGAAGCGAGGTTCGGGTAGCACTTCTGTCCCAAGACCTCTTCGTAGTTGGGGTTGACCGGATACACCCTGTACGGAGTGCGCACGAGATAGGTGGCGACGAAGTTGGAGCTGCGCAGCGGATTGCTCGACACCCCCACCAGCGCCACCGACCGCATCTCGGAGAGCACGCGGAGGCGATCTTGGGGGGCGGCTTCGACGACGGTGCTCATGTCAACCTCCGAGTGCCTGGCCGAGATCCCAGATGACGTCTTCTAGATCTTCGATCCCGACGGAGATCCTGATCATCTCGTCACCGACTCCCGCCGCCGCCCGCTCCTCGGTCGGAACCTGTTGATGGGTGGTGGACGCCGGATGGATGACCAGGGTCTTGGCGTCACCGACGTTGGCGAGATGGCTGGCGAGTTCGACGCCCTCGATGAACCGGACACCGGCGTCGTATCCGCCTTTCAGCCCGAAGGTGAAGACCGCGCCTGGACCGGCGGGTGTGTACTTCTCTGCCAGCTTCTTCGTGGGCGAGTCGTCGAAGATCGGATAACTGACCCATGCCACTGCCGGATGCTCCGCCAGATAGCGCGCCACCCCGGCCGCGTTGGCGACGTGGCGGGCCATGCGCAGCGGCAGGGTTTCGAGACCGAGCATGAGCAGGAAGCTGTTGAAGGGCGAGATCGAGGCGCCGATGTCCCGCAGCAGCTCGGTCCGCGCCTTGGTGAGGTAACCGAACTCCCGGAAGTTCTCCCAGAAACGGAGACCGTGATACGCAGGCGACGGTTCGGTCATCACTCCGAACTTGCCGTTGTCGAACGGGAATCTGCCCGATTCGACGATCACGCCACCGATGGCGACCCCGTGTCCGCCTATGAACTTCGTGGCCGAGTGCACGATGATGTCCGCCCCGTGTTCGATCGGACGACACAGGGCGGGAGTGGCGAACGTGTTGTCGATGACCAACGGGATGTCGTTCCTGTGCGCCACTTCGGCGACCGCGGCGATGTCGAGCACGTCGGCGCGGGGGTTGCCGATCGTCTCGGCGTAGACGAGCTTGGTGCGATCGGTGATGGCGGAAGCGAACTTCTCAGGGTCGTCCTGATCGACGAACGTCACATCGATCCCCATCCGCCGCAGGGTCACGTCGAACTGGGTGTACGTCCCGCCGTAGAGGCTCCGGCTGGCAACGATCTCGTCGCCCTGCTGGCAGAGAGTGAGAACGGCGATGAGCTGAGCGGCCTGTCCCGATGCCGTGGCCACCGCCCCGAGACCTCCTTCGAGTGAGGCCATCCGCTCTTCGAACGCGGCAGTCGTCGGGTTGCCGATGCGGGTGTAGATGTTGCCGTAAGTCTGGAGGGCGAAGAGGTCGGCGGCGTTCTGGGCGTCTTCGAAGACGAACGACGTCGTGGCATAGATGGGGAGGGCCCTGGCACCCGTCTCGGGGTCGGGTTGCTGGCCGGCGTGCACCGCCCGCGTGCCGAACCCGTACTCGTGACGCTCGCTCATCGTCGGGACAGTAACGGAGGCGTCCACGCGTCGAGCCCCCTTCATCTGTCCCTCCAGGAGCGAAGCGACGTTGGGGGGACAGGCCGGGCTCTGCCCGGCCAGGGGGGCAGCGAGCTCTGCGAGTGATTTGTCCCCCCTCGGCCGGAGGCCGTTTGGGGGGACAGGCCGGCCGCTTTGGGCCGGGCCAGGGGGGCCGTGAGCTCTGCGAGCTCGTCGACGACTTCTCGCGCAATGTGGATCGTCGGGTTTGGCGGCTGCGCGGACGGCCCCCCTCTGCCTCGCTGGCGCTCGGC
>JBBDWN010000011.1:0-9067 GCA_040902855.1 Acidimicrobiia bacterium | reverse complement strand
TGTCACACCCGGGTCGTATCTCGGCTGGATGCATCGACCACGACACACCTCCCAGGCACAGAAGTACGCCAAGGAACTTCGGGCGCAAATGACACTCGCCGAAAAGGCCCTCTGGATGGCGCTCCGCCGAAAACAGACGGGCGCCAAGTTCCGCAGGCAGGTTCCAATCGGGCTCTGGATCGCCGACTTCGCCTCACTCGATCCGAAGATCGTGATCGAGGTGGACGACACCTCCCACGAGTGGAGGGACGAGACTGCCCGAACCGGCTACTTCGAGGCAGTGGGCTTCACAGTGCTGCGCTTCGGCAATCGCGAAATCGCCTTCGAGTTCGACGGGGCCGTGGCTTTGATCACCCGGACGGTCGTCGACCTGCGCGATTCGAATTCTCCGTAGTCGCACCTCGTCGTAGCCTGGCTCGGCCGTGGCCGACTCCGAAACCATCGAACGCGCCCGCCAGGCGGACCGTGAGGTGCTTGGCAGGGGCATGCAGCTCATCGCTCGCATGCTGCGCCGCGCCCCGCGGGAGTTCGCGCTGGGCGGGGCCGGTACGACCCTCTTTGCGATAGCCACCGTCGCCTCCTCCTACGTTCTCGGCTGGGCCACGGACGAGGTGCTGCTGCCTGCGGTGGAGTCGGGCCACGTGACGACCGCCATCCTGGTCACGGCCGCCGGGGCGGTCCTCGGCGTCTCCGTGCTTCGAGGTGTCGGAATCACCGTCCGCCGGCTGGGCGCCTATGCCGCCCAGTACGGGTTGCAGGCCCGGGACCGACGCGACGTCACCGACAAGTACCTGAGGCTCCCGATCGAATGGCACCGGCGCCACCCGACCGGCCAACTGCTTTCAAACGTCAACGCCGACGTGGAGTCCGCCTCGTTCATCGCCGCTCCCCTGCCGATGGCGTTCGGCGTTTTCCTGATGCTGATCATCACTGCAGTGCTGCTGATCATCACCGACGTCTTCCTGGCGATCGTGGGCTTCGCCGTTCTCCCGTTGATCATCCTCAGCAACATCCTGTTCCAGCGTCGGATGAGGGTGATCGCCGCCAGTGCCCAGAAGCTGCGCGCCGAGGTCGCCGAGATCGCCCATGAGTCTTTCGATGCCGCCCTCGTGGTGAAGACCCTCGGCCGCGAGGATCAGGAGGTGGGCCGCTTCGGCGCCCGGTCGGACGATCTGCGAGATTCGATGGTGGAACTCGGTCGGCTGCGTGCGGTCTTCGATCCTCTGATGGAGGCGCTCCCCAGCATCGGGGTGCTGGCGGTGCTGGCGGTGGGCGCCTGGCGGGTGGATGGCGGTCTCATCACCCCGGGGACTCTTGTGACTTTCGCCTACCTGTTTCGGTTGGTGGCCATGCCGTTGCGCGTCTTCACCTGGCTCCTCGCCGAGATGCCGAGGGCGGTCGTCGGCTGGGAACGCATCGAGGCGGTCCTTGCCGCCGACGAGACCTTGACCTATGGCACCGAGTCGCTCCGGAAGCTCGGGGGCGCCGGAGCCGACGCGTCGGATGTCACCTATGTCTATCCGGATGACTCCCATGCCGACCTGGGCGACGCCCCGATCGAGGGTGTGGCGATGGCGCCGAACGGCGACGGGCGGGGGGTCAGATCGGTGACCCTCGGCGTGGCGCCGGGTACGACGGTGGCGATCGTCGGACCCACCGGTTCGGGCAAGACGACGATTGCCCACCTGATGGTGCGGCTCTTCGACCCTGACGACGGCGTGATCCGCCTCGACGGGATGGGCGTGAGCGAGCTCGCACGCTCCGATCTGTCCGATTCGACGGCTCTCGTCTTCCAAGAGGCATTCCTGTTCGACGACACGGTCCGCGCCAACGTCGCCCTCGACACCGGCGCCTCTGACGACCAGGTGTGGGCAGCGCTGGATCTGGCGCAGGCGACCGGGTTTGTCCGGGAACTGCCCGACGGCCTGGACACAGTGGTCGGTGAGCGAGGCGCCTCGTTGTCCGGTGGCCAGCGCCAGCGCATTGCCCTGGCTCGAGCGGTCATCCGCCGTCCCCGGCTCCTGGTCCTCGACGACGCCACCTCGGCGGTGGACCCGTCGGTGGAGGGAGCCATCCTCGAAGGCCTGTCGGAGCTGAACACGACGGTGGTGATCGTCGCCTATCGCCGGTCGTCGATCCTGCTGGCGGACCTGGTCCTCTTCGTCCAGGAGGGCCGGGTCATCGGGCGGGGCACCCACAGCGAGTTGTACGCCGCGCTGCCCCCCTATGCCGACCTGATCGACGCCTACAACACCGAGGAGCCGGCGTGAGCACCCAACGCACCGCGTTCCAGACGATCAAACGGGGGATCGAACTCTCGCCGGTGCTCCGCCGGGGACTGCCCGGCACCCTTTTGCTCGGTCTCGTCGCGACCGCGGGTCGGATCATCGTGCCGGTCGCGATCCAACAGGTACTCGACCGCGGCCTCACCGAAGGCGGAGTCGACATGACCTTCGTCCTGCAGATGACGGCCGTCGCACTGGTTGCGGTGGCGATCACGGCCGGCTGCACCGCCATCATGCACATCCGACTGGCCGATGTATCCGAGACGGCGCTGTCGCTTCTGCGCATCCAGGCCTTCCGCCACATCCATGACCTGTCGATGCTCCATCAGGCTTCCGAGCACCGGGGCTCACTGGTGGCCCGGGTCACTTCGGACGTCGACCAGATCAGCCGGTTCATGCAGTTCGCCGGACTGATGCTGATGATCAACACGTTCCAGGCGACCCTCGCCTTGGCCGCCATGTTCGTCTACTCCTGGCAGCTCGGACTGGTGGTGGCGGCGATCCTGCCTCTGATCATCTTCACGATGCGCTGGTTCCAGACGCGTCTCGACTCGGCATATCTGATCGTCCGCGACCGGGTGGCCAAGCTGTTGAGCACCCTCGCCGAGGTCGTGGTGGGCGCCCCGGTGATCCGGGCATACGGGATCGAAGACCACACGCGTCACCGCCTCGGCGCCGTCATCGAAGACCACCGGTCGTCGGCGGTGAAGGCAGGGGTGCTGTCCTCGTCGTTCTCGGGCACAGGCGAGCTGCTCTCGGCGATCGTCTTGGCGGCGACACTCGTGGTGGGCGTGATCATGGCGGTGAACGGGACGGTGACCCCGGGCACGGTGGTGGCGTTCCTCTTCCTCATCCAGTTGTTCGTCCAGCCGGTGCAGATGCTGGGTGAGGCCGTGAACGAAGCGCAGACAGCCGTGGCGGGATGGCGCAGGGTCCTCGACGTGCTCGACATCCCTCCCGATGTCGCCGACCCGGGCGACGACGGGATCGACCTGCCGGATCGGTCTCTCGACATCGACTTCGTCGGGGTGAGCTTCCGCTATCCGAAGTCGGGCGAGATCGCGGCTGACGCCACCGGGACGGCCGCGCTGTTGGACGTGACAATTTCGATCGATCCGGACACCAGAGTGGCGGTGGTCGGCGAAACCGGGTCGGGGAAGACGACGTTCGCCAAGCTGTTGACCCGGCTGATGGACCCGTCGCAAGGGAAGGTGCTCGTCGGCGGCGTCGACCTCAAACTGGTCCGGTTTCGTTCGCTGCGTGACCGGGTGGTGATGGTGCCCCAGGACGGCATGCTGTTCCGGGGGACGATCGCCGACAACGTGCGGATGGGACGTCCCGATGCGACCGACGCCGAGCTGTTGGCGGCGTTCCGACGGCTCGGCCTGGAGGATTGGCTGTCGGAGCTGGCAATCGGTCTGGCGACACCGGTCGGCGAGCGCGGGGGGTCGTTGTCGGTTGGCGAGCGGCAGTTGGTGACGCTGGTGCGGGCCGCGATCTCGAATCCTGAGCTGCTGGTGCTGGACGAGGCGACTTCGGCGGTGGATCCGGCGACGGAGGTGCGCATCAGCCGGGCACTGAACACCCTGACGGCGGGACGCACGGTGGTGACGATCGCCCACCGCCTTTCGACTGCCGAGGCCGCGGATCGGATCCTCGTCTTCGACGAGGGCCACCTGATCGAAGATGGCAACCACAGCCAGTTGGTGGCCCAAGGCGGCATCTACGCCAAATTGCACGAGTCCTGGCAACGCGGCACCACCGAGTCCACTCCTACCCAGGGTTAGATCGGACCCCCACGTCCGATCCAGCCCGCGGAAAGCGCCGGTAGGTTCGGACTGAATTCCCAGGAGCAAACGATGACCATCTCGCCCGCCGTCCGCGCCCTCGTCGAAGAAGGCCGCCTCGCCCATCTCGTCACCCTCGAACCGGACGGCAGCCCACAGGTGACAGGCATCTGGGTGGGTATCGAAGACGACGAGATCGTCTCCGGGCATCTGAGCCGAACCCAGCGCAAGCTCGCCAACATCCGTCGTGATCCCCGCGTCGCCCTCTCGATCGCCGGCGGTCATCCCGGCCCGCACGGCATGGAGCCCTACGTCGTCATCCACGGCCGGGCGAGAGTCACCGAAGGCGGTGGCGCCGACCTTCTCCGCCGCCTCGCCGCCGTCTACCTCGGTCCCGATATCGACTTCGTTCCCGCCAACGCCCCTGACGGATTCGTCACCCGGATCTCTGTGGAACGCCTCGGCGGCAACGGCGACTGGAACTGAACTGATGCGCGGTCTGGTCTTCGACGGTCCCGGTGAGATCCGCTTCGACCCCGACCTCCCCGAACCCGTCATCGAAGAGCCGACCGACGTCATCATCGAGGTCACGCTCTCCGGCCTGTGCGGCTCCGACCTCCACCCCTTCGAGGGTCGAGAGCCCTGTGCTCCCGGCGTGGTCCCCGGCCATGAGGCGGTGGGTGCGGTCGTGGAGACCGGCCCGTCAGTCGACACAGTTGCGGTTGGAGATCGGGTGATCGTTCCTTTCACCACTTCGTGCGGCCACTGCGACCGGTGTGGAGCCGGCCTCTCGTCCCGCTGTCGCTCCAGTCGCCTGTTCGGTTGGGGCGACCCGACCGGTTCCGCCCCGCCGCTGCATGGGGCGCAGGCGACACGTCTGCGAGTTCCTCTCGCTGACGGAACACTCGTGACAGTGCCGGACGAGATCGACGACCCGACAGCGCTGCTCCTCACCGACAACTTCCCAACCGCCTTGCATGCCGTGGCCCGGACCGACTGGACGGAGGGCCCGATGGCGATCATCGGACTCGGTGCGGTGGGGCTGTGCGCCGTGGCCGCCGCCCGCGCGGTGGGGGTGACGGACATCCTGGCGATCGACCCGGTGGCGAGTCGGCGAGAGGCAGCCGAGAGCCTCGGAGCCCGAACGGCCACACCCGAAGACGCATCCGGAGAGTTCCCGGCGGTGGTGGAGGCGGCCGGACCGGTCTCCGCCCAGCGTCTGGCGGCGCAGTTGGCTGCCGTCGGAGCGACGATCTCGATCATCGCAGTGCAGACGGCGGAAGGCTTCGGCATCGACCCGGTCACCGCCTACGACAAGAACCTGACGATCAGCACAGGTCGCGCGCCGGTGCGCAGTCTGCTCGATCGGATCCTTCCCGAATTGGCAGGGTTCCGGATCCCGACAGAGACCGTGATCACGCATCCGGACCGGCCGCTGAGAGACGGTCCGGATCTGTACCGGACGTTCTCCGCCCGCGACGACGGACTCATCAAGGCCACATTCCGGCCATAACCCGCCGGCCCGACAGCGCCAGCGCTACATCGTCCGACGGACTCGTCGCCACAAAGCGACCCCGACGACCGCGTGGACGACGAGACCAACGCCGAACGCCTGCCACGGCTCGGGGGCGACCGCCGTTTCGACGACCCAGGTCGCCGGGCTGAGTCCAAGCGGTAGGAGCCACCAACCGTCGGTCAACTGGAAGGCGATAGCCGCCACCAGCAGAAACCCCGTCAGCTTCGAAACGGCCAGCGCCTGCACTCGGTCTCTGGCGCTCGCAACCAGCGTCAACATCACCAGGCACGCTGTCCCAGCAGCCAACACTGAGACGAGCAGCAACGTCACACCTGATTGGCTTCCGACCGCGACCCCAATGCCGCCGGCCGCCACCCCGCCGACTGCTGCGGGCAGCAACAGCCGATGCGCCAGGAAGCCTCCGCTTCCCCGAGGTGTCACTGCCACCGCATCGAGAATCCGCTCCTCCTTCTCCTCGACCGTCAAGAAACCGATCACGAATCCGATGAGCAGTGGCGTGAGAAGGATCGCCCCACCCACGATGAGGTCTCGGTGTCCTCCCATGTCGACGACCTCGGCCAGTCGGTCGAGTCCTATCAGCAGCAGTCCGGTGATGAGGACGGGCGCCAAGCTGGCCGCGAGCAGCATCGGATCGCGACGCAGATTGGCGAGGTCGGCCCGGAGTAGTGCTGAGAAGCTCATGTTCGTCCTTCCCGCCTGCCGGCCTCGAGTTCGAAGAGCGCCCACCGGCCGACGACGAACACGGCGATCAGTAGGACTCCCAGCGCAAGCGCGACTGTCTTCAACTCGGCCCCACCGCGCAGCAAGACGAGGGAGGCGGTCGTCGGCCACAGCACAAGACCCCACCAGTCGGCGTCGACCACGAACACAGCCAACGGCGCGAACAACGGTATGGACCATGCGGTCGCCCGAGCGAAGTAGTCGTTGACGGATCGCGCTCGCATCGCCACGGCGTACCCGAAGGACGTGTACAGCAGCGCGGTGAGGAAGACCGCAGGAACGAAGCTCACCCACTCCACCGCCAGTCCGGAGCCTGCGGCCACGGCGATCGCACCCAGGACTCCGATCCCGGCCAGCACACCGATCCGGGCGGAGAGGACTTCGGCTGGACGGACCGGAGCGACCGACACCGCGGCAGCAGTGCCGTCGGAACGATCGGCGAGAACGGTGCCCCCCACGAAGAAGAATCCGAGCGCGGCCGGGTCGGAGAAGACAAGGTATGGCAGCAGGACGGAGCCAACACCTGCTGGCACCAGGCGCAACAGGATCACGTAGATCAGGGCGACGACTCCCGCCGCCCCGATCACTCCCCGACGCCAGGCGAGAAGAGTGTCGACACGGGCAAGCGCAGCGACGCTCACGACAGTCGCCTTCCGGTGACTGTCAGGAAGACATCCTCCAGAGTGGCTTCGGCGGTGTGGATCGTCTCGATGCTTCCCGTGGCGACGAGTTTGGAGAAGCGGGGTCCGGCAAGCAGCCGGTCGAGTTCGAAGTCCTCGGTGGCGATCGTGCCGTCGGCCAGGCGGTGGGTGACCGTGACAACCCTCCGACCGTGCGAGACCATGAGGTCGCGCGGGGCGCCCGCACCTTGCAGTCGACCGTCGACCAGGAATCCGACCTCGTCGCAAAGTTCGGTGGCGGCCGCCATGTCGTGGGTGGTGACGAATACGGCGGCGCCCCCGGCGGCGGCCTCTTTGACGAGGTCCTTGACGAAACGTGCGCTGGACGGGTCCAGCCCCGACGTGGGTTCGTCCAAAAACAGGATCGATGGTCGGTTGAGGAATGCGCGGGCGAGGTTGAGACGCATCTGCATCCCCTTCGAGAAGGTCGAAACGCGGTGGTCGGCGACGTCGGCCAGCCCCACCAGCGCGAGCAGGGCGAGAGGGGGTCGGGTCTCACCGCGATGGAGCGCCGCGAAGAACGCCAGGTTCTCCCTCGCGGTGAGCCGGGTGTACACATTCGGGAATTCGAAGGAGACACCGATCCGTGCGCGGTAAGCACTTCCGAGCTCGGCAAGAGGCTGGCCGTCGATATGAACCGACCCCGACCAGCCCCCGAGAACGCCCGTGAGGATCCGCTGGGTGGTTGACTTGCCCGCACCGGACGGGCCGAGGAATCCGAAGACCTGACCGGCGTCGATCGAGAACGAGAGGGACCGGAGAACGTCGGCGGCGGCGTCCGGGTAGCGATAGCGGAGGTCCTCGATCTGGATCATCCTCCGTCTCCTGCCAACCGAGCTGCCAGCGCCTCACACAGCACGTCGATGAGCCTCGGGTGGGCGACCAGTTCCGGATCCCGACTCATCGTCAGCGCCATCCGGGCGATGGCGACGAGGATGTCGTCTCCGACGTCGTCGGCGAGGATCCCGTCTCCGCGCAGTCCGGCGGCCAGCTCGGCGAACCAACGATCGTCGTCGGCCACACGCTCGGCCATCTGTTCGGGCGTCACCATCCGAAAGATGTGAGGACCCTCTTCGGGATCCGCCAGGAGGGCGAGAACGGGATGGCCCCCGACCGCCTCGAACATGGTGTGAACCACGCCGTACATCACCTGCGTTGGGCTCCCGGTGCGGTCGCTGGCGACTTCCACGAGTTGGTTTCGGACTTCGGATTCGACCTCATCCAGGATCTCCATGACGAGGGCGTCTTTCGACTCGTACAGCAGGTAGAAGGCACCCTTGGAGATCCCCACCTGTCGGGCGAGGTCGGCAACGGACATCGAGCGGACACCCGACTGTTCGATGCGTTGACGGGCGCTGGCGTGGAGTTTCTGTTTGAGGAGAGTGCGCTCCTCGTCGGCGAAGGGACGAGGCATGATGACCGTTCTGACGTTATGACCGGTTCGGACTTTACGGTCACTGCTTCCAACTGTCCAGAGAATCTTCGGCCCGGGAACCGGAGCGCCAGCGCCAACGTCGGATGAGTACGAACCCGATTGAAGGAACATGAAAATGAGAAAGTTGGCAGCCCTGGCGGGCATGCTTGTCCTGGTACTCGCCGCCTGCGGTGGCGGCGACGGCGCTTCGAATTCGGGGGTGCCCGGTGATGCCGATGCCCCCGATGTGGCCGCCGCCTGTCTGGCCGAGGACCCGAACTGCGACGACATCGGCGACCCCAATGCCGATCCGAACGTCCCGTCGGACGCATCCGACGAGCCGATCACGCCTTCCGCGTCCCTGAGTGCCGCCCAGGTGCTGGCGGCAGGAACCATCGACGGATCGTTCGTCGTGTCCGGCTACCTGTTTGTCGACGCCGACGGAAACGCCCGTCTGTGCGACATGGTGCTCGAGTCGTATCCCCCGCAGTGCGGCGGCGATTCGATCGCGGTCGCCGGGGATTTGTCCGACCTAGGACTCACTTCTGACCAGGGGGTCAGCTGGTCCGACAACCCGATCGAACTCGAAGGCACCTTCGACGGCACCACCTTCACCCGCGCCTGAAGTCCGTTGCTACCCAGGG
>JBBDWN010000010.1:0-1383 GCA_040902855.1 Acidimicrobiia bacterium | reverse complement strand
AGAGGATCAGCACGAAGATGGCGAACGCGAGGCCGAGCATCTCTGAGTTCGGCGGCTCACGGTGGCGGAACATGTCTCCGCCGAGGACGATGTCGAGTCCCTCGATGCTTGGAGAGAGGACGGCGATTTCGTCTGCGATCCGTGCGCCGTCGTCTGTGGTGATGCCAGCTTGGAGTATGAGCTGGGCATATGCCACCCTCCCGGTGCTTTCTCCGATTGTGGAGATCTGGCTTGCTCCGATGGGGGAGTAGGGGCTCATGATGTTGACGACACCGATGATCCCCCTCGAGGCGTCGAAGAACTCGGTCATGGCCGTCTGCACCTCGGGGTCAGTGACCCCTTGGTCGGCCCTGAACACGATTGTTCCCGAGTCTCCCCCAGCACCGGGGAACTCCGTAGTGAGGATGTCGAGGCCCTGACTGCTCTCAGACGCCGGAGCCGTGATGTTGGACGTGAAGGCAGGGCCGACCGTGATCACAGCAGCTGCGAGTAATGCCAACGTCGCCAGCCACGCGGCCACGTAGCGCCACGGGTGAGAGGAAGCGAAGTAGCCGACGCGAGCGAGCACGAGTTCTCCTAGTCATGAGTCTTGGGTTGCAGTGTACGCAATAATGCAGTCAATGCAATATTGCATCGGCTGCAGCAGTATGACATACTGGTCTACATGTCTCAAACTCCCGGCCTTCGGGACCGCAAGAAGCAGCGCACTCGACGCACGATTGAGCGGGTCGCGCTCGACCTCTTCGAGGAGAACGGCTTCGACGGAACAACGATCGAGCTGATCGCCGCCGCCGCCGACATCGCCCCCAGGACCTTCTTTCACTACTTCCCATCGAAAGAAGACGTAGTCCTGGCCGACTATGCGACACGGCTCGACCGGATCGTGGTGGCCCTCGAAGCAGGCCCGATCGGTGAGGCGCCCTGGCCGGCGCTACGAGCCGCATTCTTGGATGTCGCAGCCGACTACGAGACGGAACGAGGGGAGCTGTTGAGACGCTTTCGCATCATCGAGGCGACACCGTCCGTAGCTGCTCGCAACCTTCAGATACAGGCCACTTGGGAAGACGCTGTCACCGAGGCCGTCGCACGCTGGCTCGGCCTCGATGCAGCGAGGGATCTCCGCCCCAGGCTCATCGCCGGTGCTGCCCTGGCCGCGATCCGAGCTTCGCTTCGTCGCTGGCTCACCGACCACGGTCAATCCCGGCTCCCCAGTCACATATCCGCCTGCTTCGACCTCTTGGAGACCGGACTAGGACAGGTGAGCCGCCCGAAATGAAGCTGAACCTGCGCCTTTTTGCCTGGTGGGCGTTGTTGTCTGTCGGGATCGTCGCCGGGACGTATTACGCGGCGCCACGGATGTTGAGACGGAAGTTTGCGCCCCCC
>JBBDWN010000009.1:30338-52551 GCA_040902855.1 Acidimicrobiia bacterium | reverse complement strand
GTTTCCCTGGCCGCCCTGGTTTCCCTGGCCGCCCTGGTTTCCCTGGCCGCCCTGGTTTCCCTGGCCGCCCTGGCCACCGTCGTTCCGCTGGCCACCGTCGTTCCGCTGGCCCTGACCACGGGAGTCGTCGCTGCGGTCGCGCTGGTCCTGGTTGGATCCGTTCGAATCGCCCCGCCTGTCGTCCTCGGATCGGCTCGTTGCCACGGGAAGTTCGATGTTCTCCGTCGGAGCCGAACCTTCTGCGGCTTCGCCGGCTTCGACGAGCGCAGTAATGATCTTCGCCTTCTGAAGGCCTTCGGCCTCGATACCCACGGCCTTGGCGATCTCGCGCAGCTCACCGACCGACTTGGTCTGGAGTTGGGCTCTCGTGCTCATATGCTCCTCTCGGCCCGCCGAGACAGGATCGGTGCTCGATGCCGCGAACGGCGAGGGAATTCCATCGTGTTCCACTTGGGACGTGAGCCACGTGGACCCGTGCGTGATCCTGCGTGCGATCCGGATTGGATCCGGCGGGGAATACCTGACTGGGACGTGTGTCGCAGCGGTGAGAAAGATCTTAGCCGTTCTCAGGGGCGAGGCAACTCAGCAAGAACCGCCGCCACGGCGGCGAGATCGGCGGGGACCGTGCGCAATCGCTCCGGCCGATCCGCCAGGTCCGCCAAGTCCTCCGGAAGTCGGGGCAGAACACCGGTCGCCCGCAGGACTGCGTCGGGGAACTTGGCGGGATGCGCGGTCGCAACCGAGACCATCGGCCGTTCACCCGACTCCGCCTCACCGGCCAGCCAGCCGATCGCCGTGTGAGGGTCGATCAGGTCGCCGGTCGCGTCGTGGAAGCGGGCGATCGCCTCTTCGATCTCACCCTGGTCGTACCAATACCCCACAAACCGGTCGCCGAGCCGGGCATGGGCACCCTCGGAGAGGACGAGGCTGCCCTCGGAACGGAGCAGCGACATCGCCTCGGAGACCGCAGGGCCGTCCCGGTCGACCAATTCGAAGAGATACCGCTCGAAATTGCTGGGGACCTGGATGTCCATCGCCGGCGCGATCGTCGGCACGACCTCGGAAGTCCGAACCCGACCTTGGTCGATGATATCGACCAAGCCGTGGTTGGAGTTGGTGCCGACGACCAGCCTCCCGATCGGCACTCCCCCGCGCCGAGCCACCTCAGCGGCGAGGACATTCCCGAAGTTGCCCGTCGGGACGGCGACATCGAACGCCGACCCCAGCCGGGTGCCAGTCCAGGCGTAGTAGACGGTCTGGGCCATGATCCGGGCCCAATTGATCGAGTTCACGGCCGCCAGGCGGTGTGCGGAACGCAGCTCCGGCGCGGCGAATGCCTCCTTCACGATCGCCTGGCAGTCATCGAAGGTTCCGTCAACAGCGATGGCGTGGACGTTCGCTGATTGCACGGTCGTCATCTGCAGTCGTTGGACGTCGGAAACCCGGCCAGCCGGATAGAGGATCACGACCTGCACGGCCTTCCGCTCCGCAAGTGCTTCGATCGCGGCGGAACCAGTGTCACCCGAGGTGGCCCCGAGCACCGTCACCGATCCGCCCCGAGCGGCGAGCACCGCGTCGAACGCCGCCCCCACGAACTGAAGCGCGTAGTCCTTGAAAGAGAGGGTGGGACCCCAAAACAACTCGAGCAAGTGGTGATCGCCGGCGATCTGACGCAATGGGGCGACGTCTGGATGGCGGAAGCGCGCATAGGTGTCGGCCAGCATCTGATCGAGGGAGTCCTCGAGCACCGAGCCGCCGATGAACGGACGGATCACCGCCGCCGCCACCTCGGCGTACCCGCCCGACTCGGGGAGCTCGAACTGCGGCCACTCGGCGGGAACGTATAAACCCCCGTCGACGGCGAGTCCGGTGAGCAGAACGTCGTCGAACTCCAGAACCGGAGCGGCACCGCGGGTCGAGACGTACCGCATCAGGGCTGAGGACTGATGACGCGGATTGCGGCCGCCACCTGCTTGACGACGTCGAGGGCATCGAGGCCCGCAGCAGCTGCCCTCAGATTGGACTCGCGGGCGTCGTGGGTCACGAGGAGGAGCGTGGCATCGTCGCCTCTTCCCTCCTGCCAAAGCGACATGATCGACACGTCGTGATCTCCGAACATGGCCGCGATCTTGGCCAGCACGCCCGGCGCGTCTGCGACTTCCAGCCGGAGATACCACTTCGTGGTCGCCTGGTCGAAGTCGACGATCTGCCCGTCGCCGAACCTGATCCGGGGCGCCACCTGGGTTCCCGACAGCAGCTCTCGGGCAGCGGCGATGACGTCACCCAGGACAGCAGTGGCGGTCGGCTCACCTCCCGCCCCCGGTCCGGAGAACAACAACTCGCCGACCGCCGGACCGGCCACGAAGACGGCATTGTTCGCACCTCGGATCGCAGCCAGCGGATGATCGAGCGGGACGAGCGCAGGATGCACCCTCACACACACGCCTGCCGCCGTGCGATCGGCGATGGCGAGGAGTTTCACGACGTATCCGAGCTGACGGGCGGCAGCGATGTCGATGACGTCGATGCCGTCGATTCCCTCCTTGTAGACCCGATCTGAACCGACCCAGACCCCGAAGCCCAGACCGGCCAGGATGGCGGCCTTCGCCGCGGCGTCCCCGCCGCCCACATCCGCGGTCGGATCGGCCTCGGCGTACCCGAGCGACTGGGCCTCGGCCAACACGTCGTCATACGGACGGCCCTCCTCTGCCATCGCGGTGAGGATGAAGTTCGTGGTCCCGTTGACTATTCCGAGGATGGCGGTGAGCGGTTCGCCGGCAAGGGACTCGGACAGAGGCCGGATCAGCGGGATACCCCCACCGACCGCTGCCTCGAACAGAAGAGAGACCCCAGCCGCCGCTGCCGTCTGGAACAGGATCGGGCCTTCGGCTGCGATCAGCTCCTTGTTGGCGCTGACCACCGGCTTGCCGGCCTCCAGCGCCGCGATCACGAGGGAGCGTGCGGGTTCGAGACCCCCCATGACCTCGACCACGAGGTGGACGTCCGGATCCGAGATGACCGCCATCGGGTCATCCGTCAGCAGGTTCTTGGGGAACGGTCGCGCTTTCGAAATGTCGCGCACCGCGACCCTGACAAGTTCGAGTTCGATCCCCGACTTGGCGGCGATCACCTTCTGGTCCTCGATCAGCTTGCGGGCCAGCGTGCCGCCGACCGTCCCACCGCCGAGAATCCCGATGCCTACGCGCATTTGACCCACCTACCTGTTGAAGTGCCCCCGGCAGGATTCGAACCTGCGCACCTGGCTCCGGAGGCCAGTGCTCTATCCCCTGAGCTACGAGGGCGCGGGCCGGAAGTGTACCCGGGGGCAGGGACCCGTCAGCGAGGGGGATCACGCAAGTCCGAGAGAGCGGGCGGCATCCCCTTTCGGTCCCGGATCGCGCCAGGCGGTCATGCCACGGCGGGGATGGTCTTCGTCCAGGACTACGGCAGCGATCAGCTCGCCGATGACGGGTGCGAACTTGAAGCCGTGCCCACTCCCGCCCGAAGCGACGACCACGTTCTCTCGCCCCGGGACGTGATCGATCACGAAACGGCCACCCGGGGCGTCGCAGTAGAAGCACACCCTGGTCTTGTCGACCCGCGCCGCTGCCAGTGCCGGAACATGCTCCCGGAAGAACGCCTTGAACGACTCGACCACACCGTCAGGAACGGTTCGCATCGCCAGCCGACGTGTGATCCCGGGTCCGTGATGCCCGACTTTCACGAGCCCGTCGGCTGACACCGGAAAGCCGTAGAACCCAGTGTGCTCGATGTCGAGGGCCCACACCGGGACGTCGGAGAATGGGCGGTCGTCCTGTGGCCGGAGGTACAGGACGGGTTGTCCGGCAGGGGTGAGGATGTCAGCCGTCTCTCCCACGAGTTCGGGCGTCCAGGCGCCTGCCGCAACCACGATCCGGTCGGCCCGCAACAGACCGTCGTCCATGAGACCAATCCAGCCGTCGCCGATTCGAGCCACCCGCTCGGGGACCACCCCGACACCCGCCTCTTCACACGCTCGTTCCATGAAGCGGACGCTCTCGGAGGCATTCGCCCATCCAGCCTCCTCATTCACGTACCCATCCACGAAGTGCCCCGGCATCAGAAAAGGCAATTCGTCTGAGATGGCGAGCGCATCGAGACGACGGCCGGCGGACAGGCTGGCGAGGCTCTCTCCCACGAACGAGCCCCGGGCGATCGGGCCGAGAGCGAGGTTGGCGAAACCGACCGGCCGGAAGAGTTCTTGGCCACTGTCTGCGTTCCAGCGCCGCCAACCGATCATGGCCTCCTCCGCCCACGAGCGGTGGAAGGGGTCGTCCCCGTAGTCGTTCCGGATGATCCGGCTGGAGTCCTCCGAGGATGCGGTCGGGTCCTTGGAGCCGACGACGATGACCTGATGGCCTCTCGCGACGAGGGCGGCGGCTGCGGCGAGCCCGAACACGCCACGACCGATGACGATGATCTGCACCTGCCGACGCTATCGCGTATCACAGCCTCGGAGTACGCTTCGCGGCATGAGGAGCATCTGGAAAGGGGCCGTTTCGTTCGGACTCGTGACGATTCCGGTCGCGATGTATTCGGCCACCGAAAACCTCACCCCGAAGTTCAAACAGCTGCGCGGGTCGGACCACTCAGCCATCCGGTACAAGCGGGTCGCGGAGTCGGACGGCGAAGAGGTGGAGTACTCCGACATCGTTCGCGGATACGAGATCGACAAGGGCAAGTACGTCGTGTTCACAGACGAGGAGTTGGAGGCGGCCACTCCGGACAGCCGGGCGAAGCTCGTCGACGTCGTCCAGTTCGTCGACGCGTCCGAGGTCGATGCCATCTTCTACAAACAGACCTACTACCTGGCTCCGGAGAAGACCGGCATCAAGGCGTACCGCATCCTCACCGACGCCCTGGCGGAGTCCGACAAGATCGCTCTCGCCAAGGTTTCCATCCGGGAAAAGCAGCACATGGCCGCGCTTCGGGTCTCTGACGGGGTCCTCGTGATGGAGACCATGTTCTGGCCCGACGAGATCCGCCAGCCGGAGTTCGAGGAGATCGAGACCGAAGTCGAGATCCGACCGGAAGAGGTGGCGATGGCGAAGTCGCTCATCGACAACCTGACGCGAACCTTCGACGAGTCCGAGTGGGTGGACACCACCAGGGAAGCGGTCGAAGAGTTGGCTGCCAAGAAGGTCGCCGGCGAAGAGATCGTTGCTCCCGAATCCCCCGAGCCGACCAAGGTCGTCGACCTGCTCGAGGCGCTCAAGGCGTCAGTGGAGGCGACGAAATCCAGGCGCGCCGCCAGCTGAGTCCCGCGATTGCGGGCGGAACGCGACGAACTCGTGCGCGAAAACCACCGTATAGGTGGTGCCGAACCCTGGGTTTCAGAGATTGCCGCGGGCGTCTTGTTCGCGTTCGAGGGCTTCGAAGAGGGCCTTGAAGTTGCCGAGACCGAATCCGCGGGAGCCGTGGCGCTCGATGACCTCGTAGAAGACCGTCGGCCGATCCTGCACCGAGTTGGTGAAGAGCTGCAGGAGATAGCCCTCTTCGTCCTGGTCGATGAGGATCCGGTGTTCGCGTAGGACGTCGAGATCGGCATCGATGGTCGACCAATCGAGACGCTCCCGCATCTGGTCGTAGTAGCTGTCGGGGACCTTGAGGAACTTGATCCCCGCCTCCCGCATGCTGCTCACCGTTCCGACGATTTCGTCGGTCAGGAGCGCCATGTGCTGGACCCCGGGACCCCGGTAGAAGTCGAGGTACTCTTCGATCTGGGACTTCTTCTTGCCGTCCGCAGGTTCGTTGATCGGCAGCTTGATCCGCCCGTCGCCGTCCCACAACACCTTGGACATGAGGGCCGTGTAGTCCGTCGATATCGCCTCGTCGTCAAAGTGCACGAGTTGGGTGAAGCCGAAGACGTCTGCATAAAACTTCGCCCAGCGATCCATCTCGCCCAGCTCGACATTGGCGACGACGTGGTCGATCAGCCGCAGACCGCGCGGTTCGAACTGAAGGAACGAGGTCTCGACGTCCGGGCGATAGCCGGGGAGGAACAGGCCTGAGTAGTTGGAACGGTCGACGAATGTGTGGATCGTCTCGCCGTACGCCTCGATGGCAGCCGTCACGACCTTGCCCCCTTCGTCCTCGTGGACGGTCGGCTCCTGGTGCGGTGTCGCCCCACGCTCGACGGCGAAGCGGAAGGCGTCTTCGACGTCTGGCACCCGAAACGCGACGTCTCTCACTCCATCTCCGTGGAGGGCCTGGTGGCGGTTGATGTGGGAGTCGGGTCCCATCGCAGCCGTGAAGACAAACCGGATGTCGCCCTGCTCCATCAGATAGCTCGCCCGATCCCTGACACCCGTCTCCGGTCCGGCGTAGGCAACGGCGGAAAATCCGAAGACCGAGCCGTAGTAATGGGCGGCCTGCTTGGCGTTCCCCACGTAGAACTCGATGTAGTCGTAGCCGAGAATCGGCATCGGATCGGGTTCATGCATGGGTGTCCTCCTTGGCGGCGGCGTGTCGATACTCTCCGCCATGACCGCGCGTTGTTCAAGTCAACTCGGCTGAGCTAGTCACTTTGTACAGGAAGAGGTCGATACCATGCCCCACCGATGACACAATCTGTCTACCCACTAGACGATCTCGATGTGGCGCTCCTTCGGCTGCTCCGGTCTGAACCGAGAATCGGGATGCTGGAGGCGTCCCGGCGGCTAGGGGTGGCGCGCGGCACCGTGACGGCTCGCGTGGAGAAGATGCGAACGAGCGCTGTCGTGACGGGGTTCGGACCCGACGTCGACCTCAGGCGGGTCGGTTTCTCGGTGATGGCGTTTTCCATCCTCGAACTCGCCCAAGGCCGAATTCGCGACGTCACAGAAGTGCTCGAAAACATTCCCGAGGTTCTCGAGGCACACACGATCGCCGGGCGGGGGGACCTGCTCATCCGCATCGTGGCCCGGACGAACGACCACCTGATGGAGGTCATCGAGAAGATGCTCCACTCACCGCATATCGCCCGCGCCGAAACGATGATCGCGCTGACCCAGCAGATCGCCCTCCGCCCTCTGTCCGTCTTCGACGAGGACTGACCCAGGTTCAGGCCGTCAAGTGCTCCCGGACGATCCGGTTCACCAACGACCCGTCGACATCGTCCTTGTGCGACTTCATGATGGCGCCGATGACCCGACCGGAGGCCGAAGGGTCACCGTGGACGCCGAGGTCGTCGACGGTGCGTTCCACGAGTGCCCGCGTGGCATCCTCGTCCATCTTCGTCGGCAGCCACCGCGACAGATAGTCGACCTCGAACCGGAGCTTCTCGGCCATCGCAGCACCCCGTTCGCCCAATCCCTCGTACTCGGCGAGAGACTTTTGCATCTTCTTGGTGTACGACGCGATGACGGCCTGATAGAAGGCGTCACCCTCGTCACCGTCGAAACCGGGTGCGGTCTTGGCGATGCCGACTTCTGATCGGATCTGACGGATGACGTCGCGCCTGGCGGCGTCCTTGGCCCTCATCGCGTCCTTGAGTTCGGCGTCGAGTTCTTCTGCAATCGCCATCAGCGGCTCCTCGGGGTGGGATCCTCGGCGATCAACTCACCGGGGCGATTCGTGATGATCGCAGCCACGCCCAGGTCGGCCAACCTGGCCGCCTCGACCGGATCGTCCACCGTCCACGCCACGACGTCCAGGCCTTCGGAGCGAGCCTGATCCATCAGGCTCTCGTCGATCAAGACGTTCTGAGGAGCCACCGAACCGTGACCCTGGTCGACCGCGTGGCGGATCGCGGCGATCGGTGCGACCGGATCACAGACGAGAAGCCCGGTGGGGACGTGTGGATGGCTCTTCCGGACGGCGTCCATGGACTGCCACCAGAACGACGTCACCACATCACCGGGGCGCGCCCTATCTGCCACCTCCCGCGCCAGGCGGTGCTCGGGGTCGAATCCAGGTTCGGAGGGGTGATTCTTCACTTCGAGATCCAGTCGCACCGCGAGGTCGAGGACGTCATCGAGCAGGGCGGGTCGGTGGCCGCCGAGGTCGATGTCCGCCAGCTCCGGCCACCGACATTCGTCGACCACGCATCCGGCGATCTGGGGGTCGTGGGAGAGAACCAGACGACCATCGGAAGATCGCCGGACGTCGATCTCCACCGCGGAGCACACGGATGCCGCCGCTCGGATACCCCCGACGGTGTTGTCGGGGTATCGAGAGGGCCATCCGCGGTGCCCCCAGACTTCGGATGATGAAAAAAACATCAGGAATCCGTTGCGAACACGTGAGTCCGCCTGTACCGTTCGCGGTGCAAGCACTTGAAAGCGGTCGTAGTGCGGTCCTCCTTCGTGAAAATTGGAACGAAGTGGCTCGTCTGCGATGTCGAATTCATTCTCCCCCAGCCATTGAAGGATGGAGCCCCATGATGGAGCTGACCCTCACACAACCGTGGACCGAGATCGCCGCGTGTCGCGATTCGGATCCGAGTCTCTTCTTCCCGATCGGATCGACCGGTCCCGCCCTCGACCAGATCGCGGCCGCCAAGGCGATCTGTAGCGGATGCGCCGCGATCGACGACTGTCTCCAGTACGCCCTCGAGACCAACCAGGAAGCGGGCGTCTGGGGCGGATACGCCGAAGACGAGCGTCGCCGTCTGCGCAAGCGCTGGCTGGCGGAACGCCGTCGCCGGGCGATCTGAACTTCCGACCAAGAACACCTCCGACCGAAATAGATGGAACCGGCCTGCGGGCCGGTTCTGTCGCGTTCGGGCCATGTCAGGAAGACGGACCGAAACCCACACTGGTCTTCGTGTCGTCCGTGTCCACCTCGACGTAGGAGACCCGCGAGGCGGGAATACCAACTCGACGCTTCTTCGAATCCTCGACCCAGACCAGACCGTCGCTGCTCGCGATCTGCTCGGAGATGCTGGACTCGAACTCCTTGGCGTCCGCCACCTCGAGTTCGATCACCTTCGTCGAGTCGGCGATACCGATTCTGACCTTCACATGCACTCCTTTGGATCGAGCCGCATCGTAACGGGGTCAGGGTGGTTCCAGCCGACCTCCCATCTGCGTACGTTCGCCCCATGGCAACGCGCATCATCCTCATCGCTGCAGTGTTCTCCGGGCTCGTCGTGATCGATCCGAGTTGGATCGTCGTCGAGTGGTCGATCGACTGGCTCACGTCATCCCGCCCCGAAGATGCGACTGCTGCACTGATCCGACTCGCCGCGATCGGGTTGACGGGGAGCCAACTCGCCGCGTTGTCGATAGTCACGATCGCCGGTCAACTCGGAAGCGGCAGCCTGGAACGGCTGGCCCGCCGGGCGCTCCTCCCGATCCTGCGCGGCGCCGCTCCCATCGTGCTCGTTGCCGGATCGGCCCTGCCTGCCGCTGCCAGTGAAGTCCGGCTGCCTTTGTCGCCCCCGCCGGCAGCGCGAACCGTGGAGACCGAGGTCGTGAGATCACACCTCGTGTCATCATTCGTCGTTGTCCAAGCGGGCGACAGCATGTGGACGATCGCCGCAGACAACACGGATGGAGACGTCGGCGACTATTGGCGGCGAGTGGTGGATGTGAACCGGGACCGGTTCGCAGACGTCAACCTCATCCACCCCGGTGACAAGGTGCTCCTGCCTCCGGCGTAGCGGGCCTCAGGTATTGTCGCCGAGAAAGATCTCCGAGACGCTCGAATCCATGAGGATCGCCTGAAGAGCCTCAGCCAGGATGGGGCCGATCGACAAAACCTTGAGCTTGTCGAGTTGCCGTGCGTCGTCCGACACCGGAAGGGTGTTCGTCACGATGACTTCGTCAACTGGGGCATTCTTGAGACGGTCCAGGGCCGGCCCGGACAACACGGCGTGGGTGGCGGCGATCCGTACGCTCAGTGCGCCGCCTGCCCGGAGGAGTTCGGCTGCATTGCATACCGTGCCCGCCGTGTCGATGATGTCGTCGACGATCAGCGCATGCCGTCCTTCCACGTCACCGGACACTTCGAGAGCCTCGGAGACGTTGTGCTCGTCCGGCGAACGACGCTTGTAGACGAAAGCGACAGTCGCCTCGAGGTGCTTGGCGTATTTCTCCGCCCGCTTCACACCGCCGGCATCCGGTGATACGACCGCGACCGGTCCGTCGAAGCTCCCTCTGAGATAGTCGGTGATGATCGGAAGCGCCGTCAGATGGTCCATGGGGTTGTTGAAGAACCCCTGCAGCTGGCCGGTGTGGAGGTCGACGGAAACGATCCGATCGGCTCCGGCTGTCATGAAGAGGTCGGCCACCAACCGGGCGGTGATCGGTTCACGGGGCAGGACCTTCTTGTCCTGGCGGGCATAGCCGTAAAAGGGCATGACGGCGGTGATCCTGCGAGCCGAGGCACGGCGCAGCGCATCGATGATGATGAGCTGTTCCATGATGGCGTCGTTGATCTGGCCCGAATGGCTCTGGATCACGAAACACGACGCACCGCGAACGCTCTCATTCGGGCGGGCGTAGAGTTCTCCGTTGGCGAAGCGGGAACGATGCAAGTCGCCCAGCTTGACGCCGAGGAGGTCCGCGACCTCTTCGGCAAGGGACTGGTTGATGCTGCCCGAAAACAGCATGAGTCGGTTACGGCTGACGATGTCCACGGACTTCCTCCACCTACTCCGGGTCATCTCCCGAACGGGGCGCACGGTAGCGGTCGGCCAGCCGACGGACGAAGTCCGGCACATTCCGCTGCCGACCCCGGGCTACTCCCAGTGCGCCAGGTTCCACATCTTCGGTGATGGTCGATCCTGCTGCGGTCATCGCTCCGTCGCCGATGGTGACGGGAGCGACGAGCATCGTGTCGGACCCGACCAACACTCCGTCTCCGATGATCGTCTCGTGCTTGGCGAAGCCGTCGTAGTTGCAGGTGATGGTTCCTGCACCGATGTTGGAGCCGGCACCGATTCTGGCGTCGCCCATGTAGCTGAGGTGGGGAACCTTCGATCCCTCGCCGATCACGGTGTTCTTCGTCTCCACGAACG
Organism: Acidimicrobiia bacterium; assembly: GCA_040902855.1. Taxonomy (GTDB): domain Bacteria; phylum Actinomycetota; class Acidimicrobiia; order Spongiisociales; family ZC4RG35; genus DATHWB01. The sequence goes on along the minus strand of JBBDWN010000009.1, from coordinate 41,570 downwards.
TTCCGACCTTGCCGTCCTTGCGAATGACCGTGCCCGGACGCAGCGAGGCGTACGGCCCGACCTGGCACCCTTCGCCGACTTCGGCCCCGCGCAGCACGGAGTACCACACGCGGGATCCCGATCCGATCGACGAAGCCGAGGCGAACACATCGGGTCCGACGATCGCTCCTGACTCCACCACCGTCCCGGTCTCGAGATGCACACCCGGATAGAGGACCACACCGGGATCGAGACGCACGTCTGCATCGAGATAGACAGAGGACGGATCGATCATCCGTACGCCCGCCGCCATCCATTGTTCCGCCAGGCGGGACCGCAGTACGGCTGCCGCGGCGGCGAGGTGCGTGTGCGTGTTCACCCCGGCAACCCGGTCGGCGGAGGCGCGAATCGCCAGCACCGTATCGTGGCGACTGGTGGCGATTGCGACAAGATCGGGCAGGTAGTACTCGCCCTGGGCGTTGTCGGAGGTGACCCGTCCGAGATCGTGCGCCATTGCCGCGCCGTCGAAGACGTACATCCCGGCGTTGATCTCGGTGATGGCCTCCTGGCCGGCCGAGGCGTCTGCCTGCTCGACGATGCCGATCACAGCTCCCGTCGCGTCCCGAACGATCCTGCCGTAGCCGGTCGGGTCGTCAACGACTGTCGAGAGAAGTGACACGGTTCCGCCATCCCGGTGATGCGTTTCGATCAATCCGGTGAGCGTCGCCCCGTCGATCAGTGGAGTGTCTCCGGGAAGGACCAGCACTCCCGTTCCGGGCATGAGGGCGCCGAGATGGTCGAGTGCCACGGAAGCCGCGTGCGCCGTGCCGAGCCGCTCGAACTGCACACAGTGTTCGACGCCTTCGGGGAGACTGTCGATGACCTCGTCTGCGCCATGGCCGACGACGACAACCGTGCGTTCCGGCTTGGTCTCCGAGACGGCTTCGAGCACCCAGGCGAGCATCGAGCGGCCCGCGACAGGATGCAGGACCTTTGGAATCGCTGACCGCATCCGGGTTCCCTCACCCGCCGCCAGCACCACGGCGACGTGGCTCATCAACACCCTCCTAGTCGCATCGTCAACAGGTTCACACGCTGGGGGGACAGGAATCGAACCCGTACCAACGGGACCAAAACCCGTCGTGCTGCCAATTACACCACCCCCCAAACTCGGGGACAACGAAAGCTTACCGAGATGTGACCCCGGCCCTCCGCAGGTCGGCTGCGAACACCGTCCGCACGTCGGTCACCTGTCTCCCCGCCTCTGCGGCCTCGTCCATGTCGGCGAAGAACGCAAAGTGGGCCGATCCACTTCCCGTCATCACGACGGGCCGCCCCAACCCTCGAGACAGCTCCACCGACCAGTCGGCAAGCTCCGGTTGGAGCGAGATGGCGGCCGGGGTCAGATCGTTGCGCAGCGGCCCGTACTCGCGGAGTGATGGGGGGAGATCCCGGCCATCGACCGTCGGCCCTGTCGGGCCGTCCAACTCGTCCCAGCGGGCGTAGGCGGCCGAGGTGGGGATACCGATGTTCGGAACGGCGACGAGCACGCTGAATCCCTCGATCGGCTCGACTTCGGTCAGCACCTCACCGTGCCCCTCCATCCACATCGAGCCTCCAGACAGGAAGTAGCTGACGTCGGCTCCGATCTCGGGCGCACAGCGGACGACGTCCTCATCGAGCAGGGAGTAGACACGGGCGACGCCGCGGAGTGCGGCCGCCGCATCCGAAGATCCCCCGCCCAGTCCGGCGGCGGCCGGGATGTGCTTTTCCAGACGCATGTCCAGGCGGGGGCGATCCGGTCGGCCGACGAGACACCTGACAGCTTTCCAGACGAGGTTGTCCTCGCCGTCGGGGAGATCGTCTCCCGCAACCACCAGGCGCTCGTCCTCCCCGGTGCCGATCGTCAGGAGATCGACGCGGTCGATGGTCTGACACAGAGACCGCAACGGGTGATACCCGGATCGGTCGCGCGAACGGACCTCGAGGGAGAGATTCAACTTCGCCGGTGCTTCCCAGACCGCCGGACTCACGAACTCACCGCCGCCAAACGTATCCAGTCGGCAACCCCCAACTCTTCGGCCCGGGCCGTGGGGGCGATGCCCGCCGCCTCGAGCACGATGCTCGGCTTGGTCAGCGCCCCGGCGAGGGATGTACGGAGCATCTTGCGTCTCTGTCCGAAGCCGGCGGACGCCAGATCGATTGCGCGCGCGGCGAACGGGGAGGCTGGCACACGCTCGATCGAGACCACCGCCGAGCCGACATTCGGCGGTGGCAGGAACACCTGGGGAGGAACCCTGAACTCGAGTCGGCTCCGGCCGTGAATCCCGACGACGACGCTCGGGAGCCCGTACGTCCTCGATCCCGGCCCCGCCACCAAACGCTCGGCCACCTCCGTCTGGACCATCACGACGAATCGTGTGACCTGGGGCACATGGCGCAGGGTGTCGAGCACCACTGAAGTTCCGACGTTATATGGCAGGTTCGCCACCATCGCCCACGCCCGATCGGGGTCGAGGGCAGAGGCGAGGTCGACGTCGGCGATGTCGGCGAATCTGAGTTCGATCGACGACCCCGAGAAGACCTCCGTCAGAAGCGCCTCGAGCTTTCTGTCGATCTCGTAGGCGACCACGTCGGCACCGATCGCGGCCAGCGAGATCGTCAACGTGCCGGTACCGGGACCGACCTCGACGACTGCGTCGCCTGCGCCGACGCCAGACAGCGCCACGATCTTGCGCGTGATGTTGGGGTCGACCAGGAAGTGCTGCCCGAGAGTCTTCACCGGTCGTATTCCGTGGCGTTCCAAGAGATCTCGCACCTCCGAGCGCGCCTGAGCCCTCATCGCGGGTCTCCGAAGAGTCGCGCCGCCCGGGCAGAGGTCGAGGCGGCGACCTCTTCGAGGGGGAGCCCCCACACCTCGGCAAGCGCACGTCCGACGAGACCGACCCAGGCCGGTTCGTTCTGCTCACTTCGATGGGGAGGAGGCGCGAGGTACGGAGTGTCGGTTTCGACCATCGCCGTCGCAGGGGGAACGTGCGCGGCGCCGAACCGCACCGTCTCGCCGGTCTCGAACGCGACAGGCCCGGCGAAGGAAAACGTGACACCGAGTTCGACGAACCGCTTGGTCCACCTCGGGCCACCGGTCCAGCAGTGGAGGATCGCTCGTTCCCCGAGGGCGGCGTCGGCCAACATGTCGTGGACGTCGGCGAACGCATCCCGACAGTGCACGATGAGAGGCTTCGAATGCTCCTGGGCGAGGTCGATCTGATCCGAGAACGCACGTCGCTGAGCCTCGGGCGATGCGAGGTTCCGGTAGTAGTCCAGCCCCGTCTCGCCGACCGCGCTCGCCTCAGCCGCCATGTCCTCGATCGCCCTCTTCTGGTCGGGCCACGCCTCGGCATCGTGCGGATGCAGTCCGGCCGACCAGCGGACCCGGTGGGGAAACTCCGCCGCCAGAGCCTTCGCTGCGACTGACGACTCGGCATCGACACCCGGAACGACGACCCAGTCGACGTCTTGGGCGCGACTGAGGAGGTCGGCCGGCGGTCGCCCGTCGAGTTGAAGATGACAGTGCGTATCGACCCATCCCATACCTGCGACATGCAAGCAGCGAAACATCTGCTCCTCGCCGACCCCTCCCCTGGTTGCCTCGGTAGTCTCGGCGTGGCCAGGAGGTGACGTGGACGCTGGTATCGCTCGCAAGATCGACGATCTCGGAAGGATCGTCATCCCGGCCGAGACGCGTCGTCTCTTCAACATCCGGGAAGGCGACCAGCTCGTGATCTCGATCGAGGGACCGAACATCGTCCTGCGCAAGCTGGAGGACACCTGCATCTTCTGTGGCGCCACCGAACACGTCGGGGTGTTCAAGGGACGCGGTATCTGCACAGGTTGTCGCAGCCAGCTCGTCTAGTGGTCAGATCCCGTCGTAGATCGACCGTCGGGCAATCCCCGTCTGACGGGCCACGGTGCGGGCGGCTTCGGAACGGGTGGCACCGTCGGCGACAAGCCGCTTCCCGATCGCCACCGCATCGTCGAGAGTCATGGACTCGGGAATGCCTGGTTCCAGGACCAGCGTGAACTCGCCCCGCGGTTCGGTCTCGGTCCATCTGACGATCGCGCCGCGCAGGGAGCCCCACCACACCTCCTCGAAGCGTTTCGTCAGCTCTCGTGCGACACACACTTGCCGATCGTCGCCTGCGTGGGCGGCCAAGTCCTCGAGATCGACGAGCACCCGACGGGGGGAACTGAACCACACCACCGGGCGATCCTCGGCGGCCATGGCCGACAGCCGCCTCCCGCGATCTGCACCCTTGCGAGGAATGAAACCCTCGAACGCGAATCGGTCGCCTCCGAAACCCGACACCCCCAAGGCCGCGGTGACGGCGCTGGGACCAGGTATGACGGTCACGACGCCGCCGGCGCGTCGAGCGGCTCTGACTGCCAGCACCCCGGGATCCGCCAACGCCGGAGTTCCCGCATCGGTGACGAGGGCGACTGTCTCGCCTGAACCGATCCGATCTTCGATCTCAGTCGACCGGATGCCCTCGTTCCCGATGAAGAAACTCCGCACCTCTGGTGATGCGCCGATGTGGGCGAGCAGGATGCCCGTGCGGCGGGTGTCCTCGGCGTAGACGACGTCAGCGCTTCTCAGCGTCTCGACGAGACGCTGAGAGATGTCTCCCAGGTTGCCGATCGGAGTCGCGCACACCACCAGTCGTCCCACCATGGACACGATCGTAGAACCGGACAGGGTCGCCGACACGCGGGCGCGGGAGACCGATCTCGAGTTCGAGGATGTGACGTGCCCGGGGCACGGCGACGATCCATCTCGGTCGCAGGGTCTTGACGGCGATCACGATGCCGGCTGCGTCGATGGCAACGACGGTGAGATCCCGATCCATTCCGAAACCGTGCACCGACGAGGTGGAGAAGACCATCGCCCCGGTCCTGACCTTCATCCCCCGCCAGCGGTCGACGAAGGATGTCGGGACCTTGACGGCCCGATAGTCCGCCTCACCGATGGAGACGTCGACGAGATCCATGCACCGGGACGGTATCGGCGAGAGGCCAGGAGGTGAAGCCTCGCACTCAGGGCAGAGCGGCGACGATCTCCGAGCCGATCGCAGGGTCGCCGGCCGCCACGAACCAAACCCGATCGGCCACCACGCGGACGAAGGCGAAGTCGTCGCCCTCGAACACGACGCCACCGTTCGTCTCCTGTGACTCGACTGCCACCCCCATTCCCACCGTCACGTAACTGACCAATGCGGCGTGCAACTCCTGGGCGTCGGTCGGGGAGTCGCCGACGAACTCGATGAGCAGGGCGGCGTCGGAGCCGTCGAACCACTGGATGTAGGCGTCCCCGCCCCATCCGTCACTCGCCTCGGGGGCTCCGCCCAGAATCTGTTCGAACATGAGGTCGAAACTCAGTTCGCCCCACGTCGACCGGAACACGACGTCGTACCCGGACAGAACATGCTCGGAGACCTCCACCGGGATGGGCATGTCCCGCTGATAGTCCCTCGGGTTGATGATCTGCTCGGACGACGTCGGAGGCTCGACATAGAGGCGGTTGACCTCGTCGAATCCACCCAACTCGTACGAGCGCTGGACGAAGGCGAGACCCTCGTGATACGGGAAGAAGAGGGAGTTCTGCAGGAACTCCGGGGCAGTGTCCAGGACGGTCGAGTCGGCGCCGAAGATCTCCGCAAGGAGATCCTGCCGTGCGCTCACGTCGAGATCCTGGATATAGAGGAGTTCGGTGAGGGTGGCGTCGCCTTCTATCACCGAGAGGAACGCGACCGCTTCGTCGAAGCGTTGATCCTCGATCAGTCCTTCGTAGACGGCGTTGAACCCGAACCGCTGATCAGTGAGGACGTGGGTGAGTTCATGGACCAAGGTCGCCTTCTGCAGCGGGGACAGGGTCTCGGCGGCCGGAACGACCAACTCGCCGACCTCCCCGTCGTAGTACCCGGCGACCTGTTCCCCGTAGAGATCCAGGTACAGCTGCAAGAGATCGACCTCCGGGTCGATCAATCCGAGCAACTCCAGCAACGCCTCGTCCGCAGGAACATCCTCGACATCCTCGGCGATCGACTCGCGGACCCGCGCTTCGAGTTCCTCTTCGGTCACGACCACGATCTTCGGAGGTTGGAGAAAGGTGAGCTCTCGCAACTCTTCAGTCAGTGTGATGAGCCCGGCGATCTCCTCCCGCATCGACAGGGGGAGATCCTCGGTTCCGAGCGGCAACGTGGTCTGCGGCTGAGCCGTAGTGGTCGTCGTCTCCGACGTCGATGGCGTGGTAGCCGAACCGGCCACCGTGGAAGTGGTGGGCGTCTCAACCGCCTCGGGCGAACAGGCGCCGATGGCCACGGACGCGCACAGCAGGAGAAGTCTGAGGGAGCGGGAGGTCACAGCGGATCAGGCTAACGAAAGTGTGGTTCTTGGTGGAGGTGACGGGATTTGAACCCGTGACCCCCTCGTTGCGAACGAGGTGCTCTGCCGGGCTGAGCTACACCCCCAAGGCCGGGGAAGGCTAGCACCGACCGCCCCGACATCATCCCGGGCGATGGCTCTCCAAGTCGGCTCGCAAACGGTCCTGGACGACGGTCGAGGTCAGGTCCGCTCTCGACCGCTCGACCAGCGAGCGGCCCACGTCGGTGGTCCGCCGGAGTCCCGAGGTCATGCCATCCGGATAGTCCATGGTCGCCAGCAGATCCACGATGGCATCCATCGAGTCAAGCAGCCGCTCGGCCTCGTTGATCTCCCCGGTGCGGAGGCGATCGAGCATCCGGCGTCGGCACTCCCCCACCGTCTCGCCCAGTCCATGCAGGAATGGCACCGGATCGATCCCGAGGTCGCCCGCAGTGGGAAGCGGATCCCCGGCGAAAATCGCCGCAGTGAGCCTCGCCTCTGCGTACTCCTTCGCCGCATCGGTGATGAAACCGGCATGGAGGATGTCCTGATGGTCGGCCAGGCCCTCGGCGATCTCGGCGAGCACTGCGCCGGCGTGGGTGATGAGATCGAGAGCCGCCGCGAACTCTCCACGGTGGAGGCTGCGGATCGCGTTGGCGCTCGACCGAATGACAGTGCGACTGCCGCTGATGCCCCGTTCGCGGGCGACGAACCGGTCATCGAGGACAGGACGGACCTCGTCGGCTATCCGATCGAGGTCATCGGATGGGACCAGGCTCACTGTCCGGCGACGACGCGAACCTGGGGAGAGTCGGCGTCGGTCGGCCGGTTCGCCACATGGACTTGCGCCGCTCGGGCTTCCTGTGCCTGCCGAACCTGCATGAGCATGCCGATGTACCAGGCGATCGCCGCGTCCACGGTGAGATGGACGAGCAGCCAGCCGATCGACTTGGTGGCATACGCCGTGACCAGGGTGGCGACGGCCAGGACGACGAGTACACCAAGCGCACGCCGGCGTCGGGTGCGCACGATGTCGCGAGCGGTGACCCTGGTCGGGTTCATCGACCGCCGCTGGACGTCTGCCATGAGGTGGGTCCAGCGATCGAAATCCTCGGTCGAGTTGAGCGGTGCTTCTTTCCTGCCACCCGAGATCGACGGGAAGAGGTAGATCCCCCAGATGGTGGCGAGGACGAGGGCTGCGATGAGAAATGGTGCGGTCATCATGATATTTGTGGGGTGCTCGCTCCGCGCGAACAGCCATCGCAGACTAGCGCCGGCGAGTCCTCCGACCCAAGCACACCGGTCATCTTGTCCACGTGCCCGAGCGGCCCCCCGACTTGCGGACCAGTCGAAGCGGGCCGATCTCGACGCCGCGTTCGACGCCCTTCACCATGTCGTAGAGAGCCAGGGACGCCACCGAAACAGCGGTCATTGCCTCCATCTCGACACCGGTGCGACCGGTCGTACGAACGGTCGCCTCGATGCGGACTCCCCCAGGATGCGGCTCGACCGTGACCTCGACACCCGTGATGGCGACCGGGTGACAGAGCGGGATCAGGTCGGGGGTCCGTTTGGCCGCCATGATCCCGGCAAGCCGAACCGAAGCCAGCGCGTCACCCTTCGGAAGCCCACCGCCGAAGAGCGCAGTCGCCGTCGACTCTGCCATCGTCACCGTGCACTCCGCGACGGCGATCCGGTCGGTCACGTCCTTGCCTCCGACGTCCACCATGTGAACATCGCCCGAGTCGGACAGGTGCGGAAAATCCGTCATCCGAGCACCTCCTCGTAAGTCCTTCCAGCCGGGAGGCGGAACTCGAGCAGAGGCACGGGGTCCCCGACACCCATCGACGAGATCCCGGATCCGACGACCGCGAAAGCGTCGGCGTTGGCCATAGCGGAGAGCACGTTCGATTCCTGGCCGCCTGCAAGCCGCACCTTGTCCCCGTCCCGCACCACCCGCAGGAACACCGCTTTGGCGGGATCCGTGTCCACCGGTTCCGCCCACACCCCCGAAGTGAGTGGACGGAACAGCAACGCGGCGCCGCGCATCTTCAACAGCGCCGGGCGAAGGAAATTCTCGAAGGCCACAATGACCGACACCGGGTTCCCGGGCAGTCCGAACAACGGGGTGCCGTTGATCGACCCGAAGGCGAACGGCTTGGCCGGTTGCATGGCCACCTTCCAGAGCTCAACCGACCCCAGCTCCGTGAGAATCTGCTTCACGAGGTCGTAGTCACCCATCGAGACCCCGCCCGAGGTCACCACCACGTCGGACTCGGCCGCCGCCTCGATCAGCACCGAGCGAAGGCGATCGGCATCGTCGCCGATGATCCCGAAGTCACGGACCTCGACCCCTACCTCGGCGAGGAGTCCCTTCAACAGTGGACGGTTGGCGTCCCTGATCGTTCCGGGCCTCAGGGTGGGCGTCTCCGGTGCGAGGACCTCGTCACCTGTGGACATCAGCGCGACTCGCGGATTCCGGAAGACCCGAGGACGGGCCACTCCGATCGTTGCGAGCACGCCGAGATGGGGCGGCGTGAGTTCGGTCCCGGCGCGGAACACCAGCGACCCGGCCGCCACATCACCGCCCGCGGCCCGAACCGCGCTGCCGGTGGCCACTTCCGCCATGATCCGAACCCTGCCGTGCTCACTGGCGGTGTCCTCGACCCGCACGACGGTGTCCGCCCCCTCTGGCATCGGTGCTCCCGTCATGATCCGAATGGCTTTCCCCGGGCTGACGGACGCGGCGGCGACGTGACCGGCGGCGACATCCTCGATCACCTTCAGCACCGTCGGAGCCGAGGCGACATCTGCGCCCACCACCGCGAAACCGTCCATTGCCGAGTTGGTGAACGGGGGCACGTCGTGGGGCGCCACGACGTCTTCGGCGAGGATGAGACCGAGCGCGCGGTCGAGATCGACCTCGACCGGCTCCAACCGGGACACGCCGGCGAGCACGTCCCGCTGGGCGTCGGGGAGAGGTCTCATGCGAAGAGCGGCCGGACCTTGTCCGCGAACTCGGAACCGAAGCTCGCCAGACCCAGCACCATCGATGCGTGCAAGAGACCTACCGGCGTGCCGATGTCGAGCAGATCGATATCGTCGATATAGCCCTTGAGGCGGCCTCTCTTTCCCAACTCGTCGATGGCATCGGTCAACTGGATCTCACCGCCGTGACCGGGCTCGAGTGTCGCCAGAATGGAGAAGATCTCCGCGGTGAAGAGATACCTTCCGATGAGGGCCAGGTCGGACGGCGCATCCTCGAGTGACGGCTTCTCTACCGAGCCTGACAACGACAGGACCTTGTCGACGATCTCGGATGAGGGGACCGCGATGCCCTTGGTCGGAACGACTTCCGGCGGCACGGGACGCAGATACATCACCGAGTCGTAGTTGTCGGCGGCCGCGGCGAGGTTCGGGAGAATGTCCCTCCCGGGGGGAACGATGTCGTCGGCGAGGATGCAGAAGAACGGACGACCGGCCACCATGTCCTGTGCTTCGTAGACGGCATGGCCCAATCCGAGCGGCTCCTCCTGGACGACCGGGCGGACCCTGATGTCCTCGAGGCCGGGGAGCCGACCCTCGGACACGAAGTGCTGGTGGATGAGATGTCCCACGTCGAGGTCGACGATGAGAATCGCCTCGGATGCTCCGGCCCGGGCGGCCTCCTCGACGGCGTACTGGATGGCCGGCCGATCGACGACAGTCAACAGCGCCTTGGGGACGACCCGCGTTGCAGGCCGCATCCGCGTTCCGCGCCCCGCGGCCGGGATGACAGCGACATCGACCTTCACTTCGGAACCTCTTGCGCAGGCAGGAAAGTGCGCAGCGCGGCCTTCGGGCTGAATCTCACGTTGGAACTCTCTGCTCGGAACCTTCGATCATGCGCTGGATGTTGGGACGGTGACGCCAAACGATCAAGACGAGGATCGCTCCCATCCAGAACAGTGACCATCCGCGTGCACCGAACAGGTAGGCCAGCGGCAACGCTCCGACTACCCCGACTAGCGATGCGATCGAGGCCACCTTGAACACCTTCGCCACGATCGCCCACTCCACGGCGAGAATGAGGGCGCCGATCGGAACGGTGAACAGCATCACGCCGCCCGCCGCGGCGACTCCCTTGCCGCCCCGGAAGTGATGGAACACCGGATACGCATGTCCCACCACGGCCAGCAGGCCGGCGAGATAGGCGATGGGCTGGTTGGCCGGGTCTCCACCGGCCGCCACCCATCCGAAGGCGGCCGCGATCACACCTTTCAACATGTCGCCAACGAGCACCATGGCGGCAGGACCCTTTCCCATGGTTCGAAGGACATTCGACGTCCCGGGGTTGCCCGAACCCACGGCGTGGATGTCGATACCTCTGCTGCGGGCCACGACCACCGCAAAGTCGATCGAACCGACGACATAGGCGCCCAGGAGTGCGAGCCAGACTGGCATTCGGCCAGTGTAGGGATCGGCCCGGGACGCCATTCGGCGGGAATGGGGACGGCCGGTAGAATGTTTGTTCGTTCACTCCACGAGAGCAGCCACCCATGCCCACATACGAATATCTCTGCAAGAACTGTGGCGAGCGCTTCGAAAGGGTGCAGTCCTTTTCGGCGCGGCCGCTGAAGAAGCACGACGCGTGCGGCGGAGAACTCCAGAAGGTCTTCCACGCCAGCGGAGTCGTGTTCAAGGGTCCCGGGTTCTACGCGACCGACAGTAGGGCGACGCGAAGCTCCTCTGACTCGTCCTCCGACTCCTCGGCACCCTCGGACAGTCCGAAACCGGAGACAACGTCCAAGAAGGACGGTTCGAAGAAACCGAAGAAAGAGTCGAGGGGGGGGGGCG
>JBBDWN010000009.1:12308-30328 GCA_040902855.1 Acidimicrobiia bacterium | reverse complement strand
CGGCGGCAGCCGCCGCCGACTGACAGACCCCTTCTGCCCGCGGTGTCCGGCCGGTACGGTCGCCGACGTGTTCTGGCTTTCCCGTCCCCCCTACATGCGATGGGCACTCGCCGCCCTCGTACTCGTCACGGGTGTGATCCTCGAGATCCGCCCGACGCAGACCGTCCCGCACCCGTTCACCGTCGACAGCGTCGGGGTGGGCGATGTCGTCGACGAGACGCAGGTGGTATGGCGGGACGTCCCTGTCGGGCTCTTCGCACCGATCCACCTTCCGGTCACGGCTTCCCGCCAGATCTTCGCGGGTGAGCCGGTCCTCGCCGGTGGTGGCACGACCTCCGCCGACACCGGGATCCCGGAAGGCTGGTGGGCGATCGAACTCGAGATCCCAGCGGGAGCCAGCCCCGGCATGCGAGTGAGAGTGGTCACGCCAGCGGGTGGCGTCGAAGGTGTCATCGTCGATGTCAGGGACGGAGACTTCGGCGAACGGTCAGGACTCGTGGCCGTGCCCGAGGGAGCAGCGGATACGGTGGCAGCCGCCGTCCTCGACGCGACTGTGGCGGTGCTCGTCGGGGGGTAGGGTGGCGCCGTGCTCGACGCCTTCGTGTGGGGCCTCGTCCAGGGTCTGACCGAGTTCCTCCCCATCTCATCATCCGGTCATCTCGTGCTCGTACCCGCCTTCCTCTCGGAGGTCGGCATCGACGTGGGTGACCCCGACCTCGCCATCACCGCGGTACTGCATCTGGGGACGCTCCTGGCGGTGCTCGCCTATTACCGGTCCGACATCCTCGACGTGCTGCGGCGCCCTACCGACACGCGCAGCCGCCGGCTCATCTTCCTTGTCACGATCGGCACGATCCCGGCGCTCGTCGGACTCCCGCTGCGTGGCGTGCTCGGAGAATTCGAGGAGAGTCCCAGACTGGTCGGGATGGCGTTGGTGGCAACGGGGCTGATCCTCCTCGTCGGCTCGCGGTGGGCTGACGGCCAGCGACGTCTCGAATCAGGCAGGACCATGGACGCAGTGGCCGTCGGCTGTGCGCAGGCTCTCGCCCTGGTGCCCGGGATCTCCCGGTCGGGTTCGACGATCACCGCAGCCCTCATGCGCGGATTCGACCGACAGGAGGCGGCACGGTATTCGTTCCTGCTGGCGATCCCCGCCATCGCAGGTGGCGGGCTCATCTCGCTCATCGACGTCGCCGGCACGTCGATCTCACCCGGGCCGGTCATCGTCGGCGTGGTGGTCGCAGCAGTCGCAGGTTACGCGGCGATCAGTTTCCTGATCCGGCTGCTGGTGTCTCGCGGTCTTGGTCCCTTCGTCGGCTATTGCCTCGTGGTGGGGACCGCTGCAATCGCCTTCCTGTGACTCAGGCGCCGCTTCTGCTCTGCGTTGCGGTCCAAAAATGAACCGCTGCCCCGCTAAAAAGCCGATCTAGCGGCGGAGGTGTCTTCCCACGAATTCGGCTGCGGCGGATGGGCGGTCCGACGCTGCCTCCCGTCGGTCGGCCCGCTCGAAGAGCGCCGCAGCAGCCGTGATCCCAATCCACCGAAACGGCTCCACCGGCCACCGCCGCGATGCCCGCCGGACCCAGGGCAGCGTGGTGACGTCGTCACCGGTCCCCACGATCGAATGGGCGAGGCACCGTCCCGCCAGGTTGGTGGCCGCCACCCCCTCCCCTACATACCCGCCGGCGCGATGCACTCCGGGCTCCTCGTCCACGGCGACGAACGGGGTCCAGTTGCGCGGCACGCCGAGGACCCCTCCCCACCGGTGCGTGACTTCCACATCGGCCAGGAACGGAAACAGGTCGAGCAGGGTGGAATGCACCAGTCCGTGATAGCCGGCGTCTTCCTCGACCCATCGTTCGATCTTCGAACCAAACCGATAGGACGCAGCCCGGCCGCCAAAAGCGAGACGTCCGTCCGCCGTCCGCTGGCCGTAGATCACCCGATACCGCCCGTCCGTGAAACTGGGCCGGTCCACGAGACCCACACGGGCCAGCAGGTCTTCGGACAGCGGCTCGGTTGCCAGCATCAGCGAGTAGAAGGGCACGAGATCTCGGAACCGTCCGGCGAGCGAGGTGGTATATGCCTCGGTGGCGATGACCACGTGATCTGCCCGGATGACGCCGCGTTCGGTTTCGACCCGACCCGACGAGACCCGCGAGGCGGCGGTGCCCTCATAGATCACCGCCCCGACGCTTTCGGCCGCGGCGGCCAAACCCACCACGAGCTTGCCCGGGTGCAGCACTGCCGTGTGGGGATCGAACAGAGCTCCGCGGACTGCATCGGCCCCCACACGCGCCGACGCTTCGGACGCTTCGAGCCATTCGAGGTCGCCTTTCGCCTCGGCACGAAGGCGAGCCTCCTGACCCCCGTTGCGAGCAAGGTGCAGCGCGCCGGCGCGCGCCCAATCGCATTCGATGCCGTGCTGCGCAGTCATTCTCTCGATCTCGTCGAGGGTGCCGACCATCGCTCGATGCATTCGACCGGCGCCCTCGGGTCCGGCCACCGAGCGCCAGCGCGCATCGCTGGCAGCCAGATCGCCGATGCACCACCCGCCGTTGCGGCCCGACGCACCGAACCCGACCCTGTTGGCGTCGAGCATCACGACCCGGAGATCAGGGGCCAGGCGGCGCAGATACAACGCCGTCCACAGCCCGGTGTAGCCAGCGCCGACGATCGCCACGTCGACATCGACATCGCCGGGCAGCGGTGGCCGCACCGGCTGATCCCCGATCTGGTCGTTCCAGAGCGAGGGAGACATGGCGACGGTCACAGTTCGATACTCATCCAGACGCTGTCGTCCATGTCGAAGCCGTGCCGCGTGTAGAAGATGCGCGCCGCTCGGTTGTGCGACTCGGTCTCGAGAAACATCTTCCTGCATCCCGCCTCCCGACACCGGTCGATGATCTGATACATCATCTCTGCGCCGATCCCGCGACTTCGGTCCGCCACGTAGATCTCGTCGAGCAGCGCGTCGCGGCCGCCGGCCTCGATGGACCACCCCCAGGTCACGACCGCGTACGCCAGGATCTCGGCTTCGTGTTCGGCGACGATCACGAAGCCGGGAGCCTCGCCCGCCAGGAGCGGGCGGAGTCCGCTGTCAACGAGATCGGCATCGAAGGGATTGCGGTCGAGTTCGTAGAAGGACCGGATCAACGGCACGATCGCGTCGAAGTCATCCGGACGAGCGTCCCGGATCTCCACCTCACTCCTCCCGCTGCGTGTGAGTGGCGATCGGGCTCGAGAGCACCTCGCCCAATGCCTTGTCGAAGGCGTCGAGCGTCAGATCGACGTCTGCCTCGGTGTGCGCCCCGCAGATGAACCAGGTCTCGAGGGCATCGGGACAGGGCATGACGCCGTAGTCGATCATGCGCATGATGGTGGCGTCGTACACCCGGCTGTCGTGACCGGCGACATGCCGGTACTCGCTCGGCGTCCCTTCCCCGATGAACACCGAGAACATCGAAGGATGACCGACGACGGTGCCTTCGAGTCCGTGATGATCGAGGCTCTTCTGGACGCCTGTCATCAGTTTGGTGCCGATCTGACGGATGTGTTCGTACACCGTCCCGTCCGACAGTCGATCGATCGTGGCCGAAGCGGCGGCGACTGCCACCCCGTTTCCCGAGTACGTCCCTGTCTGGGTGATCCCTCCCAATTCCCAGCCTTCGGTGAGACGGTCGTTGAGGGCGATGGCAGCGACCGGGAACCCGTTTCCTAGCGCCTTGGCATAGGTGCCGATGTCCGGCGCCACACCGTATTCGGCGACGGCGCCGCCAAGACCAAGACGGAAACCGGTCTTGACCTCGTCGAAGATGAGCACCGAGTCGTACTCGTCACAGAGTCGCCGCAGCGCTTCGAGGAACCCCGGTTCAGGGGTGACACCCATGAAGTTGGACGCCATGGGCTCAACGATGACCGCCGCCAGTTCCCGCCCGTGGTCGGCGAAGAATTCCTCGACGAGCTCTACGTCGTTGTACGGCAGCGTCCTGATGTGGGTCTTCACGCTCTCCGGAATTCCCGACGACGACGGCACGATCAACGGACGAAGCCGCGACCCGAGGTACTCCGGCGGCGCGCCGGCAGTGGTGAAGAGAAGCCCATCGTGTCCACCGTGGTACCCGCCCTCGAACTTGAGGACGAGGTCTCGCGCTCCCCAGCCGCGGGCGAGACGCAGCGCACCCATCGTGGCTTCGGTGCCGGTGTTGGTGAACCGCAAGCGATCCGCCCAGCCGAGAGCGGCGAGCACCTTCTCCGCGGCCTCGATCTCGGGCTTCTGGGTCATGGCGAAGGTGGTGCCCCGCCTGGCGGCCTCCGCCACCGCATCGCACACGTACGGATCGGCGTGGCCGAGGATGACCGGTCCGAATCCGAGCTGGTAGTCGATGTATTCGTTGCCGTCCATATCCCAGACGTGGCCGCCGAGACCGCGGTCGATGACGAACGTCTCGTCCTCTCCCCAATAACGAAACCCCGACGACACGCCATTGGGCAGGACCTGCTTGGCCCTCTGAAACCATTCCCGAGTGACGGGACCTCTCATGTGAAACCTCCTTGAGTGCGAACCTTCGATGCTCCGGCTCACGTCTCCGGAGGGATCCAGTGCCGGTGGGCAACCAGGTTGTCGTCGAAGTAGGAGGGCACTCGATGAAACCTGTCCAGTGGGAACAGACCCGCCGCGGCCGATCCATGTCGGTCGACGCTGGAGACGCCAGGTCGCAGGCTCTTCGTGGAAGTCATCAAGTCGTCACCAAGGCGAACGCTAACCGCGGCCCGCTCCCCGTGGGAGTCCGGATACTCTGGAAGCATGGTCAAAGAACTCGAACTCTTCATCGCCGGCGAGTGGACCGCGGGCACGGGAACCGAAACGTACGAAGTGCGATCGCCCGTCACCGGCGAGCACATCTACACCGTTCCCAAGGCATCCCAGGCGGACATCGACCGGGCGGTGGCGGCGGCACGTGAAGCCACCGACGAACTCCGCCAGTGGACGGCGTTCGAAAGGGCGGATCTGTGCACTCGCATCCACGATCTCTGGCAGACCCGTGTGGACGCAGTGGCCCGCATCCTGACCCTCGAGCAGGGAAAGCCGTTCCATGCCGAGGCGGTCGACGACATCGCCGAGTCAGGCGACTACTTCCAGATCGCCGCCGAAGACGTGAAGCGGCTCAAAGGCGAGCTGATCCCGACGACCGAACGGCACCGTCGCATGTTCACCGTTCGCCGCCCGGTGGGAGTGTGGGCGGCGATCACGCCGTGGAACTTCCCGGTGATGATCCCGATGGAATACGTGGGGCCGGGTCTGGCCACCGGCAACGCCGTCATCGTCAAGCCTCCGGAATTCACCGCGTGGGCACTCTTGGAGATGGCAAAGGTGTTCGAGGAGGCCGGCGTTCCGAAGGGGGCGATCTCGGTCATCCCTGGCGCCGGCGACATCGGCGCGGCGCTCGTGACCCATCCCGGCGTCGACGCGGTCGGCTTCACCGGGTCGTCCGAGACCGGCAAGAAGATCGTCTCGTCCATGGGGCTCAAACGCTCGATCATGGAGATGTCGGGCAACGGTCCACTGATCGTCACCGGCGACGCCGATGTGACAGCAGCCGCCGAAGCGGCTGTGTACGGCGCGTACTACAACGCCGGACAAGTGTGCTGTGCCACCGAACGGGTGGTGGTCCTGGACTCGGTGCACGACGAGTTCGTCGCCGCCGCGCTCAAGGCGAGCGAGGTGGTGAAGCTGGGCGATCCGTTCGCGGACGACACGACGATGGGTCCGCTGAACAACGCGCCGACCGCGGACAAGATGGACCGTCACATCGCAGACGCCCGCGATCGTGGCGCTGAAGTGCTGATCGGCGGCGGGCGCGCCGCGGGATACCCGACCGACCTGTACTACGACTTCACGGTGATCGATCGGGTTCCGGAGGATTCCCTCGTCTCGCGTGAGGAGTCGTTCGGACCGGTCCTCCCGATCCTGGTCGCCAAGGATGACGACGACGCCATCGGTATCTCGAACCGGACGAATCTCGGACTGCAGGCAGCGGTGTTCACGAACGACCTCTCCAAGGCCTTTTGGTACGCGGATCGAATCCGATCCGGAACGGTGGTCGTCAACGACTCGACCGACTTCTGGGAAACCTTCCAGCCGTTCGGGGGCGCCGCCGGCACCGACACCGGATGGGGCCGGCAACGGATCGAAGAGTTCACCGATCTGCAGACGGTGGTCTTCTCGCTCCGACAGGACCCCACGGGAGGGTGACCGTCGCGTCTGAATCCCCGCATCCCTGACATCCCGGCGTTGGCAGACCGGTGAGCTTGGAGGTGACGGACTTTCGTGGCTTCTCACACCTCAGACGGCTGTGGGTGGAGACCCCGCGTCGCGTTCCGTGAGCAGCGTGTGGATCCTGGTTTCCAGGTCGGGCGGAATCACCGTGTCCGGGTCTCGGAGGTTGCCGAGCTGCTGGCGGGCGTCGACGAGGGCCGCGTAGAGGGCCGGGCAGGTGGGACAGGCTTGAAGGTGAGCCTCGATGACGTGAGCGGTTGAGGCCGGGAGGTTTCCGTCGAGGTAGTCGGATATGTGTTTGCGGGCATCCCAGCAGCGCATGGGCACTCCTTCGAGTCGTTTACGGCGCTCATGGCCGTCCGCCAAAGCCGTCACAAGCGCCATCCGCCCTCGACGGAGTCGCTGTTTGGCCGCGGGGAGGGAAATCTCCGCGAGTTCGGCGATCTGACGAACGGTCCAGCCTTCGACGTCGTGCAGCACCACGGCGACCCGATAGATGAAGGGCAACCGGACAAGGGCATCCTGCAGATCCTCACGTGTCTCGGTCCGTTCCGCCACTGCTGCGGGATCGATCGTGTATTCGTCATCGCGCCACCGATCCTCGACTTCTTCGACGACGACTTCATGGACTGCACGGCGGGCCTGGTCGATCGCACGGTTGTGCAGAATCCGACGCAGCCACGCTCCCAACGGAGCCTCGCCCTGATACTGATGAGATCGCTGCAGCGCCCGGACAAAAGTGTCTTGCACCAGGTCGGCCGCGAGTTCGGGGTCGCGAGTGATGCTCAACGCAAACCGATAGAGCGCCGCCGCATGGCTATCGAGTCCTTCGAGTGTCTCCGTCACGGACGCTGCCCCAGCCACGACAACGCTCCCAGAGCAACCACAGCCCCACCGATGATGACCAGCGGCCACGCCGGTCCCGAGAGCAAACCCAACCCGGTCAACGTCGACCCGACTCCCAAACCGAAACACCAGATCCCGGTGTCCCATCTCAGAAGGGTTGGCTCCGGTCGAGACAGCAGCGAACAGCTCCTGGAGTTCTGATCGGCTCCGACGACCCGTAAAGCGGAACACCTCGCCTCCCTCTCTGAACCCGATCAGAGTTGGTGTGCCCATCACACCGAGCTCTCGCATGGTCTCGATCTCTTCCGCCGCGTTCACCGTCACTCGATCCACACGGTCGGAGAACTCCGCCGCAGTCGCATCCAAATCCGGCTGCATCGCCCGACACTCGTTACACGAAGGTGCCAACACTTCCAGAATTGTCGGCCTGCCAAACGCCGCCACGTCAAGGCCACTCATCTGCACTCCCGTTGAGGAGTAGGCGACCTGGACGACGGCCGAAAGGCAGCGGCACACGGGTGATTGCCATCAGGCGACCTTGACCGCCTCTCGCGACCTGCCGTTGGTGCGGAACCGAAGCATCGAATACAGCGGGCACCAACCGACCAGCCCCGTCGCAAGCGGCACAAGCCCTAGGAACTTGAAAACGGTACCCAACCCACCATCGGTAACGCCACTCCAACCCAAATACAGGATCACCACACCCAGGGCCACCCTGACGATCCGATCCCAACCGGCCTCATTCACGAAGCTCATGTGCGTTTCTCCTTTCGATCCTCGAAACGTTTCCACCTATAGAGACGAACGGGACTCGCAAAGGGATACCGAGTTGTCATGGCTCCCCGACGATCCCATCGAAGTGGCAGGCCGGCGGTTTGTTGGGGCAGGCCACCCGTAGACACAGACAGTTCCCAGCGACGATGGGCCGCGGCGGAGCCAGGGTTCGAACTCGCACCCAAGCGGTGTCAGCTGGCCGCCCCCCGATCGGTGGCCGCAGGGCGAACGTCACCTTCACTATCGTGTGGCGTCATGTCCGAGAGCGTTCACACCGACGAGTCGGCCGCCGAACAAGAGTCACGGATGGTCAAAGCCATCGTGCGGGACATCACCGTGGCCCTGCCGCTGGCCCTGCTCCTGGTGTTCGGTGCGTTGATGCTGTTCACCGACAAGTCCGTGGGCGACGCCATCGCCACCACGCTCCTCCCAGGGGTGTTGATCGGGGTTTTCTTCGGAGGCTTCTCCGGCACCGCCCGCACCATGGACTGAGGGCCGCGGTTCTTGATCGCGTCTCACATCGGCCCGGAGCGTTTTGTTGAGGAGTCCGCGCAGAGTCCGTCAGGGCTTAGGCTCGGGCGGCAAGCTCGAGGATGGAGCGCATGGCACGGATCGCTCTTCTCGCCTCGGTGACTGTGGGGTCTACCTCCTCGTATTGCGCCTTATGTTTGATCGACAACAGGGTCTCCAGGTGACCTCTCGCTTTCCGGCCCACGTCTCCTGCTTCCTCGACGAGGCCGAGTGATTGTTGATGGTCGTCGCCGGCGGCGTGGCGGCCGAGACGTCGACAGCAGATCGCGTCGGCGGCCGCAATAGCGGCAAGGACGGCATTGCTCACCGCTGCTGACCGAGTCGGTCCGTCGGCGGCTTCTGGATCCAGTTCAGCAAGGGCCGCGAAGGCTTTGGCTTGGTCGTATCGCTGAGCCGCATCCTGAGGACTACAGGACCGGGTTCGTGAGGACTTCCTCGCCATCAACGAACCAGAGTCATGAGCAGATCGATTCCCTCGGACTCGAAGGCGGCATACAACTCTGGGGTTCTCTCAGCGAGGGTGGCGAATTCCTCTTCGGTGTAATGGAGGAGGCGGCATGCGTTTCCGGTCAGACTGTCGACCCGAACGGCGATGTTCTGTTGAGCGCTCTCTTGTTGTTCCTCGTCTGGCCATATCAGGGCGATATCGATATCGCTCTCTTCGTCGGCGTTGCCTCGCGCCAGAGAGCCGAACAGGATCGCCCGTCTCACTCCGGGCGCTTCCTCTGTGACGATGGTCGCGATCCGGTCGATTAGCTCGTCTCTTAGGTTGACGATGCCGACGATGTAGGGAACCAGAATGTGGTCCCGGTTGAGGGTGTTGAGGATTGATCCCCCAGCTGAAATCTGTTCGACGATTCCGTGGGCCGCCAGATCGTCGAGGGCATTCTGGACGCCCTGCTGGCTGGCCTTTCGACGCAACAGCCTCATCACGTGTCGACCTGACAGGGGATAAGAGGTGTTGACCAGCACCTCGAGAACCTGTCCCGAGAGGGTGGTTATCAGAGATGAGAGTGGTTGTCCAAGGTTCACGGTACCCAAATCTACTAGGCAACTGACATTTTTACTAGGCAGATGCCTGGAATCTTAGGCACCCCTCAAAGGGGCCCCTTTCGGAGGAACTCCCGGCACCGATCGTGATCTCGCCTGCTCGCCCGGTTAGCGTCGCGCGCATGACCGACGACGCCGCCGCCCACGTTCCGTACGAGAAGCGGGCGAAGGAGATCCCCTTCGCCTCGGCCGAGTACATCAGCTTCGCCAGCCGCCAGTCCTTCCTCGGTGTGCCGGCGTTGCGGGTCGACGAACTCGCCGACCATCCCGGCAAGGTCGCCATCATGGGGGCGCCGCTCGACTGGGGCACCACCTATCGGCCCGGAGCAAGGTTCGGCCCCCAGGCGATACGCGAGGCCGACTACGGGGCGATGGACGGCTACCGGCCCCACCTGCCGACCGGTATCGACCCGCTCGGTGCGCTCGGGGTGGTCGACGTCGGTGATGCGTACGTGTCCCCCGGCTACATCGAGGAGTCGATCGACCGGATCGCAGACATGGTGGAGGCCGTGACCGCAGCCGGAAAGGTGCCGATCATCCTCGGCGGGGATCACACGATCACCTACCCGAACGCCACCGGTGTCGCCCGCGTCCACGGTGACGGCGAGTTCGCCCTCATCCACTTCGACGCCCACGCCGACACCGGCAACCTGCAGAACGGCCATCTCTACGGGCACGGGACGCCGATGCGGCGGCTGGTGGATTCGGGGGCGGTGCCCGGGCACCGCTTCGTCCAGATCGGACTCCGCGGTTACTGGCCCGAACCCGACGTGGTGGCGTGGATGGAAAAACAACGCATGCGTTCGTACCGCATGGACCACATCGTCGAACGCGGTTTGCGGACCGTGGTGGACGAAGCGGTCGACTACGCCCTCGACGGAGGCGCCAAAGGCGTGTTCATCTCAGTCGACATCGACGTAGTCGACCCTGGGATGGCCCCAGGCACCGGCACTCCGGAGCCGGGAGGCATGACGTCGCGCGAGCTCCTCGACACCGTTCGCCGCCTCGCCCGCGACCTCAACGTGCTCGCCGCCGACGTGGTGGAGGTCTCCCCCGCCTACGACCACGCAGAAATCACCGCCTACCTCGGGAACCGGGTGGTACTGGAGATCCTCAACGGGATGGCCGAGCGGCAGGCCGCCAGCACATAACGACCCAACGGTGCCGAGCGCAGGCTCTGGCTAGAGCGAACGTTCGAGCAGAGTTCCGGCTGCCGGCGAGCCGTTGCGGAAAACCAGCCAGATGGCATCGCGATCGCCCAGCACCGTCGGATCTGCGAGAGGGTCTCCACCCACCAAGATGAGATCGGCGAGCTTGCCCGCCTCGACAGTCCCGACCTCGGCGTCGATACCCAGCGCGACAGCAGCGCTCGAAGTGGCTGCGACCAGCGCATCGGTGGCGGAGAGCCCGTGATGGGTCATCCAGCCGATCTCTTCGTGGATCCGTTCGGCATCCCCCGCGTCCGCCCCCATGGCGATCCGCACGCCCGCCTTCTTCGCCGCCGCCAGCGTGAGGTGCGCCTGTTCGACGTTGTACTCGCCCTGCGATTCGAGCAGGTCGGTCCACTCCCCTGACTCGGCGACGTGATGGAGAAAGCCCAGCGTGGGCACCAGCGTCTGGTCGTGCTCGGCCATGTGATCCAACAGGTCGGGCCGCTGGTTCAGATAGAACCCGTGCTCGATGGTGTCACAGCCGGCGAGGATCGCCGCTTCTGTACCACCGAGGCCTTCTGCGTGGGCGGCGGTGCGATAACCCTGTCGCGTCGCCTCGTCGACAAATGCCTCCATCTCGGCTTCGGTGACCTGGGCGGGATGAGGGTTCTCCATCTCCACCGACCGGGCACCGGTGCTCATGATCTTGACGAAGTCCGCCCCCCGCCGGATCTGTTCACGCACCGCCCGGCGGATGTCGTCGGGACCGTCGGCCTCGCGATACATCTCGGGAAAGAACCGCCCGCCCGGGGCAGTGGCCGAGACGATCCTGCCGCAGCTGAGCAGACGCGGGGCGACGAATGCCCCGTAGCGCACCGCCTGGCGGACCTCCAGAAGGGTGTCCCCGTACGCACCGACATCACGGATGGTCGTGACGCCCATGCGCAGACCGCGCCGCAGATTGTCGGCCAAAACGTGGCCGCGCACCGCCGGGTACAGCGGTTCGGCGCCGTGGTCTGGATGGGGAAAGCTGGCGACATACTCGACCATCGTCACATGGGAATGGGCTTCAACCAGTCCGGGCATGAGCGTGCACCGGCTCCCGTCGACAACGGTGGCGTCATCCGGCACGCCGTCGTCAGCCGAGCCGATGGCTTCGATTCGACCGGCCCGGATGACCACGGTGGCCGCAGGCGTCGGCGACGCGGTGGTCCCGTCGAATACGGTGGCCCCGACGACCGCGTAGGCGGCATCGGTCCGAATAGGGTCGGCGAGGAAGGCGGGCAGTCTGATCGTCATGCAGACGGGGGCTGGTAGTCGGGGTTCTCCCACACGATGAGAGCAGAGGCGTCGTTGGTGGCCTCGTCCCGGAGGTAGTCGTACAACACGCCCCTGATCTCGAATCCGTTGTCCATCTGGAAGGTGAGGGTGGCGTCGTAGAGCTCGCGGGCCTTCACCGCCGCCACGTACTCCTCGACCGACATCGACTCCATGTGCTGGGCGTAATCGTTCATGTGCCCGCCGGCGATGATGCCGCGCTTGTTGTGCTCCTTGACGACGTCTTTGCGCAGTTGATAGAGCCGCTTGCCGATCCCGCGACGGCGGTAGTCGGGATGCACGACGATGTCTGTGCCGTAGTACCAGGCACCGTCCCAGTCGTGTTTGAGACACTGGTGTTCGCCGGTGATGTCCACAATGCGGTGCTGAATGGCGTCGAAGTCGAAGTCGAGGAAGATCCCCGCCCCCTGACCGACCACCCGGTCGCCGTCGAGACACACGAAGAAGCCTTCCGGGAAGATGTCGGCGTAGGCCTCGATGTCTTCTTGGTTCAGCAACTCAGCCGGGTCGGCGTGCGGGAACGCCTGCAACTCGAGGGCGGCGCACTCGCCAGCCTTCTCCTTGGTGAGATTGGTGAAGACCAACTCGCTCATCTCGCACCAACCGCCGCCAGATCGAACCGCCGGTACTCGTTCTCCGACGGGACTCCCCAGCACGCCCAGAACTCCCCGGTTCTCGGTCGCATGATCGCCGCCCCGCACGACTCGTAGGAGTACGGCGGCTCAGGATGCCGACAGATCGACCGTTCGTCCCGAGTGAGAGCCATCATCTCGGCGACGCCCAGCGGCCCGTCGGCCACCAGCTCCAACGCCTGGTCGAGCCTGAGACGGGAGCTCTCGTCCAGCGCGGCGGGGCGCGGAGCCTCGACGCTCCTCGTGGAGGGCGCGACGCAGTGATTGGTGTGAACCAACGGCACCGACTCCAGCCTGTCGACGTGGGTCGCCGTGGGCATTGCCTCGATCGAAGCCCCGTTCCCGTCTGCATCGAACAGCAGGAAATTGTGCCCACCGGCGAGTGGGGCATCGAGGATCGCTGCCATCGCCGAGTCGAAGTCGGTCTGCTGGAGGACCTTGCGGACGACGAACGGCCACGTGACCCCGACCCGGCCGTCGGCCGCGGTGAGGTTGTTGATCCCGACGGCGATGCCGGCCTCGTTCATCCCGATTTGTCCCAGACAGCCCACCGTGCTGAACACCAGGGCGGCGGGCCCGGAGTCAGGCGTGAGGTCGAGCATCACGACGTGCGGAGTGGCCGAAGAATGCATGTCCCAGGTCTGGGCGAGGAACCCCGCACCGGAGGCAAGGCCGTCGGGAACGACCACCGCCGTGCAGGTGTCGTCGACCCGGGCAGACCCGGCCTCTGCCCGCACCAGATCGATGAAGTCGGTGTAGCCGCCGACGATCAACGCCTCCTCCACCGAGATGCCGGCACCGGCGGCGAGTGCCTCCATCTCCTCGGTCAGGTCGGCGGAATACTCCCGGTGGGCGGGGAGGCAACGAGCCGCGAGTTCCCGCAGGTCATCGCGTGTGAGTTTGGTGCCTTCCGCTGACAGTTCTACCCGGTCGGCGGTGTACTCCTTGATCTCATCGGCGAATGCTGTGCCATGGGTAGCGCCCAGTTGGGCGGGCCCGCCCGTCAGTGAGACGACGCGAATCGGTGCGCCGTTCATCGCATCGTCTCCGCCACCTCGTCGACCGCCTCGGCCACGACGTCGAGAGCAGCGTCGAGTTCGGAATCCGAGATCACCAGCGGAGGCAGGAATCGAACACAGTTCGAATACAGACCGGCGCGAATGGTGATGACTCCGCGTTGCAGCGTGGCAGCGGTGATGGCGGCCGTCGCCTCCATCCATGGATCCTTGGTTGCTGGGTCCTTCACGATCTCGAGCACGAGCATCGAGCCAACTCCCCGCACATCACCGACCATGTCGGGGTGGGCACGCTGGATGGCTTCCAGTCGTGGGCGCATGCGTTCGCCGATGGAAGCCGAGCGCCCGAGGAATTCCGGTGTCGAGATCATGTCGATCGCCTCCCGGGCGGCGACACACGCCAGCGGGTTACCCGAGTACGTCCCGCCCAAGCCTCCCGGATGCGGAGCATCCATCAGCTCGGCCCGCCCCACCACCGCGGAGATCGGCATCCCGGCCCCGAGCGATTTGGCGGTGGTGATCATGTCGGGGACGACACCGCTGTGCTCGATCGCCCACAGTTTGCCGGTTCGTCCCATCCCCGACTGGATCTCGTCGGCGATCAGCACGATCCCGTGTTGGTCGGCCAGTTGACGCAGACGCCGCAGCCAGACGGCCGGAGCGGGAACGAAGCCCGCCTCGCCCTGCACCGGTTCGACGACGATCGCCGCCACGTGGGACGGGTCGACGATCGCGGTGAACGCATGGTCGAGCCGCGTGGTCTCCCATGCGACGTACTCGTCCGCCGTCATCTCGACCGGACGGCGATAGGTGTTCGGAAACGGGAATCGGTAGATCTCGGGCGCGAACGGCCCGAAGCCCTTCTTGAAGAGCGAGAACTTCGAAGTCATCGCCATTGTCAGGTTGGTCCGCCCGTGATAGGCGCCGTCGAAGACGACGACCCCCTGGCGGCCGGTGGCAGAGCGGGCGATGTGGACCGCGGTCTCCACGGCCTCGGCCCCCGAGTTCATCAACACGGTTTTCTTGGCGAAGTCTCCGGGGGCGAGCCGGTTGAGGCGTTCGGCGACTTCCACCAGCGCCTCGTACGTCGAGACGATGGCACAGACGTGAACCAGCCTTCTGGCCTGCTCGGTCATCGCATCGACCAGCCCCTCGGGAGTGTGCCCGACTGCGAGCATCCCGATGCCTCCGGCCAGGTCGATGAAGCGGTTGCCATCGACGTCGGTCACCGTCGAGCCATGGGCCGACTCGACGGCGATCGACGTCAGCTTGGCGACACCGGAAGGCATGGCAGCCTCGCGGCGGGCGACGATCTGTCGGCTGAGCGGGCCGGGAATCTCGGTGACGAGGCGAATGGGCGAGTCGGCAACTGTGGTCATGGATGCATCGTATTGACTCAGCGGGTATCACGCGAGAAAGCGGTGCCCCCCGCCCGGGGGGGGGGCACCGCTTTCGGTTCAACGGGGAACGATCAGTTCTTCGCTTGGGCGAAGTAGTCCTCGAAGTTGATTTCGAAGTCGCCGGTGTCGGCGATGATCTCGAGCCGTGAGCGCAGATCGTCGGACGGGTAGATCGTCTCGTCTTCGAGGATCTCGCCGAGGATGAACTCCTCTGCCGCCTCGTTCGGGCTGCCGTAGTAGTTCCAGTTGGTGAGTGCCGCGCCGTTCTCGGCATCCAACAAGAAGTTGATGAAGGCGTGCGCCGTGCATGGTGCCGCCGAGTCAACGGGGATGGTCATGTTGTCCACCCACAACGTGCCGCCCTCCTGGGGAACCACGTAGGCGTAGTTGTCAGGGTCGTCGGACTCCCAGATGGCGACGAGCATGTTGCCGGAGTAGCCGTGTGCGACGGCCACTTCACCTGTGACGAGTGCCTCGTCGTACTGGTCGCTGTCGAAGGTGGCGATGTTGTCCTTCGCTGCGGCGATCAGGTCGGCAGCCTCCTGCAGTGCGTCGGTGCTCGCCTCGTTGAGCGAGTAGCCCAAGTACTTGAGGGCGGCGCCCATCGTCTCGCGGGGGTCGTCGAGGACCGACACGCCACCGGCGTAACCGGACGTGAGTTCCGGATCGAAGATCAGTGCCCAACTCGGCTCGAAGTCCTCACCGACGATCGAGAGGTTGACGCCGAGGCCGGTCGTGCCCCACTGATAGGCGACCGAGTACTCGCCGCCCGGGTCATAGGCCGGCGACTGGAATTCGGATGCCAGGTTGACGATGTTCGGCACGGCGTCCTTCTGGATCGGCATGAGCAGACCCTCTTCGATCATGATCCCGACCATGTAGTCGGATGGGACGATGAGGTCGTACGTCACGCCTGCCTGGATCTGAGCGAGCATCGCCTCGTTGGATTCGTAGAAGGATTCGACCACATCTACGCCGGTTTCGGCTTCGAAGGCGGCGATCAATTCGGGGTCGATGTACTCGGACCAGTTGTAGAAGTTGAGGGTCTCGGCGTCGGTGACACCGGCCTCGCAGGTGACATCGCCGCCATCCGCAGTCTCGTCGCCGCCGCACGCAGCAACCACGAGTCCAAGCACGGCGAAGGCCGCCAGTTTTCTGATCGTCTTCGATTTCATGTGGTTTCTTCCTCCTGATTCGTCGAACGCGCTCCCCGCTGGAACAAAAGGGAAACGCCCACGAGCAACATGGACGCTACCAACATCACGGTGCTCACTGCATTGATCAACGGGGTGACACCCCGCCGTACCAGCCCAAAAACGTAGACGGGCAGTGTCGTGGAGCCCGGCCCCGAGACAAAACTCGTGACAACCACGTCATCGAGACTGAGCGTCAGCGCCAGCAGCGCCCCACCGGCCACACCGGGCAGGATCAACGGCAATGTCACCCGCCGAAATGCCTGCCAGCGGTCGGCATACAGATCGGCGGCCGCCTCTTCGAGTGCCCCGTCGAGCTGGGACAAACGGGCGCGAACGACGATCGCGACGAAAGAGATGTTGAAAGCGATGTGGCTGAGGGCGATCGTGCCGAGCCCGAAGTTGAACCGCAGGAAGCCTCCGATCAGATCGAATGCCTGGGCGAAGAACAGCAGCATCATCACTGCCATCGTCACGTCCGGGATGATGATCGGCAGGTAGAGAAGGCCATCGAGTGTGCCCCGCCCGCGAAAGCGGAATCGTTCCATCGCGATGGCCGCCATCGTCCCGAGCACCGTAGAGACGATCGTGCTGACGACAGCCACGATCAGCGTGTTGCGGAGGGCACGGATCACTTCGGTGTTCTGAAACATCTCGCCGTACCAACGGGTCGAGAAACCGGTCCAGATGCCGACGTTGCGGTTCTCGTTGAACGAGAACCCGATGAGCAGCAGGATCGGCAAGTACAGAAACCCGTAGACCAGCCACGAATTGGCGGCGAGAAGCCGTTCGACCGGACTCTTCGGTCGGATCGCGGAGGAAACGGTCATGCGTTCTTCGCTCCCGCCCGGAAATAGGCGATCGCCGCGATCAACATCACGACCATCACTGCCACCGACAATGCGGACCCGTACGGCCAGTTCCGCGCCGACAGGAACTGACCGACGATGTAGTCACCCAGCAGGGTCGTGCGGGCACCCCCGAGCAAGGCGGGGGTGACATACGCACCGAGGGAAGGGATGAACACGAGTATCGACCCGGCGACCACACCCGGCATTGAGAGCGGCAGAGTTACCCGCCGGAACGCCGTCCAGCCGGTGGCGTAGAGGTCGCGGGCCGCCTCGACCAGATTCCAGTCCATGCGTTCAAGCGCGGCATAGAGCGGCAGGACCATGAACGGCATGTAGCCGTAGACGAGTCCGATCAGGACGGCGGTGTTCGTGAAGAGCACACGAACCTCCTCGCCGCCGAAGAACTGGCTGATCTGGCTGATTGGTCCGCTGTTGCCGAGCAGGACCCGCCAGGCGTAGGTCCGAACGAGGAAGTTCGACCAGAACGGGATCATGACCAGAACAAGGAGGATGTTGCGCAATGCGGGGCGGCGGGTGGCGATGTAGTAGGCGAACGGATACGACGCCAGCAGGCTGATGACGGTGGTGATCAACGCCAGAGTGAGAGACCGCACGAAGATCTCGCGAACGATCGGGTCGCCGAGGCGGGCATAGCTGTCCAGGTTCCAGCCTTCGAGAACGGTGCGTCCGGTGCGCGAACGGGTGGCGAACGAGTACACGAAAACGATGACGAACGGAAGTGCGAAGAAGAGCGCCAGGTAGGCGTAGGACGGAAGGGAGATGAGCAAACCTCGGCGCGCATCCGCCTTCTCAGCGGAACGCTCGAGGGCATCCCGATCTTTTCGCGTGGGGGCCCCGATCATTCCGCGACCCCAGTCACTCCGCGACCTCAATCATTTCGCGGCCTCGGTGATCTTCCTGGCTTCGATCGTTCCCGCCCGTTCACTCTTTGACCACC
>JBBDWN010000009.1:0-12208 GCA_040902855.1 Acidimicrobiia bacterium | reverse complement strand
GCCTCGGTGATCTTCCTGGCTTCGATCGTTCCCGCCCGTTCACTCTTTGACCACCGCCATGGCAGACGGGTGCCAAACCACCACGACACGCTCCCCGTTCTCGTAATGCTCGACACCGGGCCGGTTCTCTTCCTTCGCTTCGATCCGCCCGGCAGGTGTGTCGACGTCGTAATAGAACACGTCTCCGTAGTACGTCCGCCGAACAACCGAGCCGTCGATGCGGTTCGAGCCGTCCGGAATCGTCTCGTCGAGGTCGTAGAGCTCGAAACGCTCCGGGCGTATGGCCACCGTCACGTCCTCTCCGGCCTCAGCACCAGTCGTGGCACCGACCCGATGACCTCCCAACAGTTCGACCGTGCGAGCATCGATCACCGTCGCCGGCAGAAGATTGATCTCCCCGATGAAATCGGCCACGAAACGAGAGGTGGGATACTCATAGATCTCCTCCGGCTTGCCGACTTGGAGCAATTTGCCTGCACTCATGACGCCGATCCGGTCACTCATCGTCAGGGCCTCCTCCTGATCGTGGGTGACGTAGATGAACGTGATTCCGACCCGCTCCTGGAGTTCTTTCAGTTCGACTTGCATCGCCTGCCTGAGTTTCAAGTCGAGAGCACCGAGCGGCTCGTCGAGCAGCAAGACTTCCGGTTCGTTGACGAGGGCCCGAGCGAGCGCCACCCGCTGCTGTTGACCGCCGGACAGCTGGGTCGGTTTCGCAGACGACCGATGGCCGAGTTGGACCATGTCGAGAGCGCGGTCGACACGTTCGGCGATGTCATTGCTTGCGACCTTCTTCATCTGCAGGCCGAAGGCGACGTTCTCTTCGACCGTCATGTGGGGGAAGAGGGCATAGGACTGGAAAACGGTGTTGACCGGGCGACGGTTGGGCGGTTCCAATCCCACTTCGGCGCCGTGGATCTGGATCGAACCGGCGGTCGGGAACTCGAAGCCGGCGATCATGCGCAACGTGGTCGTCTTTCCGCACCCC
Organism: Acidimicrobiia bacterium; assembly: GCA_040902855.1. Taxonomy (GTDB): domain Bacteria; phylum Actinomycetota; class Acidimicrobiia; order Spongiisociales; family ZC4RG35; genus DATHWB01. The sequence goes on along the minus strand of JBBDWN010000009.1, from coordinate 11,220 downwards.
GACGGACCGAGCAGAGAGAAGAACTCCCCGTCGGCGACGACAAGGTCGATGCCGGCCACTGCCACGACCTCGCCGAAGTGCTTCATCACACCGCTCAGGACCACCGCCGCCTGGGTCACGCCTCATCCCTCCGCTCGAACACGATTCGCCACGTTACCGAGCCGAACCCACCCCATGCGTCCAACCGCTTTTGGTACGCGCAACGCACTGTTTTTGTAGCGCTGGGACGCTAAAAAATCGGTCAGACCGCCCGCTCGAACACGATTCGTCCGCCTGCCATCGTCACCTCAACCTCGATCCCTGCCGGGTCCGCCACCTCGAAAGGGTCCCTATCGAGCAGGGCGAGATCGGCCACGTTACCGATCCGAATCCGTCCCGTGCGTCTGGCCGAGCCGTTGATCGTGGCGGATCCGAGCGTGAAGGCCGTCAGCGCCTGGTCGAGGTTCAGACGTTCGTCGGGAGTCAACACCGGTGGGCGGTCGTCGCCGGGCGGTCGACGCCGGACTGCGACCGAAACCTGGTCGAGGACATCTCCCGAAGAAACGGGCCAGTCGCTTCCCATCCCGATCAGCGCCCCGCTCCGCAGCAGGGACCCGAAGGGGTACTGCCACTCCGCCCGCTCCGGGCCGAGAAACGGAACGGTCATCTCCAGCATGGCCATCTCGTTGCATGCCCACAGCGGCTGGCAGTTCGCCGCGACCCTCAGCTCGGCGAATCGCCGGACGTCGGCCGGATCGATCACCTGCAGATGGGCGACGTGGTGAAGCGGTCCGGTCCAGCCGTTCGCAGTTCTGGCCGACGCCACCGCGTCCAGAGCCGAACGCACGGCCCGATCGCCGATGGCGTGGAAGTGACACTGAAGTCCGACGGCGTCGAGCGAGGTGACTGCCGCTGCGACCAGGTCGGGCGGGATGAAGTCGATCCCCGTGTGGTCATCGCCCTCGCCGTGCCGACCCTGGTACGGGGCGTTCAAGGCCGCAGTGAAATTCTCACACACCCCGTCCAGCATCAGCTTCACGGCGCGCGGTCGATATGAACCGACGCCCTCCCGGCTTCGCTCGACGATCTCATCGATCTGCTCGACGCCCCTCTCCCGGTCCCACCACAGCGCACCCACGACATCCCCCGCCAGATCGAACTCGCGGTACGACCGATGTTCGCGATCGGCGATCCAGGCGTCCTGCCAACTCGTGACCCCTTTGCGATGGAGATAACCGACCCCCGCGGTGAGCGCCGCCCTGAGTGTCGCCTGGTCTGGTGGAGGGACGAGCGACTCAACGAGGCTCATGGCTCCCTCATGCAGGGTGCCCTGCGGCGACCCGTCCTGGTTGCGTTCGATTCTCCCGTCCACAGGATCGGGCGTCTCGGGTGTGATGTTCGCCAGCGCCAGCGCCGCCGAGTTGGCCCAGGTGGAGTGTCCGTCCCGCACCTTGATCACGGCGGGTCGACCCGGGGCGAGCCGATCGAGCGACTGGGCGGACGGACACCCGCGCGGATACCAGTCATAGAGCCAACCGCCGCCAGTCAACCAGTCGCCGGGGGGAAGCGAGGAAGCAATTGAGGCGATCCGGGCCTCGGCTTCCTCCCGCGTGACCGTCTCGGTCAGATCGCAGCTGAGGATGCGCAAACCGCCGGTGATCGGGTGGACGTGAGCGTCGACGAACCCCGGCACCAACAAGCCGTCCCCGACGTCGATGATCCGGTCGGCAACCGGTTCCTCATCGAGAGCGACGATCGAGCCACCCTCTGTCACAACCGACCGATTCGGCACCAATCCGGCACCCGCAGACCATCGCTTTCCACCGACGAATGCCACTCGCATCGGCGGCACTGTACGCGGCGACGCGAGTGCTCCGAGACATGGGGGTTCCAATGGCAGGAGGAGACGCGTACGTTCGCCGCCTGTCGACCAGGGAGAACCCTCAGTGACCGCACCCGCAACCCCCGTCCGTTCCGACGCCGTCGCCTACGTGATCGAACCTCTCCACCGGTCCCGCAACTGGATGAAGTTCCTCGCCGTCCTGCTGTTCATCGCCGGGGCGCTCAACGCTCTCAGCGTCATCGGCCTGATCGTCGCCTGGATCCCGGTGCTCGTCGGGGTCTTCCTGTGGCAGGCTGCCACTGCGCTGGAAGACGGCCAGCAGACATCAGACGTCGACAGGCTGCGGCGTGCGACCGAAAAGATCCGGCATCTCTTCATGACGTACGCCGTGCTCGCCGTCGCCGCCCTCATCGGCTTCGGATTGCTCGTGGGACTCGGCTTCATCGCCGCCATCGCCGAAGCCTTCTGAGTGAGCACCCGGGTAGGGTCATGTCACTCCCGACATGGCCCTGCCCACATGACTGATCCCACCCTCGCCGACTTTCGCCGCAGCATCGACAACATCGATGCTGCACTCGTGTTTCTCCTCGCCGAGCGTTTCGCCATCACGAAGAAGGTCGGGATCTACAAGGCCGAGGCCGGCCTTCCTCCCGCAGATCCCGAACGGGAGGACACCCAAATTGCCCGACTTCGAGAACTCGCAGCATCGGCCCAACTCGACCCCGAGTTCTCCGAGAAGTTCCTGCGCTTCATCATCGACGAGGTGATCCGCCACCACACCCACCTGGCCTCGGAGAGTCCGGAGTGAGCGCCGCCCCGGAACAGGGGCGGCTTTCCGAATCGCTCGCGGTAGGTGCGCTCGGCGCGATGGGACTCGTTCTCGTCAATCAGCCGGCAGCCGGCGTCCCGTGGTGTCCGTCGGCTCTCTTCTTCGGCGTCGCCCCTGTGCGGGCTGACCCGAGGCGTCGCCCGGTTCGTCGGTGACTTCGCAGCGTCACTGGCGTTTCACCCGCTGGCGTGGATCGTGCTTGCGGTCGCGGTTGCCGCCTGGGTCGCCTGGGTCGCCTGGCTGGGACGACGAGCCGGCTGGTGGGCTGGCAGGGTCCGTCGAATCCAGAGCTGGACCCTGGCGCTGCTCGCGCTCGGGCTCGTGACCGTCTGGATTTTTCGCGCCGCCACCGACAGTCTTCCCCCGATCTGAGACTCGACTCTCAACGGATGACGAGTTCGGGGTGGGTCCGGACCCGTGGCTTCTTGGCGACTACCGCGTCGGCCAGCAGATCGAACGCGGCCGCCGATTCGGAATCGGGGGCGGCCAGCACTACTGGAACACCGTTGTCCGCCCCCTCCCGCATCGCCGGGAGCAGCGGGATCTTCGCCATCAGTGGAACCCCGAGATCATCCGCCAGAGCTTTGCCGCCTCCCGCGCCGAACAGTTCGTAGCGGGTGCCGTCGTCACCGGTGAACCACGACATGTTCTCGACGACCCCCATGACTTCCTGATTGACCTGGGCGGCCATCAGGGCCGCCCGTTTCGCGACCCGCTGGGCAGTGGGCTGGGGAGTGGTCACCAAAAGGACCTGGGCACGGGGAAGGAATTGCGCCATCGAGATGGCAATGTCGCCCGTGCCAGGAGGCATGTCGACGATCAGGAAGTCCGGATCGTCCCACCAGACGTCCTGCAGGAATTGCTCGATCGCCTTGTGCAGCATCGGCCCCCGCCAGATGACGGCTTTGTCGTCAGGGACGAAATAGTCCATCGACATCGCTCGCACCCCATGGGCGACCGGCGGGATGATCGACTGGTCGATCACGACCGGCGGTTCGGAGATTCCGAGCATGCGCGGGATCGAAAAACCCCAGATGTCGCCGTCGATCACACCGACGGAGTGCCCCTTGCGCACGAGCGACACGGCCAGGTTGGTCGTCACGGATGACTTCCCTACTCCGCCTTTGCCCGAGGAAACAGCGACGACCCTGGTACGCGATCCGGTCTCGCCGACACCGGGAGGCGCATCGGCGCGAAGCGCGTCCATCATCGACTCGCGCCCCGCATCGTCCATGACCTCGAAGGTGACCTCGGCATCACTTCGGGCAGCGGCGAGGGCGATCCGTATCCGGCGTTCCAGTTCGTCGCGCGCCGGGTAGTTGGGTACGGGGACCGAAATGGTCAGTCGATCCGCCCCGAGCCGCCGCTTCTCGGCCGAGGCGACCATGCCGAGTACGCCTATCGATCGCCCCAGCAGCGGGTCCTCCACAGCTCCGATGACTTCCCGGAACTCCTGTTCGTCCGCCATATTTCCCCTACCGTGATCGTGTTTAGAAACGGCTCAGAACTATAGTTTTCAGGGTGTCGCAACCCATTTCCGCCGAGTCCCGTCAATTGGACCGGACGATCGGCGACCTCACATCGGCGTTGGGTGACCCCACCCGGCGCGCCATCTACATCGCCGTGCGCGAGTCAGGCGATCCGATGACGAGCAGCGACATCGCCGCCCTGTTCAGCATCCACGCCAACGTGGCCAGGCACCATCTCGACAAGCTCGCCGCCGACGGATACCTGCGAATCACCCATCGCCGCCAGAATGGTCGCAGCGGGCCGGGAGCGGGGCGCCCGGCCAAGTGTTACGAGTCGACGTCGAAGGAGATCGACCTCCACTTCCCGAGCCGCCGGGCGGATGTCCTCATCGAACTCTTGCTGCGCATCGTCGCCCGATCCGGAGTCGACGACCTCGTCTCGGTCGCCGAGGCGGTCGGGCGCGAGTACGGCCGAGAGATCGCCTCGGAGATAGGAACACCCGACGAGCGCGGCTACGACGAGGCGGTAAAGGCAGTCGCCGAAGCGATGACCGGCGTCGGGTTCCACATGTCGCCCGACCTCGACAGACACCGCCTGCTCACTTCGTTCTGTCCGTTCGGCGATGCGGCCACCGGCCACCCCGACGTCGTATGCTCGCTCGATCGCGGAATGGTCGGTGGCCTCTTCGAGCAGTTGAGCCAGGGCTGTGAGCCTGTGCTGTTCCCGTCTCCATCCGACGACGAGGCGTGCATCACCGAGGTCCCGGTCTCGATCAAGCACCGCTGAGATCGGCCGAGGGGGGACATTCGCGGCGGGTCGTAGACTCGGAGGCGAGACACCGAAAGGGCCGCACCGATGAACTCCGAACCCACCACCGTCCCGACCCCGCTCGGCGAACGGCGCATTGCCTCGATCGCCACCGCCGGGGAAGTCGACCACCTCCCATACAGCATCAAGGTGCTGCTGGAGTCGGCGATCCGCAACGAAGACGGCCGTGCGGTGACGGCTGCGGACATCGCCGCCATCGCTGCCTACGACGCCCGCAACGTCGGTGAGACCGAGATCCCGTTCATCCCAGGTCGCGTGGTGCTCCAGGATTTCACCGGTGTGCCTGCAGTGGTGGACCTGGCCGCAATGCGGGCCGCCATCGTTCGGATGACCGGTGATCCCGACTCGGCGGAGAAGGTCAATCCGGGCGTTCCATGCGACCTCGTCGTCGACCATTCGGTCCAGGTCGACGCTTTCAACAGCCCCGATGCGCTGATGATCAACAGCCGCAAGGAATTCGAACGCAATCAGGAGCGTTACGAGTTCCTCAAGTGGGGTCAGTCGGCATTTCACAACTTCCGAGTGGTTCCGCCCGCCACCGGAATCGTCCATCAGGTCAACCTGGAGTTTCTGGCGAAGGTTCTCTGGGACGACGGCACCTGGCTGTATCCGGACTCACTGGTGGGCACGGACAGCCACACGACGATGATCAACGGTCTCGGCGTTGTCGGATGGGGCGTGGGCGGGATCGAGGCCGAAGCGGCGATGCTCGGTCAAGCGATTTCGATGCTGCTGCCCGAGGTTGTCGGTTTCCGCCTCACGGGACGCCTGGCGGAGGGCTCCACCGCGACCGATCTCGTGCTGCGGGTCACGCAGATGCTGAGGGAGCACGGTGTCGTGGGCAAGTTCGTCGAATTCCACGGCCCCGGTCTCGACGACATGCCCGTCGCAAACCGGGCGACCATCGCCAACATGGCACCGGAGTATGGGGCCACCATCGGCTTCTTCCCTGTCGACGAGCAGACGCTGCGCTACATGCGCCTCACCGGACGCCCCGACCACCTCATCGAAGCCGTCTCCGAGTACTACAAGGCCCAGGGCATGTGGCGCGACGATTCCCGCCAGATCGCGTACTCGGCGGATCTCGAACTCGACATGTCCACCGTGGAACCCTCCCTGGCAGGGCCGAAACGCCCCCAGGATCGCGTCAGCCTCTCAGCGATGAAAAGCCAATGGCACCGCGATCTCACGAACACTTTCGGCAAGGCGTCGGCTGCCGCCACCGGAACCGCTGAGGCCATGACCGACGAAGGCGGGCCCACCAACGATCATCCCGACCAGATCGCACAGGTCGACGTCACCTATGACGGGCAGACGTTCGAACTCTCGGACGGTGACGTCGTCATCGCCGCGATCACGTCATGCACGAACACATCCAACCCCGACGTCATGGTCGCCGCGGGCCTGGTGGCCCGAAAGGCACGCCAGCGCGGCCTCAACCGCAAGCCATGGGTGAAGACGTCGCTGGCTCCCGGGTCCAAGGTCGTGACCGAATACCTCACGTCCGCGGGGTTGCTGGAAGACCTCGAAGCGACCGGCTTCTACAACGTCGGATACGGCTGCACGACGTGCATCGGGAACTCGGGGCCTCTCCCCGAGCCGATCTCGGCGGCGATCAACACGAGCGATCTCGTGGCGACCTCGGTCCTGTCCGGCAATCGCAACTTCGAAGGCCGGATTTCACCGGATGTGAAGGCGAACTATCTGGCCTCGCCGCCGCTGGTGGTGGCATACGCACTGAAGGGCACGGTCGACTGGGATCCCACCTCCGAGCCTGTCGGGGCTGACAGCGACGGACGCGATGTGTTCTTGTCGGATCTCTGGCCGAGCCAATCCGAGATCTCGGAGATCGTGGGCGAACACGTGACGAAGCGTCAGTTCGTCGAGAAGTACGCCGATGTCTTCAGCGGTGCGGAGGAATGGCAGTCGATCGACACGACGGGCGGGGCGCTCTACGACTGGAACGAGGATTCGACCTACGTTCAGGAACCGCCATTCTTCCTCGACCTCAAGCCGGAGATCGAACCGATCCGCCCCATCGATGGGGCGAGGGTCCTCGCCAAGTTGGGCGACTCGGTGACGACCGACCACATCTCGCCCGCCGGTTCGATCAAGGTCGACTCGCCTGCCGGCCAATTCCTGATCTCGAAGGGCGTTCAACCCGCGATGTTCAACTCGTACGGGTCACGCCGGGGAAACGACCGTGTGATGACACGCGGGACGTTCGCCAACATCCGGGTCCGCAACGAGTTGGCCCCCGGAACCGAAGGTGGGGTCACCGTGGATTGGACCGACGGCCAGACGAAACCGATCTTCGACGCCGCGATGAGCGCCAAGGCTGCCGGCATCCCGTTGATCGTGCTCGCGGGGGACGACTACGGCATGGGTTCGTCCCGCGACTGGGCCGCCAAGGGCACGTTCCTGCTCGGGGCGAAAGCCGTCATCGCCTCCAGTTTCGAGCGGATCCACCGCTCCAATCTCGTGATGATGGGCGTCCTGCCGCTGCAGTTCGCGGACGGAGAAGGTGCGGAAACCCTCGGTCTCGACGGAACGGAGACCTATCGGGTGGAGGTCGACGACACCCTCAGCCCGCGCGAGTCCATCACCGTGACCGCGACACGGTCTGACGGGACGACGACCACGTTCGAGACGGTTGCCCGCGTGGACACGCCGATCGAGGTCGAGTACCTGCGGAACGGCGGCATCCTCCACTTCGTGCTGAGGGAGATGGCCCGCTGAGCGTCAGGAGGAGGTCTCGACCTCGTCCAGGTCGTCGGCTGTCACCGGGTTGGCTCGAATCGACTCGAAGATTTCGTCCCGGAAGAATTTGAAGGTGCGCCCCCCAGGAAGCTTGTACGCCGGGAGCCGACCCTCTCTGGCATATTTCCTGACCATCTGGACATTCATGCCCACCAACTCCGCCACCTGGGCGGCGTCGAGGATCGGGGGAAGGTCATCAGATGCAGCCATGACTCTCGACACTCCTCGCCATTTTTCGCTGTCTTACGTTGCTTGAGGATAGCGCCCGAGCTTGCCGTCGTCAGCCTCTAGTCTGCGACCGATGACAGAACCAATCCGGCCGGACTCGATCGACGACCCCGCAGACAGACCCCGTCAGGACTCTGCCTCGATGGTGAGCGAGCCGACCAAAATCATCCGGATCGCGTCGATGACTCGCGCCCTGTTGGAAGAGGCACGCGCCGCCGGTCTCGACGAGGGTGGGCGCAAGAAGCTCACCGAGATCCACGACAAGTCCCTCGAAGAGCTGCGCGAAGTCCTGTCTGACGACCTCTTGGAGGAATTCGACGAGGTGTTCGCGCCGGTGCGGGGCGAACACGTGCCATCCGAGTCGGTTCTGCGGATCGTCCAGGCCCAACTCATCGGCTGGCTCGAGGGTCTGTTCCACGGAATCCAGATCTCGCTGGCGAGCCAACAGATGGCCGCCCAGGCCCAACTCGCCCAGATGCAGCAGAGGAAACTCAAACCACCGGCACAGGGAGCCGAAGGCGACGAGCAGACCGGCCTCTACCTTTGACCGGGCTCGCCGGCGTCAGGTAGCGCGAGGATTTCGGCCGTCGGTTCGTCGGCCCCGGCGTTGAGACGCTCGACCATGCGCTCCCGCGACGAGTCGGTCCCGAATGCGGTCACGACGTCGTTGGCCACGAGAACGGTCGCGCCGCCCGGAACCAGAACTTCGGTGCCCCGTCTGACCGACACGAGCGTGGAGCCTTCCGGCCATCTGACGTCGCGAACCGCCTTGCCGTCGGCGACAGAACCGGGAGGGATCCGGAAGTCGTAGTAGTTCGCTCTGGGGTCGATCCGTTGCCGCAGACGATCGCGTTCGAGAGCGTGGTCGGTTTCCGAACCCAGGGCCTGGTGATACGCCCGGACTGCATCCTCCCGTCTGAAGAACCCCACCAGTTCGCCGGAGTGTCCCTCGGAGACGACGGGAAGTCGCCCGACTCCGAGCACCGCCATGCGAACCAGCGCTTGAGAGACAGGTGTCATCGGACCGACGGTCACGGGGGACGGCGTCATCGCATCCGCCACTGTCCGCTCCGTCGACGGACCGCCCGCCCTGCTCACGTCTGTGACCGTGATGATCCCGACGAGACCGTGATGGGGGTCGACCACGGGGAGACCGTGGTACCGATGCGAGTCCATCAGTCGCGACACGTCGGTCAGGCTCATGTGTGGCTCGGCGATGATGGGCGGCATCGCCGCAACTTCGCCGACGGTGACGGTGTCCAAGAGGTCGACCTCTCCCGTGGGCCGCATACGGATTCCCCGCTTCACCAGGGGCATCGTGTACACGCTCTCTGGATGCACCTTGTCGGCGACGAAGGTCGCAAAAGTGGCGGACAGCATCAGGGGGAGGATCAACTCGTAGTCGCGGGCTCCGGTCACCTCGAAGACGATGATGATGGCCGTCAGCGGTGCCCTGGCGACCGCCGCGAAGACCGTCGCCATCCCGACGACCGCGAACGCCCCTGGTTTGATCACGGTCGCCGTCCAGAATCGGCTGACGAACTCGGCGTACCCGGCTCCGAGCGTCGCTCCGATGAACAGCGACGGCATGAAGGCGCCACCGGACCCGCCTGCGGCGATCGTCAGCGACGTGGCGAGGATCTTGCCGACACAGAGGATGGCGAGAACGGACACGGCGATCGTGTCCACTCCGAGACCCTCGCCAAATGCCTGCAATTCGAGCAGTTCGCCCACGAACTCCTGTCCGGTGCCCAGCAGCCGGGGTTCGAACATGCCGATCAGGCCGACCGTCAGGCCGATCCCAATCGGCCGCAGCCAGGCAGGACGTGCTCGGGTGTCGGTGATTCCTTCGACCATGTCCAACAACCGCAGAAAGAGGTAGGCGGCGCCCACGGCCAAGATCGCGAGACCGCCATAGAGCAGGAGCTCGGACGGACCGCCCAGTTCATAGGTGGCGCCCTGGAGGATCTCGCTCTCGGGCACCAACGAGCGGAACATGACGGCTGCGGAGATCGATGCCAGCACGACCGCCGACATGTGTCGGACTGCAAAAGATCCGAGCACGACCTCCAGCCCGAACAGCATCCCGGCGATCGGAGCGTTGAAAGAGGCGCCGATGGCGGCAGCCGCGCCGGCGGCCACCAGGCTGCGGACGTGATCCTCCCTCAGTCCGAACCGTCTCGCCACCGACGATCCGATCGCCCCGCCTATCTGCACCATCGGGCCCTCACGACCGGCCGAGCCGCCACCACCGAGCGTGAGCGCAGTGGCCAGGATCTTGAGCGGAATCGACTTCGTGGACATGTACCCGGCGTTGACGGCCAGCGCCGCCGAGACCTCTGGCACCCCGTCACCCGCGATTTCGCGGGCGAACTTCCTGGCCAGCCACCACGCCAGGAAGATGCCGAGGGGCACCGAAACGAGGACGAACCAGTTCGAGGCGTCCCCGAGGGGCTCAGCGGCGAGATGGAAGACCTGCTCGACGACCTCCAGCAACCAGATCAACAGAGCGGCGGCCACGCCGACGACGACGCCGATGAGCAGAGACACCACCAGGAATCCGGTGTCTGCCTGCTGACGGACCTTGATGAGAATCCGCTCGATCACTTTCGGACCGACTTCATTCGGGCGGCGGCCAGGTCGACCTGGGTGATTGCCTCCATCGTCACGAGCGCCTCGGGATTGAGCCGTGCGATCTCGCGATAGACCCCTTTCAACCTGCGCCTCGGCACCACCACCAGACTCACGCGGACGTCGTCGCCCGACTGGTCACCTGCGAGGACCGTCACCGCGTACCCGAGATCACGCAGTCCTTCTGCGGCCCGCGGGCTGGACGACGGAGCGACGATCCGTACCAGGGCGGAGCCAACCGCCAACCATCGCTCCATCGTCACGCCCAACGCGGTGCCCGCCCCGTACCCGCCGGCGAAGGCGACCATCCGCCAAATGTCGTCGAGCCCGTCGAGCACCCTGGCAGCGGCGATGACCCAGACGAAGGACTCGATGACGCCCAATACGGCCGCACGGCCCCGGCTCCCCCGTCCCAACAGGACTATCCGCACAGTGCCGATCGACACGTCGGTGAGCCGGAGCAGAAAGATGAGGACCAGGTCGACGAGCGGTTCCATGGTCGGGAGGATACGGGCAGGACCCCGACAGTCCGGATTCTTCGCCGAATCTGCACCCCGGCCTCAGGCGCGTCGCTCCTCGACCAGGTCGTCTGCGCCCGGACGCCCGACGTAGGGGCAGTGACGGCAACCGGTCTCACAGCAGTAGCCACGAT
>JBBDWN010000008.1:0-9227 GCA_040902855.1 Acidimicrobiia bacterium | reverse complement strand
TCCCTCGGCAGCGAGGCGCGAATGAACACACCCGGGATCGAGGCGGGGAACTGGCGCTGGCGCTTCACTTGGGACCAGGTCACGCCTGAGGTCGTCGAACGCATGGCTCGCACCGTCCGCCGCTCGCGCCGCGGATGACGACGATCGCCTTCTGGAAGCCGTTCGGGACGCTCACGAAATTCACCGACGACCAGGGGCGACCGACCCTGGCGGAGTGGATCGACCTCCCTGGGATCTACCCCGCCGGTCGACTCGACCGGGACTCGGAGGGTCTGCTGATCCTCAGCGACGATCCCGCCCTGCGCGGCGGACTCACCGCGTCGCATCACGCCCGGACGTATCTCGTCCAGGTGGAGGGCGAAGTCACCGAGGCCGCCCTCGCTCGACTCGAACAGGGTGTCGTCGTCCAGGGACGCCGCACCGCCCCCGCCGCCGCCCGCCGGATGGAGCCACCGGCCTGGATCCCGCTACGCAACCCTCCCATTCGTTTTCGAGCCACAATCGGAGACATGTGGATCGAACTCTCCATCACGGAAGGCAGGAACCGTCAGGTCCGGCGCATGACGGCGGCGGTCGGCCACCCGACGCTCCGCCTGATCCGGTGGGCTGTCGGTCCGGTGACGCTCGCCGGGCTCTCCCCTGGGACGTGGCGCCATCTTTCACACCACGAGGTCACCGATCTCCGAGGGGCCGTGCGATGACGTGGGATCCCGACATCTACGGGGCATTCAGCGACGAGCGGCTGCGGCCCGGCGTCGATCTTCTCGGTCGCGTCCCGAACATCGACCCTCCTCTCGTCGTCGATCTCGGCTGCGGAACCGGCATCCTGACGACCGCTCTGGCCCGCCGTTGGCCGGGGGCGAAAGTCGTCGGGGTCGATGCTTCAGACGAGATGCTCCAGCGGGTCCCGGCCCATCCGAACATCGAGTGGAGGCGCGGAGACATCGCAAGTTGGGAACCGACCGAACCCGTCGGGCTCATCTATTCGAACGCCGCGCTCCACTGGGTCGATGACCACGAACACCTCTTCGCGCGACTTGCATCCGCCCTCGCCGACGGAGGCGTCCTCGCGATCCAGATGCCTGCCAACTGGACAGCTCCCACCCATCGAATCCCAGCCCAGGTCCTCGATGCCGGCGACTACGGATCCGACCCTCGCGCTCGACTGCTCCGGAACCGGGTGGCCAATCATGCCGACTACCGCAGATGGCTCGGGGCCGACATGGAGGTCGAAACCTGGTCCACCACCTATCACCACGTGCTCGGTGGTCCGAATCCCGTGCTGGCGTGGGTGCGGGGGTCGATCCTCGCGCCTGTCGTCGCCGCTCTCGACGGAGTCGCAAGGCAGCGGTTTCTCGACGAGTGCGCCCGGGGCTATCGCGCCGCCTATCCCCCGCAGCCGGACGGCACCACGATCCTGCCGTTCACCCGCCTGTTCATCCTCGCCCGGCGACGGTGATCACTTCTCGATCGGAACCCGCACTGCGTTTCCGTACTCCGTCCACGAACCGTCGTAGTTCCTGACGCTGTCGTATCCGAGGAGGTGCGTGAGTACGAACCAGGTGTGGCTGGACCGCTCACCGATCCGGCAGTAGACCACGATCTCCTCGTCCGGTCCGAGCCCGACCTCGGATTGGTAGATCGCTCTCAGATCATCGACCGACTTGAACGTGCCGTCGTCGTTTGCCGCCCGCTTCCACGGCACGTTGGCGGCACCGGGGATGTGGCCACCGCGCAGGGCCCCCTCGTTCGGGTAGTCGGGCATGTGCATCCGCTCGCCGCGGAATTCCTCGGGAGAGCGAACGTCGATGAGCGGCTTCGACGCCTTGGACTGGTCCACGGCGTCGGTGATGAACGCCCGGATGGGATCGTCGTCGCGGTCGACTACCGGGTACTCGCCTGGCTGGCGCTCAGGCTTGTCGGTCGTCAGCGGACGCCCCTCGGCCACCCACTTCTGCCGGCCACCGTCCATCAAGCGAGTGTCAGGATGGCCGAACAGGGTGAAAACCCAGAGGGCGTAGGCGGCCCACCAGTTGAAGTTGTCCCCATAAAAGACGACCGTGGTGTCCCTGGTGATGCCGTGCCGCGACATCAACTCGGCGAAGGCGGGCCCGTCGAGATAGTCGCGGACGGTGTCGTCGTTGAGATCTGCGTGCCAGTCGATCTTGATCGAACCAGGGATATGTCCCGTCTCATACAAGAGAACGTCTTCGTCGGACTCGACGATGACGACTGAAGCGTCGTCGATGTGTTCTGCCACCCAATCGGTGGAAACCAGCTTTGCCGGGTTGGCAAATCCCTGGAATGCAGGCGACGGATCGGCGGGAACGGTCATGGGTTCTCCTCGTTGTCGTGTTCCGAGGATACCGGCGGCCCAGAACAGGCGGGCCGGTCCGACGGGCGCCCAGCCCGGCAATTCCCCGGTGGGGCCGCCTTCCGCCTACGGTTCACCCCATGGCCCTGCCTCCGAAACTCGACCAGATCGTCACGCTGATGGCGTCCTCGCCGAAGGACATCAAAGTCGAGGCGCTCCTCGACTATTCGCGCCGCATTCCGCCGTTGCCAGACCGGATCGAACGGAACAGCCTCGAACAGGTCCACGAATGCCAGACGCCGTTCTTCCTCATCACCGAGGTCGACGAGGACGGATCCGTGCACATGTTCTTCGAAGCCCCGCCGGAGTCACCGACCGTGCGCGGGTTCGCCGGAATCCTGCTCGACGGACTCGAAGGAGAGTCCGCCGAGGCCATCCTCTCAGTGCCTGACGACTTCTTCTACGCGATGGGTCTCGAAGAAGTCGTCACGCCGCAACGGCTGAACGGGATGCGGGCGATTCTCGGTCGTATCAAACGTCAGGTGTCGGCCGCGACTGCGTGAGCGACGATCACTTGGGCGCCATCCGGATCCCACCGTCCATCCGCACCGTCTCGCCGTTCATGTAGTCATGCGTCAGCAGGAATTCGGCGAGTTGGGCGTATTCGGCCGGTTGACCGAGGCGTTTCGGAAACAGCACCTGTTGACCGAGCGAAGCCTTGGCGTCGTCCGGGAGCGCGGCCAGCATCGCCGTGTCGATGATTCCCGGGGCGATCGTGTTCACCCGGATGCCCACCGATGACAGGTCCCGGGCGATCGGAAGCGTCATCCCGACGACCCCGCCCTTGGATGCGGAGTACGCCGCCTGGCCAATCTGGCCGTCGAAGGCGGCGACCGAAGCCGTGTTGACGATCGCACCACGGCTGCCGTGGTCATCGACGGGGTCGAGTCCGGCCATCGCCGAGGCCGCGAGTCGGATGCAGTTGAAGGTGCCGGTCAGGTTGATGGCGAGCACCGTCGCGAAGTAGTCGAGGTCGTGGGGACTCGCGTCCCGATTGATCGTGCGGCCCACCGAACCGATCCCCGCACAATTCACCAGCGACCGAAGCGGAGCCATCTCGACGGCCACCGCCACGGCAGCGGACACGTCATCCGGTTTGGTGACATCGGTGGCCACGAATGCACCACCGATCTCGGCTGCGACGGCTTCCCCCGCATCCGCGTTCAAATCCGCAACCACCACTCGGGCGCCGGCGACGGCGAGACGTCTGGCCGTGGCTGCTCCCAGCCCGGAGGCGCCGCCCGTGACGATCGCCGATGTCCCATCGATTTGCATCCATCCTCCAATTCGGTCGTCTCCCGACGCTACCGTCCCACCGTGTGATCGGGGTCTTCGACTCGGGCCTCGGGGGCCTCTCGGTAATTCGAGAAGTGCTCGCGCTGGACCCCTCCGCAAGCATCCTCTATCTGGGCGATCGCGACTGGGCGCCGTACGGAGAGCGAAGCCTCGAAGAAGTACAAGGCAGGGCCGAAGCGATCACTCGGTATCTGATCGCAAAGGGTGCCGACAGCATCGTCATCGCCTGCAATACGGCGTCTGCGGCTGCACTCCATCACCTGCGGAAGATCCATCCCGATCGGACTTTCGTCGGGATGGAACCTGCGGTGAAACCAGCCGTCGCCCTCACCCGCTCCGGGACGATCGGCGTCCTGGCCACTCCCGCAACGTTCCAGGGCGCGTTGTACGCCTCAGTCGTCGACCGTTTTGCCATCGACGTCGAGGTCATCGACGCCCCCTGTCCCGGCTGGATGGAGCTGGTCGAAGATCCGCCCGGTCACGCCGAGATCCGATCAGCCATCGAGAGCAACCTTGGACCGATCCTCGATCACGGCGCTGACGTTCTCGTCCTCGGTTGCACCCACTACCCGTTCCTCCGGGACCACATAGAAGCCGTCGCCGGACCCGACGTGACCATCGTCGATCCTGGCGAGGCGGTGGCCCGCCAAGTGATCCGGATGGCCGATACGCAAGGCCGGGCGGGTCTCCGAATCCTGGTGACCGGACCGACGACAGGCGTGTCTGAGCGGATACGTGCTCTCACCGGGTTGGACCTGTCCGTGGAGTCCGTAACCTTCGATGACAGTGACACCTGACTCGACGCCGCGTTCAGATCTCGACCCGTGGGACCAGGCGCTCTTCGAGGCGCTCGAAGGAGGCGACTCCCTGGCCACCCTCGAACAACTCGCAGAATCGGTCGACGTGTCCCTGCCCCTTCTCGAGGCGCTGGTGCGGGGCGGGCTGCTGATACCGAAAGCAACAGAACCGGACAGGTTCGATTCGGCGGAGACAGACGCACTCGCAGCAGGACTGCAACTCGTCGACGCCGGTCTTCCACTGGCGGAGCTCATGAACCTCGCCCGCGACATGGATGACGTCATGCGTCCGATTGCCGCCCGGGCGGTCGACGTGTTCGCCACCTTCGTCCGCGACTCGGTGGAAGCAACCGCGGAATCCGACATCGACGCAGCCGCCCGCCTGGTCGAAGCCTTCCGGACGATGCTCCCAGCGACGAGCCGCCTGGTCGGCCACCATTTCCGGGGGCTTCTCCTCGCCGAGGCGAGGGCCCGCATGACCACCGAACGATGACACACATCCACGCCAGGGCGATCGAGTCGCCCGCGGATCTGCTGGCGGACCGGCCGGACCTGGTCTGGATGTCGCCCCAGACCTCGGTCTTCGGGTGGGGCGAGGCGCTCCGGGTCGGCGCCGGCTTCGGACCTGGCCGATTCGAGCGGGCGGAACGGGCATTCTCGGATTGGTGCGCTCTGGCGGACACGCAGTACGACGGTGTCGACGCCGGGCCTGTGGCGTTTTCCTCGTTCACATTCGATGATCGGTCGGCGGGCTCGGTGCTCCTCGTGCCCCAGTTCACGGTGGTGCGGCGGGGAGACCGGTGGCAATCCATCTCGGTCGATGGCGCCACGCGGGAGTCAGTCGCGTCACATTCGGAGTCGTCGAGCACCGCTGACCGGCCCCGTTACGCCGGCGCATCGATCCCGGATGTCGAATGGCTCGAATCGGTCGCATCCGCCATCGACATCATCGAAGACGGCGGCGTCGAGAAGGTGGTCCTGGCACGGGACTATGCGTTGTGGTCCAAGACACCCTTCGACCCGATCCGACTCCTCCGAAGGCTGGAGGCCCGTTTTCCAGACTGTTTCGTGTTTCGCGTCGACGGGTTGGTCGGAGCATCACCTGAGCTACTGGTTCGGCGAACAGGCCGTGAGGTCGCCTCCCAGACCCTCGCCGGATCTGCTGCGCGATCAGAGGACCCGATCGAGGACGAACGGCTCGGCAAGGAACTCTTGGGTTCGGACAAGGACCTGCGGGAGCACGCCAGTGCCGCCGCGTCGGTCGGCCGGGTACTCGGCGAAATCTGCGAACGGCTCGAACGAGAGGCCGAGCCCTCGCTGCTCCAACTCGCCAACGTGCAGCACCTGGCCACGCGATTCGAGGGCCGACTGACACACGCGATGTCAGCGCTGGCGGTGGCGGCCCGACTTCATCCGACCGCGGCCGTCGGGGGAACGCCGACCGGAACGGCGATCGACCTCATTCGACGCCTCGAGCACATGGATCGGGGCCGTTATGCCGGGCCCGTGGGATGGATGGATGCGGAAGGCGACGGGGAGTTCGCCATCGCATTGCGTTGCGCCGAGCTTTCAGGCGCCCGAGCCCGCCTCTTCGCCGGAGCCGGCATCGTCGCCGGCTCGCTGCCCGAAGCCGAACTGGAAGAAACCCGCATCAAGCTTCTGGCGATGCAATCAGCCTTCGATTGACAGCCGCCACCACGGCGGCCGTGAGCGCTCGATGGGTCGCCGGGTTCGACGAGCGATCCGTACGAGCCTCCAGGATCCAAGTTCCGCCGGCGGCGATGGCCTTCGGTATCTGTTCGCCGATGTCGACCAGAGTCTCGTGCTGAACGCCGTGGAATTCGGCGAGCTGTCCGAAAGAGCGACCGTGCGGTGTTCCGAACACGCGCTCGAACACGTCCGTCTGCCGCACCTGCGGCAAGAATGAGAAGATCCCCCCACCGTCGTTGTTGACGACGACGAACACGACGTCGGGACGCGGCTCGACCAGGAACCCGTTCGAGTCGTGCAGGAGGGCGAGGTCTCCGGTAAGGGCCACCACCGGGCCCGGATGGGCACATGCCACTCCGAACGCCGACGACACGACACCGTCGATCCCACTGGCACCGCGATTCGAGAGGATTCGGACGGCGCTCGCTCCCATGGCGAGATCGAGATCGCGAATGGGCATGCTCGATGCTGCGAACAGGATGCCGTCATCGGGAACTGCCCCTGCCACGTCCCGGGCGATCCGAGGCTCGGTCAGTCCGGCAGCGTCAAGCGTGCTGTCGAGGGCATGGCGGGCTGTGTCCTCCATCTGGAGCCACATCCGTCGCCATCCGCCGTCACGCGGCCCGACGCCGTCCACGAGGGGCCAGCTTTCGGCCAGGACGGCCGACTCACTCGGCGGACTGCTGATGCGCGGGTCGACGATCAGTCTCGGCACGTCGGCCAGCCAGTTGGTGACGGGGCGTGAGAGGTTCGCACGGCCGATGACCACCGCCACCTCGGGGCGAAGCCGGGTGGCGATGTCGACATCGGACACGAGGTGATGGACCGTCGTGATCGACTGCGGAGGCCGGCCCCCTGCGGTGGGCTCGATGAGAAGCGGCCATCCAAGTGCCGCGGCCAAGCGATCGATCGCATCCACCGGAACGAAGGGAGCCTCTCCTGCCAAGACGACACCCCGTTCCGGCGCCGTCCACCTGTCATCGAGTGGCACCGGCGGCACGATCTCCAGGTCCGTCGTCACCCACGGACCACCGTCAGGGTGCCCGGCGGACTCGTACTCGAACGGCCGGTCACTGTCTCGACCGTCATCGCTCTCAGGCACGACCGGTTCCCGGAAGGCGATGTTCAGATGCACCGGGCCGTCAAAGGCCGCCTCGACTGCACGCGCGACGACCGTTCGCCACTCGGAATTCGCTGTGGCGGAATGTTCCGCCGGTCCGAGCTGGGAAAACCACCGAACCGAGGATCCGAACAGCCCGGCCTGGGCGATGGTCTGGTTGGCGCCCGTGCCGTGCAGTTCGGGTGGCCGGTCCGCCGTCAACAACAAGAGCGGAACGCGAGCAGTGTCAGCCTCGACGACTGCGGGAAACAGATGGGCCACTGCCGAACCGGACGTGGTGAGCACCGCGGCCGGGACTCCCGTCGCCTTGCCGATGCCGAGTGCAAAGAACCCCGCCGAACGTTCGTCGATCAACACCGTGACAGCCAGATCCGGACGGCGTTCAGCCGCGATGGCGACGGCTGCGGACCTCGAGCCGGGAGCGATGACGATGTGACGGACTCCGCCGCGGGCGAGTTCGTCGAGGAGCACCTCGGCGAGGGCGGTGGAAGCATTGGGATAGGTCACGTGAGCAGTTCCGCCGCGTCCCGGAGCCTCCGCATCAACCGCCTCTCGGTCTCCCGGTCCGCCCGCCAGCGTTCGATCAGATCGGGCTCGGGCACCGGACGGCGAACCAGCATCTCACCGTGGACCGGGTAGAGCGGCTCACTCGTCACGTCCCCTTCCAGCAGCGCAACCGTCGCAAGCCCGCAGGCATAGGGAAGCTCGTCCAAGGCGGCGGCCGCCGCCAGTCCGGCGGCCAAACCGACCGATGTCTCCAACGCAGACGAGATGACCACAGGGAGTCCCGCACGATGCGCCAGATCGAGCGTTCGTCGCACGCCACCGAGCGGCTGCACTTTCAATACCAACAGGTCGGCGCCGCCCCGCTCCACGACCTCCATCGGATCGTCGGCCGTCCGGACTGCCTCGTCTGCTGCAATCAGCACCGAGACCCTCTTGCGGAGTTCCACCAGCTCGTCGATCGTGGCAACGGGTTGTTCCACGTATTCGAGGTTGTATTCGGCGAATCGTTCGATCTGTGAGACTGCCTCGTCCAGGCTCCATTGGGCATTGACGTCGATCCGCAGCTTTCCGTCAGGTCCAAGGGCCTCTCGCACCGCAGCCACGCGGGCGATGTCGAGATCGGCATCCTCGCCCGGCTCTGCGACCTTGACCTTCGCCGTTCGGCATCCGGACTCGAGCACCGTGCGATACGCCACCTCCGGTTCGACGGCCGGGATCGTCACGTTCACCGAGATCCGGTCGCGCACGGGATCGGGCCACACCCTCACGGCCGCTTCCAAGCCAGCGGCCAGCCAACGAGCGGTGACCGCCGGCGGATACTCGGGGAACGGACTGAACTCCCCCCAGCCAGCGGCCCCCTCGATGAGAACCGCCTCCCGCCATGTCACGCGCCGGAATCGCACCCGCATCGGAATGCGAATCGGATGCAGGGAGACATCGCCGAGGCTCATCCCGACTGCTGCTCTCTGATGAACGCCACGACCCGTTCTATCTGGGCATCGGACAGCGTCCTCGAGAACGCCGGCATCCGGCTCCCCTTGCCCCGACCAATGGTCTGGGCGATCACGTCATCAGACAGCTCAACCGCGCCAGAGTCCGGCCCGAGCCCAGGACCGACCCCGCCGGAGAGATCGCGCGCGTGGCAACTGGCACACAACTGGACATAGATGTCTGCCCCGGTCGCGTTCTCCGCCGGAGCCTCCGAGCACGCCGCCAGTACGACTACGACACCCAGGAGCACGAGACGACGCCACATGATCGCGATGGTAGGACCCACGGGGGCGCTCGCTCCCCCTCGCGACCGAGCCGCCAGGCGAGGGCGTGCTGGGGGGAGTGGCCGAGTCTTCGAGGCCGAGGGGGGCTTCATCTCTCCCCCTCGCGACCGAGCCGCCAGGCGAGGGCGTGCTGGGGGGAGTGGCCGAGT
>JBBDWN010000007.1:0-1409 GCA_040902855.1 Acidimicrobiia bacterium | reverse complement strand
AGGGTTCAGCACCACCTATACGGTGGTTTTCGCGCACGAGTTCAGCGTCAGGCGGCGTGAGGTCACCGTTGGCGAGTCGTTCGGGAGGCATCCGCAGCGAGTCAGCGGAATTCACCCTGTTCCTCGCCGCCACCATGTCGATGACCGCTCTCGGCATCGACGTGATGCTCCCGGCCTTCGGTGCCATCCGCGAAGCGTTCGGTCTCGCCCCGGACTCCACTCAGGTGGCCAGGGTGGTCACCGCCTACTTCTTCGGTATCGCCGTCGGCCAGGTCTTCTACGGGCCGCTCGCCGACTACTTCGGGCGGAAACGCACGCTGTCCGTGGCCGCCGGCTTGTACGGGCTGGGAGCGATCCTGTCGGCGCTTGCCCCCAGTCTCGGACTGATGCTGGCTGCCCGATTCCTGTGGGGCCTCGGTGCGGCCGGTGCCAGGGTGGTCGTCGGCGCCATCGTCCGGGATGTCTACGAAGGCGACCGGATGGCGCGGGCGCTGTCGTTGGTGTTCTCGATCTTCATCCTGGTTCCGGTCTTCGCCCCCGCGCTGGGGGCGCTCGTCCTCACCTTCAGCTCCTGGCCGTGGGTGTTCGGCTTCTGTGCGGCGTGGGCGGCAGGGATCCTGCTGTGGTCGCGTCGTCTGCACGAGACGCTCGCCCCCGAGAATCGTCTGGCCGACCTGAGCTTCGCCCGGCTGAAGGTGGCAGCCGGGTTCGTGGTGTCCAACCGGATCACCGTCGGCCACACGCTCGCTCTCGCCGTGCTGTTCGGGGCGTTCACCTCGTATCTGGCGTCTGCCGAGATCATGTTCGCCGAGGTCTTCGGCGTGGTCGAGGCGTTCCCCGTCTACTTCGGTGCGCTGGCGGCCGTGATGGGCCTGATGATGTGGATCAACGGTCGGGTGGTCGAGCGGATCGGCATGATCCGGCTGAGTCGCTGGACGATGGCGGCCTACGTGGTGGTGTCGCTCGTATTCATGGTCGTCATCCTGATGGAGGGGGGTCGGCCGCCGCTGTGGGTCTTCGTGACGGGAATGGGCGGGATCATGGCGACCCACGCCCTGCTGATCCCGAATTTGAACAGTCGGGCATTGGAGCCGATGGGTGCGGTGGCAGGCATGGCGGCGGCGATCGTGGGAACGGCCTCGACGCTGATCGGCGCCACCCTTGGGGCGATGCTCGACTCCCGGTTCGACGGCACCGTCGCCCCATTCGGCATCGCCCTCTTCGTTGCCGCTGTGCTCGCCACCGCCCTCCTCCGCTGGTCCGAACGGGGCGCCTGAGATCCAAACCCTGGGTTCAGGACCACCTATACGGTGGTTTTCGCGCACGAGTTCAGCGTCAGGCGGAGTGCACCAGGTCGACCACGTCTGACATCGCCAAGGTGGGCGCT
Source organism: Acidimicrobiia bacterium (assembly GCA_040902855.1). Lineage (GTDB taxonomy): Bacteria > Actinomycetota > Acidimicrobiia > Spongiisociales > ZC4RG35 > DATHWB01. The sequence continues at coordinate 22 of JBBDWN010000007.1, read as the reverse complement.
CTTCTCTGGGCTGGATCGGACG
>JBBDWN010000006.1:0-9422 GCA_040902855.1 Acidimicrobiia bacterium | reverse complement strand
CCGATCGGGGCCCGGTCGACCATGGAGAATACGTGGCCGTCGACGGGACGAGGCTTGTTCGCCCCTTCCGGCGTCACAACCAGTTGTGACGCCACCTTCCCCGGCCAGCGGACTCCGTCCGCTTGGGGAAGGCGATCGGTCGCTTCGCTCCCCGCCCCTTCCGGCGTCAGTTCCCGGGTGTCGGATCCAGCAGCAGGTTCTGGGTGGCGCGGCCGACCGGGCCGGTGCGGTCGAAGAGTTCGGAATCCGCCATGCCGATGCCGTTGTCACCCCAATGCGAGACGGTCTTGGCGCCCAGCCATTCACCCTCCGGCCGGCGGTGGATCGACAACAGCAGATCGGGGTTCACGAACAGGACCCGGTCCAGGTACTCGTTGTACGAGGTGCCGTTGCCGGAATCGGCCAGCGGGCAGATCCGCTGGAACCCGGACGGCTCCTCGCCTTCCAGCAGAGGCACCCGGTTCCGCATCCAGACAACCGTGTACCCGCCCCGACCGATCGATCCGGACGGGTCGTAGCGGACCTCGATCGAAGACGGGAACGCCTGCTCGCCGTGAAGGGCGTCGGTGATCGGAAACGGGCCAGGGATGGCGACGTCGAAGTCGGGCAGGTCGAACGGAGCAGTCCGAGTGGGCAAGTCGATCTGGCGCAAGTGCATGGCCTGGGCTTCGGAATAGACCCGCTCGTCGTCGAGGATGCGGGCGGTGGTGAGGGTGACCGCTCGACCCTCCCGCCGGATCTCGGTCTCCACCCGGAACCCTGCCATGGGGATGGGACGGGCGATCTCGATGGACATGCGGGTCAGCGCCTTGTCGGGAACCAGGTTCTCCAGCGCCCGGGCCATCAGCCCGGCGGGCGGCCCGGCATGACACGAGTTCAGGTCCCAGGGACCCCGGACATACCCGGTGCCGCGAAACCAGACCCCGTCGTCGGTGGTGAAATACGCCTCGGCCATCGGCGGAACCCTATCCGTCACACCTCGACGGCATAGTGACACCGTGCTCAGATCATCTCTTTCTGATACTATTAGAAGATACCGACGTTAGTTTGAGAATATCCGCATGCTGTTCACACCAAGACTGACACCTCAGGACATCGAAGTCGCCGGCCAGCTCGACGAGCTGTGGAACGGTCTGCGCTATCAGTTGGGTCAACCCCGACGGTGGCACGGATCGCTCCGCCGCATCATTGCCGCCAAGAACATCCAGGGGTCGAACTCGATCGAGGGCTACCACGTCAGTGTCGAAGACGCGGCCGCCCTGCTCGACGGTGTCGACGCCGTCGAATCCAATGAGACCGACGCCGAAGTCGTTCGCAACTACGGCGACGCCATGACCTACATCGTCACGCTCGCCGACGACCCCCAGTTTCACTATGACGCCACCCTCATCCGCAGCCTGCACTACATGATGATGAAGCACGACGTGACGGTCGGTCCCGGTCATTTCCGTACCGGTCCGATCCGAGTGGCTCGCGGGACCGAGACGCTATACGAGGGCCCCGATGCGGCCGATGTCCATCCCCTCGTCCAAGAACTCTGCGACCAACTGAACACCGCGACGGTCGACTCGCACTGGATCGAAGCAGCGATGGCGCACCTCAATCTGGTGATGATCCACCCGTTCAAAGACGGCAACGGTCGGATGTCACGCGCCCTGCAGACCCTGGTGCTCGCCAGAGCCAGGATTCAATCACCGGCGTTCCTCAGCGTCGAGGAGTACCTCGGGGCCAACACCCAGAACTACTACAGGGTGCTTCTCGAAGTCGGTGGGCCGCAATGGGATCCGGACCGCGACGCCAACGCCTGGATCCGATTCAACCTCACTGCCCACCACCGGCAAGCACAGACTGTGCAGCGACGGCTCACCGAATCTGCGCGTCTGTGGGAGGCCATCGACGCCCTGCGGGCAGAACACTCCCTCGACGAACGCACTACTGGCGTGCTGTACTCCGCGGCGTGGGGATTCCGCGTCCGACGACGCGACCACCAGGCATATGCCATCGACATCAGCGACCGGGTAGCCAACCTCGACCTCGCCAAGCTCGTCGACGTCGGCCTGCTGCGAGCGGTCGGCGAACGGCGGGGCCGCCACTACGTCGCCGCACCTGCACTGACCGAGATCCGCGAGCGCACCCGCCAACCGCGCCAGCCACTCGCCGACCCCTACGCCGATCCCGCATAGGACCTGGTCAGTCCGACGGATCTGACCTCAACTCCACACGGTGGAGATCACCGCGCTCGACGGACTCCATCGCCGCCTCCAAGCCGGCGACTGCATCCGGATCGGCGAGGTGTCGCAACTCGGCGGGGGTGAGGACGACTGCCGGATACAGCATGAGTCCGCCGTCTTCCGTCTCCTCAACGACGACCTGCGTGTCCTTGAGTCCGAACTTGGCCAACGACACACGGCCCCGAGCGTCGACGTCGATCACGGACCGCTTCCTGTCGAGAAATGGGTGAGTGGGCATTTGCCCAATCTACCTAAACACCCACGAGCTGTCGAGAGCCTGCCAGATCGGTCACACGTCGTCCATACGTTGACGAGATGCACGAATGGGTCGCGACGCCAGAGTTCATAGAGGTCTACAAACGACTCGACGATCGGCGAGCAGCGGTCGTCGACGATGCCGTTCGCAAGCTCCTTCGTAACCCACAGGACTCCTGGGCTCGCCAAGGAAGAGTGGTCGGAGAACGCTGGTCCGCATGGATCGTGGAGTTTCGGGGGGCGGGTCGCGAGTTCGCGTTGTACTGGACGCATGGCGACGCAGACGACGTCGTGATCCTCGCCTTCCTCGCCGTTCGATGAGTCCGCTGCCACGAATCGAAGGTCGGCTTCGCGGCTGTTCCCCCCGGAGTCCAAGACGAGGGGGGCCGTCTATTGAGCGGGGGCTCACCCAGGGCATGCCGACTACGCGGTGCTGGGGTCTTCTGGCCAGTTGTGTTTGGGGTAGCGGCCGGCCATGTCTTTGCGGACTTCGGACCAGCTCCCCTTCCAGAAGCCGGCGAGGTCGTCGGTGATCTGGATGGGGCGGTTGGCGGGCGACAGCAGTTCGAGTACCAGCGGACGACCCGCCACCTGCGGGGTGAGCGTCGACCCGTAGAACTCCTGGACCCGAACGGCGACGCTGGGACGCTCCCCCGAGTAGTCGACCTTCACCTCCCGGCCCGACGGCAACGTCATCCGCACCGGAGCCTCCCGGTCGGCGCGAGCGGCCTTGTCGTGGCCGAGGGTGGTGCGCAGCACGGTGAGCAGATCGACTTCCCGTACCTCCTCCAGACTGGTGGCCCCGGTGATCCAACCGGCCAGCCACGGCTCGGGGTCGGCAGCCAGCGTCTCGACCGTCCACTCCGGCCAGGAATCCGGATCGGAACGATGCAGAAACCCGATGCGTTCGACGAACGACCTCGCCGGATCGCTCCAGTCGAGCGTCCGGGGATCGGAGCCGATCCGCTCCAAGATCATCGCCCTGGTGCGGTCGTCGGGACGGGCGCGGCGTTCGAAAGATTCGAGGACGATGCCTCCCAACTTCCGCTCGAACCGCTCCACGATCCGGTTCCCCTCCCACGCCAGTTCCGTGCGCTCGTCGACCTGATCGGCGAAGGCGAAGGTCACGTCCTCCGGGTCGATGGCAGCCGCCAGCCGGATGCGGGCGTCTTTGCGCTTGCCGTCCAGGTCAGCCGCCACCAGGAACTGTTCGGGAGCAAGCGGGTCGGTGTTCGGCACCCAGGCGGTGGCACCCAGCCGCAACTGGAACCGGCCGGGGCTTCCCCGCCTGATCGCCAGCCGATCGGGGAAGGCATGAGCCAGCAGCGGACCGACCCGTTCGGTCCGCACCGGGCCTTCCGAGATCCCGGCCCGGCGAGCCAGATCCTCGGCGGTGCGGCGCACCCGGTCCGCCCCCCGTCGGTCGGCCCGGCGGTCGCCGTCGACCACCGCCTTCACCCGTAACGCCAGATCTACCGGCCGCTCGTCCAACGGTCCACCGAACACGTCCCGGTCATCGAGGAGTGCCGCCAGCAGACACGCCGTCCATCCGTCAACTCCGGCGTCGGCCACCATCCGTGCCAGGCGGGGATGAAGCGGCAACGTGGCCATCGTGCGACCGACATCGGTGAGCCGACGGTCGGCGTCGATCGCACCGAGGGCGACGAGCAGGTCCACGGCCTCGGCGACGGCACGCTCGGGTGGCGGGTCGAGCCAGGTGAGAGTGGACGGGTCGTCGACTCCGAAATGCAGCAGGTCCAACAGGAAGCCGGCCAGGTCGACACTGAGAATCTCGGGTTCGATGTCGGGGCGGCGGGCGGCGTGTTCCATCTTCGACCACAGCCGGTACGCCACGCCCGGACCGAGCCGTCCGGCGCGGCCCGCCCGTTGGTCGGCGGATGCCTTGGAGACGCCGATGGTGGTCAGCCGGGTCATCCCGGTGCGGGCGTCGAAGCGGGGAGTGCGGGCCAGGCCGGAGTCGACCACGATCGACACCCCCTCCACCGTCAGGCTCGACTCGGCGATGTCGGTGGACAGCACCACCTTTCGTCCCGGTCCTGGTGTGATCGCCCGGTCCTGTTCGTCGAGGGGGAGGCTGCCGTGCAGGCGGTGGCATTCGGCGTCGATCCCGTCCAGGCTGCGGGCCACCCGGTCGATCTGGGCGAAACCTGGGAGGAAACAGAGGATGTCGCCCTCGTCGGTCCGCAACGCCTCGCGGATGACGGATGCTGCATGATCCTCGATCCACATCTTGCGGGGTCCGGGCTTGTAGCGGATGTCGACCGGGAAGGTGCGGGCCTCGGAGGAGATCACGGGCCCGTCGAAGATCCCGGCGATGCGGTCGGCCTGGACGGTGGCCGACATCGCCAGCAGCCGCAGGTCGGGACGGAACAGCCCCTTGGCGTGCAGGGCCAGCGCCAGACCGAGATCGGTCTGCAGATTCCGTTCGTGAATCTCGTCGAAGACCACGGCGGCGGTGTCCATCAGCCCCGGGTCGGTCTGCAGTCGGCGAGTGAGAACGCCTTCGGTCACCACTTCGATGGCGACGTTCGGCCCGGTCTGACGGTCGGTGCGGGTGACGTAGCCGACGGTTTCGCCCACCGACTCGCCCAGCAGGCTGGCCATCCGCCGGGCGGCGGCGCGGGTGGCGAGACGGCGAGGTTCCAGCACCACGATCTTCCGCCCTTCCCGCCACGGCTCGTCCAACAGCCGCAACGGCACCACCGTCGTCTTCCCCGAACCGGGAGGTGCGACCAGCACCGCCGCCGTCCGCTCACGGAGCGCGGCACGCAGTCCAGGGATCGAGGCCTCGACCGGCAGTCCGGTGTCAGGAAGGTTCACACCGGCGAGGGTATGACGATTCAGCGTGAGTAGATCACGGATGCGACGCCTGGGAGCCCGCCAAAGGCGGCACCGTCGGACGACAGCACCGTACGTCCGGAGGCTCTCGCCGTGGCCGCGATGATCAGATCGTGCCCGCCTCTCGGTCGCCCAAAACGTCTGGTGGCTGCCATCAGTTCGGCATGGTGCGAAGCGGCGACAAGGTCATAGTTCACGACAGGGATCGCAGACATCGCCTCCTCGATCGCTGCCCTCCTGGCTTCCCGCTCCGAATCCGGCCCCAGCACAACGCCAACGAGAAGTTCGGCGACGGTCACTGCGGCCATGGCCACATCATCAGTGTCCAAGATCAGATCGTCCACCCGGGCCGGGTCTCGCATCGAGTCGACCAGGAAAGTGGTGTCGAGAAGGATGCGTCTCACTCGTCGAAGTCGAGCAAGTCACGCACCGCCCTGATCTCTTCGATCCAGCGCGAATCCGGGGGGTGGAGTGCGAGAGCAGCCTTGACCTTTGCTCCGTTGGCCTGCAGAACTGGCTGAATGAGGGCAACAGCCTTCCCTCGCCGGACGATCGTAAACGCTTCCCCCTCATGCTCGACTGCATCGAGCAGATCGGAAAGGTGGCGAGCGGCTTCGGTTGCAGTGACTTCTGGCATCTAATCAGATTATCCGATTCTTCGGATGAGGAGAAGATGTCCGACCCGTCCGGCACAATCCCGAGCGGAGGTGCGTGATGGAACAACGGATCAGTCTGGTGACGCTCGGCGTGTCCGATCTGGTGCGAGCCAAGGCGTTCTACGAAGCCCTGGGCTGGCAGGCAGCCGACGGGCCGGACGACATCGTGTTCTTCCAGGCAGGCGGGATCGTGGTGGGCCTGTGGTCGCGTGAATTGCTCGCCGAAGACTCGGGCGTGACCGACGCGGGAGGCTGGGGCGGTGTCACCCTCGCCCACAACGTCGGAACCCAGGCGGAAGTGGACCAGGTGATCGACGAGGCGCGAGCGGCAGGAGCCACCATCGTGCGGGAAGGAGCCGAGACGTTCTGGGGCGGCTACTCCGGGGCCTTCCTCGACCCCGACGGCCATCCCTGGGAGATCGCCCACAACCCGTTCTGGACCGTGACCGAAGACGGGCGAACGCTGCTCGGGTGACCACCACTCCCTCGCTGCGCTCGCTCGGCCCCCCTCGACGGACTCGGTCCGTCGGTCCCCCCAGGAAGGGGACCGATCTGAATTCAGGCCGGGGTGAGCTCCCGACGCGTCTCGTCGTTGACGACAGAAACCTCCGGCTGGCGGCGGCCGAACCACACGAACAGTCCGACACCCAGCAGCGCCGCTGCCAACCCGCTCACCTGATTCCAGGTGAAGACGCCGAGCTCCCGGTCGCCGCTGCCGAAACGGAGGAAGTCGAGGATGAAACGCTGCGTCCCGTACCAGACGACCCAGAAGGAGAAGAGCTGTCCGTAGTGCAGGCGGAAGCGACGCTGCACCTGCGACAACACGAAGAACAGGATGACGGCGCCGATCATGTCGTAGAGGGCGACATGGTGATAGACACCGCAGAACTCGGTGCCCAACGCCGTGCCGGAGCACTCGAGACCGTTGTGCATCGGAGCCACGTCGTATCCGGGCTTGATGCCATACCCCCACGGGAGGGTGGTGGCGCTGCCGAGATGCTCGACGATCGCCAGGTCGCCGATCCGGCCGACGATGGTGCCGATCGCCAGGCCGTAGGTGGCGTTGTCGAAGGTGGGAAGACGGGCCAGGCCCATCTTCCGCATGCGCCACCAACCCACCAGGATCCCCCCGGCGAACCCGCCCATAATCGAGAAACTGCCGCTGACCGGGTTCATCGCGGTGAGGAAGGGAACACCGTCGATGAGGGCGGCGGGCGTCGTCAGATACCGAGCGCCGAGCAGCGAACCGACCAGGGCCCAAGACAGCACCGACTGATATGCCTCCCCGGAAAACCCACGCCGCTCGAGCGTTCGAGTGGTGTAGACCGCACCGGCGATGAACCCGAGAGCAGCGAACAACCCATGCAGCGACAGGGTGAGAGGCCCGAGCTCGAAGAGCGGGATCGGCGGATAGGCGATGACGGAGAGCACGGTGGCAAGGGTAGAGCCTGAGCAGGACTGTTCGACCGCTCACCCCTGAGCGAACGCCGTATCAGAGAGCGTCGACGAGCAGGGCGGCGAAGAGGACAGTGAGGTAGGCGGTCGAGTACGTGAAGAGTTTCATCGCCCGTTCGGGTTTGAACATCACCCGGACGGATTCGAGCATGAAGATCGCGCCGGCGACGACGGCGGTGATCAGGTACAGCCAGCCGAGGTCCGCCAACGGAACCAGCGCCAGCGAGAACAGCACCGTGATGCCCGCATACAGCGCCATCTGACGGGTGGTCGACTCGATCGACGTCACCACCGGGAGCATCGGGACACCCGCCGCGGCGTAATCGTCGCGGTAGCGAACGGCCAGCGCCCAGAAATGCGGCGGGGTCCAGGCGAAGACCACCGCGAACATCGCCCAGGCCGGGGTCGCCAGACCGCCTGTCACCGCAGCCCATCCGACCAGCACCGGGGCCGCGCCGGCCGCACCCCCGATCACGATGTTCTGGGATGTCGTGCGCTTCAACCGCAGGGTGTAGACGTAGACATAGAACAGGAGCGCTGCGGTGGACAGCGCCGCCGCCAGCAGGTTCGACGTCGACCACAACACCACGAACCCGGCGACACCCAGCGCCCAGCCGAAGTTGCGAGCCCGGATCGGGTCGATGAGATGGTTCGGCAGAGGACGCTTCGACGTCCGCTTCATGACCTCGTCGATGTCGCGGTCGTAGAAGTTGTTGAGGGCGTTGGCGCCGCCGGCGGACAAGGTGCCGCCGATGAGGGTCGCTGCAACGAGCCAGGTGCCGGGCCATCCACGGGCGGCCAGCACCATGGCCGGGACGGTGGTGATCAGCAACAGTTCGATGATCCGCGGCTTCATCAGCGCCACGTACGGCCCGATCAGATGGCGCAAACCGCTGGTCGGCGCAGGGGTGGTGACGGCGGCTCCCATAGCCCGGCCAGCCTACCGGCCGGTGTGGGATGACTTTCCGGAGCGGATAGGCTCGCCGCCATGCCAGAACTCACGGCCAACGGGACGAAGATCTACTACGAGCGGTTCGGGTCGGAAAACGATCCCCCCGTCCTCTTCGTCTCCGGGCTGGGAAGCCAGATCGTCTACTGGCGCCCGGGCTTCGTCGACCCGATCGTCGATGCCGGGTTCCAGGTGATCCTGTTCGAGAACCGCGACTCGGGCTACTCCCAGCACTTCGACGACGCCAGGGTGAGCGTCATGCGGGTCGTCGAAGCGATCGCCGCCGGCGAAAAACCTGACGTTCCGTATCTGCTCTCGGAGATGGCAGATGATGCCGTTGGCCTCCTCGATGCGCTCGGCATCGAACACGCCCATATCCTCGGCGTGTCGATGGGTGGATACATCGCTCAGGTCGCCGCCGCCCGCCACCCGGACCGAATCCTGACGCTGACATCGATCATGTCGAGCACCGGCAACCCCGAAGTCGGCCGGGCGACCCCGGAGATGACCGAGGCGCTGTTCACCGCTCCCCCCACCGAGCGCCAGGCGGCCATCCAATCGACGGTCGACTACGCCCGGCTCGCCTGGGGCGACTACTTCGACGAGGCCCGTGCCCGGGAGACGGCCGCCCGCAATCTCGACCGGGTCGTCTACCCGGAGGGCACCGGACGTCAGCTTGCCGCCATCCTCGCCACCGGCGACCGCACCGCGGACCTGAAGGGCATCACGGTCCCCGCCCTCGTGATCCACGGTGAGAAAGACCCGCTGATCGACCCCTCCGGCGGAATCGCCACGGCCGACGCAATCCCCGACGCCGAACTGTGGATCGTCCCCGGCATGGGCCACGACCTGCCGCCGGAGCTCGATCCGGAACTCACTGGCCGCATCGTGGAGCATTTCGGCTCCTCCTGAACCACCGGCCTGTCCCCCCAAACGGCCTCCGGCCGAGGGGGGACAAATCACTCGCAGAGCTCACGGCCCCCCTGGCCCGGCCCAAAGCGGCCGGCCTGTCCCCCC
>JBBDWN010000005.1:0-9888 GCA_040902855.1 Acidimicrobiia bacterium | reverse complement strand
GCCTTCAACGGCGAGACATACAGGATCCTGCACCGGTCGGCGGCGGCGGGGACCGGTTCGGCCAGAACCGCATCCAAGGTCGCCAGAAATGCGGCCAGGGTCTTTCCCGAGCCGGTCGGGGCATGAATCAGGGTGTGGGCGCCTGACGCAATCGCCGGCCAGCCGAGGCGTTGTGCCTCGGTCGGCTCGGGAAACGATGTCTCGAACCACGCCCGTGTCGCAGCGGAGAAGATATCGAGGGGATCGGTCGCGGCCACGACCCGACTGTATCCGGAGGGTTCAGAGCTGGGCGGCGACGCGAGTGACGCTGGCGGCGATTTCGTCGAGGAGTTCGCCGAACGCGTCGACGATCATGGGATCGAATTGCGATCCTGCGCACCGGATGATCTCTTGATGCGCCCACTCGATCGGGAGGGCAGCCTGATAACTGCGGCGGCTCGTGATCGCGTCGAATGCGTCGGCAACCAGCACGATCCTGGCAAGAAGCGGAATTTCGTCTCTGGCGAGACCGTACGGGTAGCCGCTTCCGTCGAAACGCTCGTGATGGTGCAGGATGGCCTCTGAGACACTGCGGTCGAAGCGATCGACGGTCATGGCGAATCCGAACTCGGGATGGCGCCGCATGCGGACGGTCTCTTCGCTGTCGAGCGGACCAGGTTTGGCGAGGATGGCGGGATCGACGTGGATCTTGCCGACATCGTGGAGGACTCCGACGGTGGTCAGACGGTCGATGTCCAACTCGTCGAGGCCTATGTGACGGCCGATCGCCGAGGCCACCGAACTGACGCGATGGACGTGGCCGTAGAGGTCTTCGACCACATTTTCCATTGCCGCGAGCAGTGGGTCCATGTACCTTTCCACCCTGTCGGGTAGTGAGTCCCCGCCGAACATGGTGCGTTACACCCATGTGGATAACCATGGGACCAACGGCCCAAGTACCTCACCATACGACGGGGGCTCTGGTCTTCGGGGAATGTGCCTCCATGGCGCCGTTCGGCCACAATCGGATCATGGATGTGGCTGTCAACCTCGTCGAGTCGTACCTGCGTCTGAACGGGTACCTCACCCTCTCCGAGATCGAAGTTCAGGCGCGCAACGCCCAGGGCACCTTCGACACCTTGACCGACGTCGACATCGTCGGGTTCCGATTTCCAAGCGACACCTACGTGGCCGAAGCATCGGAGCAGCACAGCTCGCGTCTGCTCCTGATCGCCGACGCGGAACTCGACCTCGATGACGACCGGATCGACGTCATCATCGGCGAGGTCAAGCAAGGGGAGGCGGTGTTCAATCCCACGCTGTTGCGTCCCGAGGTGCTGCACTCCGTGCTGCGGCGAATGGCCTGGGTCTACGCGGACGGCGTCGACGGAGTCGTTGAGCGGCTCGTCAAGGGGGGAATCTCGTTCGACGACGCCAAGGGCGGCGGCGAGATCCGGACCCGGCTCGTCGCCTTCGGACGCAGCAACGCCGCCGGACCTCACACCGTTCCGATCGGACACGTCATCGAGTCGCTGGTCGGATTCATGGAGCGGTACGACGATGTTCTTCGTTCGGCCCAGTTCAAGGAGCCGGCCCCCGCTCTCCTCCGGCTCCTCGTGAAGTCCGGATTCACCGTCGGCCGATGATCACTTCCGGCTGAGCCGTTCGAGGTAGGACTCGACGGCCGCCTGGTGGGCGTCGGTCGAGTGGGCGATTGCCTGCAAGGCTGCGGTCAGATCGAGGAACCCGGGAAGATCCATGGTGCGGGCGTGCCGGAAGAGGCGTTTGGTCAGCCGGAGCGAATGAGCCGGCTTGGAGCCGATGGTTCGGGCGAGGTCATCCACCCTTTTCGCAAGGGCGTCGGGTTCCACTACTTCGAGCAGCACACCGAAATCGAGTGCTTCCTCGGCGTCGATCGAGCGAGCGGTGAACGCCAGTTCGGCGGCCCGCTGCCAGCCGACGATCCGGGGAAGCAGCCATGCTCCGCCGTCGCCGGGAATGATGCCCAAGTCGACGAACGTGTGGGCGAAGCGGGCGGTGGTCGATCCGATGCGCAGGTCGCATCCGATGACGAGATCGAACCCGGCCCCGACCGCAGGTCCGTCGACTGCGGCGATCGTGACGAGATCCGTGTTGGCCAGCGTCGTGGTGAGTGTCTGGATCGAGGTTCGGTACCTTTCGACGATCTGCTCGGAGTCCCCGGCGAACATGCCTTCCCTGGTCGCCATGTCCTTCACGTTCCCGCCTGCGGAGAAGGCGGGGCCATCGGCATCGATCACGAACACGGTGACGGAAGGATCCGACTCGGCGTGGGAGAACGCGTCGCGTATCTCAACGAGTATCCGGTCGTCGGTGAGGGCGTTGCGGATGTCGGGCCTCGCCAACGTCAGGCGGGCGACCGGCCCATCGATCTCGAATCGGGTGTCGACGCGCCCGGTCGCAGACTCAGAGATAGGCCTTCACCAGGTGGAGGGCCTTCTCGGCGGCGTCTCCAGTGGCCTTCAGGCGGGTCTTGTCGGGGGTGGTGCGGCGTACCGCGAGGCGGGCCCAGTCCGATGCATTTCCCTTGATGAGGTTCTCGGCGTCGGGGGATCCATAGATCCATTTGACGTATCCGGGTCCGATCACTTCGACGCGGATGGGAGCGAAGTCCTCGCTGGCCGCCTTGAACGCGTACGGCAGGGTCTTCCAGCCGAGGAAGCACACGTGGCGGATACGCGGGGTGTCCAGCACTTCCTCGCCGATCGTTTCGTAGATGTCGAGCCCATGGGCCCACGTCTCCATCAGTCTGAGGGTCGCCAGCGTCTTGGCGCTCATGTCCCCCTGGATCCACTCGACCCGCTCTGTCTCCCTCATGTGCGACAGGGGCTCGACGACCGTGGCTCGTCCTCCCCGCCACCATTCGATGACGTCTTGGGGGCGCATGTGGCGACCTCGCTCGACCGCCTCCTGGCGAAGGGCGTCGAGGTCCGGTGCGGACTTGTACCGCGAGAGATCGGCGGTTCCGGCGATGACCTGACTGGCCAGCTCCTCGTAGTCGGCGAGGTGGGAGATGGTGTCGCGGATCGTCCAACCCTTGGCCGGCGTGGCCCGATCCCAGTCCTTCAGCGAAATCCGTTGGAGGTATTGGTCGAGAAACTGCTGCTCGGCTACGAGGTCTGAGAGGATTTCACGCACGATCCCACGATTTTAGTGCGAGATTTCACCTTCACGTCCAGTCGGCGCCGATTCTGTCGATTTCGGTCACCATTCCCGGTCTGCCTGTTCGTCGGTGAATGGGGCGGGTGGGTGCACATGCTTCGGCGTGGCGGCTTCTACGTTGAGTCGATTGACGAGTCGACGGAGCGCCCCGAACTGTCGCCGGTCGAAGTGGAAACTGATACGAGCCATGTCCAGGGCGTCCTCGTCGCGCACCTCGGCGGGCGTCGGATCGATCGTTTCGATGCGGCCGGACACGACGATGTCGGAGAAGTCGTCGTTCAATTCCTCCAGCAGTTCGTCCGATGGCGGCGTGGCGATGCGGAGAACGAGCCGTCCGTCGACGTATCGCTGCGAGTGATAGTTGGCATAGAACCGGCAGATCTCTTCCGCGGCCTCCTGCGGATCGGAGGTGAACATGAAGAGGTCGAGATCGAGTGCGGAGATGAGCCCTTTCGCGACGAGGACCTCCGACACGAAGTCGATCAGCGGCTGCCAGTAGCCGGTGCCCTCGGCCTCGAGCATCACGATGGGGTGCAGGTCGCTCTTGCCCGTCTGGATGAGAGTGAGGAGTTCGAAGGTCTCGTCGAGGGTGCCGAACCCTCCGGGGAACAGTGCGAATGCATGCGACTCCTTCACGAAGCCCAACTTGCGGGTGAAGAAGTACTTGAAGTTCACGGTCCGCTCGGGCAGCACGTACGCGTTGGCCGATGCCTCGAACGGGAGGCGGATGTTGACGCCGTAGCTGTTCTCCGGGCCTGCACCCTTGTTCCCGGCCTCCATGATCCCCGGACCTGCGCCGGTGATCACACCCCAGTCGCGGTCGACCATCGCCCGGGCGAATTCTTCGGCGAGCCGGTAGTCGGGGCTTCCTTCCCCGAGTCGTGCCGATCCGTACATGGTCACCTTGGGCTCGTCGTGGCGTCGGAACACCAGCATCGAGTAGCGCATCTCCTTGAGGGCAGTGTTCACGAGCTTCAGGTCGCCGCGTGGTGCGCCGTCGCGGTGGAGCTTGAGCGCCGTCGTCAGCATCTCGGCGATCAGGTCGCCGTTGGCGTTTTCGGATGCCTGGTCGACGAGGTGGCGGATCACTGCATCGAGTTCGGGATTCCCCAGGTCGTAGGCCATCAGGCCACGGTACCCGCGACGCGGGATCTACCGCTCGGACCGGGCCGTCACTTGAACGGCGAGGTGTCGGGACCCTTCCGCACGACTGCGTTCCAGACGGTCTCGTAGTGATCCCTGTCGTAGAGGTCGACGTGAGGCAGGACGAACTCTTCCCATGCCCGCCGAAGCGAATCCTCGGCGTTCCGGTGGATTCTGAGTCCTGTCGGGAGCCGATCGAGGACGCTGCGCAGGCTCAAGGGGGTTTCTACCCGCGTTCCGGCGTCGCTGGACTCGAAGCTGGCGTTGATCTCGGTGGACAGTCGGGCGATCGCCACGACGTACGGGTCGGCCATCGTCGGATAGCGCCGTCGCAACATCTGTTCGATCTGGTCGCCACCGGGGAAGTTCTTCTCCCAGATCACCCAACGATCGGCGAACGCCTTGTTCAGCGTCTGGGTGCCGGCGTAGTCCCGCAGGTCGGTCGGGTTCATCGTTCCGAAGACGCGGACGTCGTCGCGGAGGTCCACCCTGTCCCCGTTCGGGAGATCGATGGCGGCGTATCGGTCGAGGAGTCCGTGCAGTGCGAAAAGCGTCTCGGCGCCGGCCGCGTTCAGTTCCGAGAGGTTCAGGAGAGCCGGGCCGCGCAGCGCCCGGGTGATGTCGCCGTCCTCCCAGCGGGATTCGGTTCCGCCGGTGCCGTCGCCGTGGAGCTTCGTCGATCCGATCAGCGTCACGTCCCGCACCTCGCCCGTGAGGGGAATGCGGTAGTACGGCAGACCGAGGATCGAGGCGAACTGCTCGACGTCGTGATCCTTTCCGGTTCCCATGTGGCCGCGTACCGCGACGTGCAGCGGCACGAAACCGTCCGGGTTCTCCCGTCGCACCGCTTCGACCTGTGCGAACCGGTACAGCATGCCGAGGTCCACGTAGTGGGGGTCCGGGTCCGGGATCTTTCCGATCCGCATCTTGGCGTCCGGCTGGTTCTTCGGAACCACGAATTTCTCGATTTCGATCGGGGGACCTGCTCCGAGCGGGTCTTCGAACACGACGGTCTCAGGCACTTGTTTGCTCCTTCCAGAGATTTGTTGTCGGTCGGGCGGACCGCAGCCACCAGGTGTCCATCCCGAAGAGGGCGAGACTGCGGCGGAGCGACGAACGGACCCCGTCCACCATTGCTCGCGTCAGGTCTTCAGGCCGCTCCACCACCTGGTGGCGTCGGTACGTGGTCGTCACGGTGTCGTCGCCGATCCCGATTCCCAGCACGGTCGTCCCGCTGCGTTCGACGCTCTCGACCGTCGCCTCGAGCGCTCGCAGAGAGCCGCGTGTCATCCCGTCGGCAAGGACGACGAGGACGCGCACGCTGGATCCCAGGCGGGCGAGACGTTCGGCCGCCAGCGCGACGTTGAACTCGTCGACATTCGAGGCTTTGTCGAACATCGACACCGGCGGGGCGGATCGAGGATCCCGCCGGGCAGCCCCGGCCGCCTTGACCGGCTCGGCGGCGGTGTAGAACATCCCGGCGAGGAGATCCTCTGACTCGCGCCAGCGCCGGTCGAACGGCTTGACCACATAGTGGTTGACAGTCGACGTGAGGCGGTCTGCGTGACTGCCCTGGGTCTGTCGAAGCCCGGCGGTCGCCTGACTGCGACCTCGGGAGTACGACCACTCGGTATCGGTGGGCCGAGCGGCGAAGGAACGGTTGAACAGGGCCACTTCGAAGTCGATCTGGAGTTCGTCGCACAGACGAGCCAGCGTCCAGGCCCCGAGGAGTCCGGCCGCCATTCCCCAAGAAGACCGGCGGCCAAAGGTGCCGCCCTCCCTGGGTTGGAGCATCGAGGCGGAGGCATCGACCAGGAGGCTCACCGCATAGGTGCGCCTGGTGCGCGCCGCGCGCCGCTCGTACATCCGTGTGTAGAGACCGGCTCCGATGAACAGCGCCGCATGGGGAGAGACGTCACCCTGGTCGTATCCCGATCGGAGTCCGCGGCGCTGGTTGGCGGCGAAGAGGGGGAAGAGTTCACCGGAGACCTGGCGCTGGGCGACCTCCCAGCGGACTGCTGCCTCTGAGAGCGCCTGCCGACCCTCCTGGGCGAACGTGCGGAACGCGTGGGGAACGGGCGTGACGACCAGCTTGCCTGCCTGGCCGGTGGGCAGGTAGATCGTGGGGGACTCCGACACCCGTAGGAGCTGGTCGGTCGTGGCGTCGCCGGCGAGTTCGCTTGCCCCCTTCCGATCCGAGAGTCCGGCTCTCGCTTCGCCGGCTCGCTTCGTGTCGAGGTAGCTCTCCGTGTCTCGAACGATCGGGCTGGGGAGACGAACCTGTTCGACTCCCTGTGCAACGGAGTCGGCGTCGCGCGAGTCGGCCGCCTTCTGCTGAGCGCTCGATGCCGTCTCCTCCAGCTTCGTGAGGAGTTGGTTGTTCTTGGCGATCACCAGGAGTTCGAGTGCCAGGTGCGCGACGTCCCACGGGTCATCGGCTTTCGCAGTTCTGGTGAGGACGTCGTCGGCATCGCTCAAGGCGACAGCGGCGCGAGCGTCGATCCGACGTTCCAGCGGTTCTCGCTCGGAATAGCCGCCCGCGATCAGAAAGCAGGAGAGGGCGAACTGGGACAGGGCTCCCGCCGAGCGCATCGCCTCGACATATCCCGTCCGATAGAGGTCCGCCAGCACTGACCGAGCCCCGGGGTATGCCACCAGTCCTTGCGTCTCTTGCCTGGCGTCCTCCAAGGTGAAGAACAGCGCCTCGGCGACTGGGCCGCCGGCGGTTCCGAGAGCCTTGAGGAGGTCGACGGGCGTGTCGTCGGTCTCCACCTCGGACGGCCAGTCGGACGGATAGGCCCGCTTCTCCTCGAGATCGGTGGAGACCAGATGGACCACCTCATGGAGGGCTGACGCGATCGCCACCTCGTCTGGCGTCACCGGTGCGCTGCGGTTGTAGGCAGCCTGGAAGAGCCGCGGGTCACAGATGATCTCGTCCGGCCCCGCGGCCGACTCCGAACCGAGCCTGACCCGCAACTGGGGGTTCCCCGAGAGGCTTCTGGCGAAGCGCGTGATCGCCGGGGAAACCCGTTGATAGCGCGCGACGACCTGCTCGATCGCGCTCTCCTCGGGGCGGAACAAGTCTCGAAGAACGGTGTCGGTCCGGGCGCGCATGAAGCGCCGATTGTCTCACATGTCCGCAAGTGGGTTCTCGCCGATGACACACGATTTGTTCGGATCCGTACCATGTCATCGATGCACTACGACCTCTCGACGCTGCCGAACGGCCTGCGCGTCATCACCGAGCCGATGCCGAGCCTCCGGTCGGTGGCAGTCGGCTGCTGGATCGACACCGGCACCCGCGACGAAACCCCGAACGAAGCAGGGGCCTCCCACTTCCTCGAACACCTTCTCTTCAAGGGATCGGAGACGATGTCGGCCCGTCAGATCTCGGAGCGCTTCGACGCCATGGGCGCAGAATCCAACGCGTTCACGTCGAAGGATCACACCTGCTTCTGGGCGAGACTGCTCGACGAGGACCTCGACGAGGGCCTCGGCATCCTCGCCGAGATGCTCCAGCGCCCGGCGTTCCGCAATCGCGAGATCGACGCGGAGCGCCAGGTGGTGATCGAAGAGATCAACATGAGCGAAGACGACCCGGCCGACGTCGCCTTCGAGGAGTTCACACGCGCGGTCTTCGCAGGCCATCCTCTCGAAGCCCCGGTGCTCGGAACCCGCGAGTCCATCCGGGGGATGACCCGCGACGACATCGCCGGATACTGGAAGCGCCGGTACGGGGTCGGTTCGACCGTCATCGCTCTCACCGGATCGGTCGATCACGCCCAGGTGGTCGAACTGGCGGGTGCGGCGTTCGGCGACTGGTCGGGTGACGGGGTTGACCACGAGTACGCCGCGCCGAAGATGAAGCCCGTGGCCCACGTCGTCACCAGAGACACCGAGCAAGCGCACGTCGTGATCGGCGGAGAAGGTCTCGAGCGTGGCGACGAACAGCGATGGGCATTGGAGGTCATGAACCATGTCCTCGGCGGAGGGATGTCGTCCCGGCTCTTCACGACGATTCGAGAGGAGCGGGGCCTCGTCTACACCGTGTACTCCTTCCGTGCGTCATATGCCGACACGGGGGCGTGGGGCGTCTACGCCGGGACCACGCCTGACCAGGTCGGAACGGTCCTCGATCTCATCGGTGTAGAGCTCGATCGGATGGTCAGTGAGGGGATCACCGAAGACGAGTTGGACAGGGCCAGGGGAGCGATGCGCGGCGGCCTGGCGCTGGCCATGGAAGATGCCAACAGCCGGATGATCCGCCTCGGCAGGGACGAACTGATCGGGGCACCTCACCTGTCCGTCGGCGAGCGTCTCGCCAAGGTCGAAGCCGTGACTCTCGACGAGATCATGAACGTGGCTGAATCCCTCCTGACCGGCCCGAAGGTGATCGGTGCGGTCGGTCCGTTCGCCGCGTCCGACCTGGAGCCGTACCTGCGGTGATCGACGTCGGCGTCTCCGGGGCGGCGGGTCGGATGGGTCGACTGGTGGCGGAAGCCATCAGCGAAGCCGCCGATCTGAACCTCGTCGGGTTGTTCGCTCCCGGCCACGATGGCGAAACCGTCGCCGGCCAGGCCTGCTCCGACGACCCTGAGGTGATCGCCGGGGCGGCTGTGGTGGTGGAAGTCACTCGACCGGACGTTGTCATGGACAACCTCGCCCGATGGAAGTCGAACGGGTTGCATACAGTCGTCGGCACGTCGGGCTTCGACGCCGCCCGCCTCGGGCAACTGCGCGAGCTGTGGGGGAGCGGTCCGCCCAACTGTCTGGTCGTACCCAACTTCTCGATCGGCGCAGTGCTCATGATGCGGTTCGCCTCACAGGCCGTGGCGCACTTCGATGCCGCAGAGATCATCGAGATGCACCACGCTTCGAAAGTCGACGCCCCGTCGGGTACGGCACTGGCGACCGCGGACGTCATGGGCGGTGGAATCCCGATCCATTCGGTGCGACTCCCCGGGTTGGTGGCACATCAGGAGGTCGTCTTCGGATCGGACGGACAAACCCTGACGATTCGACACGACACCATCGACCGTCGCTCCTTCATGCCGGGTGTGCTGCTGGCCGTTGGCGCCGTCAGCGACCTTCCCGGGGTGACCGTCGGACTCGACCGTCTGATCTAAGCGCGGGCTCGCCAGTACAGTCGGCGGGTGGAACATCACGCCGATTTCGCAGTACCAGTCACCCAGCGCATGGAGGTCACGACCTCGGCGGATCCCGATGACGGGCTCGGCCCGATCGCCGGACGCGTGATCACGCTCGGCTGGTGGCTCGACCCGGAGGCCAAGACCGATCCCGACCATGTGCCCACGGGCGTCCTGTACCTCGTCGCTGACGAACGACGCCCCCGCCCCATGTGGGTCAAACAGGCCGATCTGATGTCGGTGCGCATCCACCACTGAGCGAGCTCTGCCCTAGGCCCTCTCGATCAGGAACGAGACGACCAGGCCCAGGGTGAGTGCCGCGCCGATGACGACGGCGAGCACCCGGCTGATCGGTATCCGGAGGCGTTCGCTGGCGCGAGTTGCGACGACGGCCAGCACCAGCCAGATGATGACGTCG
>JBBDWN010000004.1:8279-9906 GCA_040902855.1 Acidimicrobiia bacterium | reverse complement strand
GGCCACTCCCCCCAACACTCCCTCGCAGAGCCTCGGTCGCGGGGGGAGAGAATGCCCCCCTCTCACGCGAGCTCCTGTTCCCAGTCCCAGTTTTCCAGGTTGTCCTTGATTCGACGCAAGAACATGACGGCGGTCGAGCCGTCGAAGGCGCGGTGATCCCAGGTGAGGCCGAGATAGCCGATGTGGCGGATGGCCAGGACGTCCTCTCCGTCGGAGGATGTGACCACTGCCGGGCGCTTGGCGACCGTGTCGGTCGACAGGATGCCGGTGTTCGGGAGGTTGATGACCGGGGCGGACATGAACGAACCGAACGGACCCGGATTGGTGATCGTGAACGTCGAAGCGGTCACGTCGTCGGGCTCCAGCTTGCCTGCCCGTGCCTTGTCGGCGAGCGTCTTGATCTGTCGGGCCAGTCCGACCAGGCGGAGACCGTCGGCGTTACGAATGGACGCCACCACCAGCCCCTTCTGATCGAGGTCGATGGCGATCCCCAGGTTGACCGTCTTGTGGAAGATCGCCTGGCGCTCTTCCAGATGGAACTCCGAGTTGACCACCGGGAACTCTCCCAGGGCGTCGATCGTCGCCCGGGCGATGAACGGCAGATAGGTGAGCGATGACCCTTCGGCCGCCTTGAAGGCCTCCTTGTGCCGTGTCCTGACACGCTCCACCCGCTCGTAGTCGACTTCCATCGACGTCCACACGTGGGCGGCGGTCTGCTTCGACTTGATCAAGTTCTGACCGATGCGTACCCGCAGTCGGTCCAACTCGACGACTTCGGACTGCGCGGTGGAGGCAACGGGTGCCGGCGCCGGTGTCAGTGCCGGCTTGGCCGCAGGCGTCGCTTCGCTCGGTGCAGGGGCGGCGGCGGGGGCAGCGGTCGGCTCCGAGGCGGGCTCGGGTGCGGGCTCCGCCGCAGGGGTCTCGGCCGGCTTCGCCCCGCCGGATTCGATATGGGATTCGACGTCCTTGCGGGTGATCCGACCACCCTGTCCCGAACCGGTGATCTCGTCGATGTCGAGGTCGTTCTCACGCACGAGTTTCCGCACGACCGGCGACAGCAGGCGTTCGGAGACGGCTGCCGACGACGAGGCCTGGCTCGGGGCAGGTGCGGGGCTTTCGGCCGGGGTCGTCTCGCGGGGCGCCGACTCCTCGGCAGCAGCCGGTTCGGGCTCGCTCGGCTCGGGGACCGGGGCCGGGGCCGGGGCCGACGGCTGTGGCGCAGGGGCAGGGGCCGGGGCGGCACCGGCGACGCCGATCACCGCCATGGCCGTTCCGACCTCCACCGTGGCGCCCTCTTCGACGAGGATCTCGAGCACCGTGCCTCCGGCCGGGGACGGGACTTCGGTGTCCACCTTGTCCGTCGAGATCTCCACCAGCACCTCGTCGACAGCCACGGTGTCGCCCACCTGCTTGGCCCAACGGAGAATGGTTCCCTCCGTCACCGTCTCCCCCAACTGGGGCATGCTCACCGTGGTCGACTCACCGGATGCGGCGGGTGCCGGTTGAGACACAGGTTCTGGTTCAGGGGCAGGCTCCGGCTCTGGTTCAGCGGCGGTTTCCGGTTCCGCCTCTGGCTCCGGCTCCGGCTCCGGCTCCGGCTCCGGCTCCGGCTCCGGGGAAGCCTCTT
>JBBDWN010000004.1:4310-8179 GCA_040902855.1 Acidimicrobiia bacterium | reverse complement strand
GGCTCCGGCTCCGGCTCCGGCTCCGGCTCCGGCTCCGGCTCCGGGGAAGCCTCTTCGGCTGGTGCTGCGGTCTCGGACCCGGCGTCGGCGGATCCTTCGCCGGCCTCGCCGATGACGGCCATCGCGGTACCCACCTCGACCGTCGCTCCTTCTTCCACCAGGATTTCGAGGATGACACCCCCGGCCGGGGACGGCACTTCGGTGTCCACCTTGTCCGTCGAGATCTCCACCAGCACCTCGTCGACAGCCACGGTGTCGCCCACCTGCTTGGCCCAACGGAGAATGGTTCCCTCCGTCACCGTCTCCCCCAACTGGGGCATGCTCACCGTGGTCGACATCTTCGGGCTCCTCTCAGTGCAAGCTCTTGCCGGCTGCCGACATCAGCGTCTCGCCAACGGCTTCGGACAACGTCGGGTGGGCGTGGATGAAGGCAGCCGCCTCGGACGGCAGCGCCTCCCATCCCACCGAATACATCAGTTCGTGAATCAATTCTCCGGCCATCGGTCCGACGACGGCCGCGCCGACGATGGGGCCGTCCTTCATGGCGATCGTCTTCACGAAACCCTGGTTCTCGCCCATGATGATGGCGCGTCCGACACCTCCGAAGGCGTGCTTGGTCACCTCGATCTCGCCCTGCTCGGCGGCCTGGACCTCGGTCAATCCGACCTCGGCCACTTCGGGGTGGGTGTAGGTGACCCGAGGGATCGCCCGGTAGTCGACGGGTGCGGCCTTGCCGGTGGCGATGTGTGTGACCGCCGCGATGCCTTCGGCAAAGCCGACGTGGGCGAGTTGGAGGGTGCCGGCAACGATGTCCCCGACCGCGTACAAGCCCTGCTGTGCGGTCTGCATCGTCGTCAGGTCGACTTCGACGAATCCCCGGTCGACGACCGCAGAAGTCGACTCGAGTCCGACGTCTTCGGTGTTGGGACCGCGACCGACGGAGACGAGAACGACGTCGACATCGACCGACTTGTCCCCGTAGGGGACAGTCACCCCGTCTGATCGGACCTGTGCCGGACCGACGCCGACCCCGGTGTAGAACTGGACGCCCCGTCTGGAAAGCTGGCGCGAGAGTTGTTTGGCGACGTCAGAATCGCCTCCGGGCAGGATCTGGTCGAGCATCTCGAAGACGTGCACCTCCGCGTCGAAGTCCGTCAGGAGAGATGCGAACTCACAGCCGATCACACCTCCGCCGATGATGGCTACCCGGTTGGGCCGTGTCGGCCAGTCGAGGGCATGGTCGGAGGTGACGATCCGGTTTCCGTCGATCTCATATCCGGGAATGGTGCGGGGATGCGAGCCGGTGGCGAGGATCACCGCCCCGCCCTCCAAGGTCTGCGTGCCCTCGTCGGATGCGACTGTGACCTTGCCTGCGCCGTCCAGCCGACCGAAGCCCTTGACGACATCGACATCGCGCTTCTCGAGCAGGCCGCCGAGACCACCGACGAGGGTCTCGACAGTCTTCGTCTTCAAGGCGAGCGCCGCGTCCCAGTCCATCTCGGGTGCCGAGGTCATAACACCGAAATCCGAGGCGTGCTTGACCGTTGCGTAGACGTGGGCGACGTGCAGCCACTGTTTGGCCGGGATACAGCCACGGAGAAGACACGTGCCCCCGGGGCGATCCTTCTCCACGAGCGCAACCTTCAGCCCGAAGTTGTGTGCGTACAACGCCGCGGCGTATCCCCCTGGTCCGCCACCGACGACGACGATGTCGTACACCCAATCCGCCTTTCTTCGAGAAATCTAGGCCGAGGCTAGTGGGGGAGATCGGCTGTACGAACGGCCGGGCGGAAACCCCGATTGGCCGCCTCGACCAGGGTGTCGGGGCCGAACGTCTGGAACAGGTTGCGGTTGCCGATCTGCTCGGCGCGAGCTTCGAGGGCGGCGAACTGGCCGTCTTCGTCGCAGTCGTAGACGCGCATCGTGTCACGTGTTCCGACGAAGCGATGATCCTCGAAGCGACGCAGCCGGCCCATCAGTCATCTCCGTTCTCGGCAGGCGTCCACCCGGTAGGAACTTCGGCGTCGCAGTTCGGACACGTCGCGGTCTCGATCTCGCCGACGATGAACGAGAATCCGCACTCCGGGCAGGTGAGCTTCGGAGAAGGCGGATCAGGGCGAGGCGGTGGCGGCGCCGGAGGTGTGGCGAGTCCTCCCCCAGGCCCCGGCGGGGGCGCACCGGCCGCTGCCCGCACCATGTTCACCGACCCGCACACGGGACAACTGAACCGGCCGGGGCCGGGCACGTCGAACTCGGTCCGACAAGATCCGCACCGAACTATCACGCTTCTCCATCTCCTTCTGCAACGACCGGGCCCCCGATCGCGCCAACGGTCATCAAATATTCGGCTTCCAGGGCCAAAACTGCCCTCACATCGTCGGGAGGGTAGGACACGGCGTGGAACTGAGCGATCCGGTCGGTGATGTAGGCGACCGAATCCTCGGTTCCGCCCGCCACTGCACCCTCACCACCGTCCCGCTGGAGGTACCGGAGCTCCCAGTTCACGATGCGCTCGACACCGTCGGTCCCAAGGCGGGCGGCCACGTCGGGGTCGAGGCGGTCGGCGACAAACGCCAGGAGCTCGTCGACGACGTACGACGGTGCAGTGTCGAAAGAGCGCCGACGGCCCTCCTGCCACACGAGGAGTGCGACCATGCCCAGCAGGAGGGCGACGAGGACGCCGACGAAGACGACGAGCGTCGCGCCCGACATCTCAGAACCCGAGCCGCTCCGCCAGCTGGCGCCGCCGTTCGTCCGGGGTGCCGAACATGATCTGGGAGCTCTTGGCTCGCTTGAAGTAGAGGTGGGCGTGGTGTTCCCAGGTGAAGCCGATCCCGCCGTGGACCTGGATGTTGGCGCTCGCACATTCGAAGAAGGCGTCCGAGCAGTACGCCTTGGCGAGAGGAACGGCGGTGGCCGCCTCGTCGCTTCCTTCGGCCACGGCCCAGGCGGCGTAGTAGGCGGCCGCCCGGGCGCTCTCGACCTTGATCAGCATGTCGGCGCACATGTGCTTGACCGCCTGGAACGCTCCGATCGGCTTGCCGAACTGCTGGCGGTCCTTGGCGTATTGCACGGCCATGTCGAGGGTGGCGTGTGCGCCTCCCACCTGTTCGAGAGCCAGACACACCGCAATCACATCGTTCACCTTCGCCAGGGTGGCGGCGTCGCCACCGGCGAGCCGGTCCCCCTCGGCGACGGCGACATCTGACAGGACGACTTCGGCCTGCTTGCGGGTCTCGTCCATCGATTCGAGGACCGTCCGTTGCACTCCGGGGGCGTCACCGGGCACCAGGAACAGTCCGAGACCGTCCGCAGTCTGGGCGGCGACCACGAGCAAGTCGGCACTGTGGCCGTCGACGACGAAGCGCTTGGTCCCGTCGATCGTCCAGACGTCGCCGTTTCGAACCGCCGATGTGGTGAGATGTTCGCCGTCCCAGCCACCGTCGCGTTCGGTGACTGCAAGAGCCGCAGTCAACTCGCCGGCGGCGATCTGAGGAAGGAGTTCGGACTTCTGAGTTTCGGAACCGGCCAGAAGGATGGCATTGGCGGAGGCCACCACTGTCGAGAGGAACGGTCCACAGAAGAGCTGCCTGCCCTGCTCTTCCATCAGCACGGCGATCTCCAGCAGCCCGAAACCCGCCCCTCCGTACTCTTCGGGGATGGCCATCGCCTGCCAACCCAACTCTGCGACGGCCGACCAGTCGGACCGGTCGAATCCGTCGGAGGTGGCCATGAGCGCCCGCACCCGATCGAGCGGCATGCGCTCGCTCAGCCATTGCCTGGCGTAGCGGCGGAGTTCTTCCTGCTCTTCGGAGAATGCGAAATTCACGCGCCGGACAATAGAGCGCTGGTCACCAGGCCCCGTCAGG
>JBBDWN010000004.1:0-4210 GCA_040902855.1 Acidimicrobiia bacterium | reverse complement strand
ATGAGGAACGTCACGATCCAGTATCACTACGACGGCCAATGGTGGGCCGATTCTTCCGACCTGCCCAATTACACCGCGGTTGCCGACTCCTTGGCCGAACTTCGCGCTCTGGTCATGGACGGCGTCGAATTCGTGGTCGGAGAACCCGTGGTCATCGTGGAGGAGGCGTCTCCGTTCAGCATGACGGAGGGCGAACCCACTCCATAGCCGGCCTGGAGCAAGCCCTGCCTACCAGGCCCCGTCAGGGAGATCCATGAGCGAGCCGTCCTCGTGCGCGACACGGTCACGCCTGGCCCGGATCTTCGGTTCGACATCGGAGAGGAAGAACCTCACCGCGGCGTGCTTGCCGAGGGCGAAGTCGTCGGTCCGGTCGCCGAGCACCTCCAATTGGCGGAGAAGCTGCCAGCCGATCACCAGTTCAGCGATCGACTCGAGCAGCGCATTGGCGTGGAGGCCGACTCGATAGACCCGCTCGGTCTCACCCGACATCGCCGCCATTCCTTCGGAGACCATCGTCCCGATGTGCGCCTGGGTGTCGTCGAGCATCCGGCCGAGCGTCTCCCGGTGGGATGCGATCGGATCGCCGTCGTCGGTCCCCTTGACGAAAGTGGCGATGTCCTGGGCGAGGGCGCTGACGGTCTGTCCCTGATCGCGGGCGATCTTGCGGAAGAAGAGATCGAGAGCCTGGATCCCGGTGGTGCCTTCGTAGACCGTGTCGATCTTGGCATCGCGGATGTACTGCTCGATCGGATAGTCCTGGGTGTATCCGGACCCGCCGAACACCTGGAGGCTCATGGCGAGGAGTTCGTAGGCCTTCTCAGACGAGTACCCCTTGACGAGCGGCAACAGGAAATCGGACCTGCGCTCCCAGGTGTCGTCTGCGGGATCGAGGGCGGCCATCTCCTGGCACCAGGCGGCGTACAGGGTGAGAGCGCGGAGACCCTCGGCATACGCCTTCTGGGTGATGAGCATCCGCCGGACGTTCGGATGACGGATGATCGGGACGCGCGGGGCGGTCTTGTCCGCCGCCCTGGTCAGGTCGGCGCCCTGATGACGCTCCTTGGCGTACTCCAGAGCGTTCAGATACCCGGTCGAGAGGGTGGCTGCGGACTTCATCCCGATGGTCATCCGGGCGTTTTCGATGACCCGGAACATCTGGCGGATGCCGTCATGGGCTCCACCGACCAGGTAGCCGACCGCCGGCTTGTCCAGCCCGAAGGTCAACTCACAGGTCGTCGAACCCTTGATGCCCATCTTCTTTTCGATGTTCGTGGCGACGACCCCGTTGCGCTCGCCGAGCGTTCCGTCAGGGTTCACCAGGAACTTGGGAACAACGAACATCGAAAGCCCCTTCGTCCCCGGCTCGGCATCTTCGGTGCGGGCGAGGACGAGGTGGATGATGTTTTCGGATGCGTCGTGTTCGCCGGCCGTGATGAAGCGCTTCACACCCTCGAGGTGATAGGTGAGACCGTCGACCTGGACGGCCTTGGTGACGGCTGCGCCGACGTCGGAGCCGGCATCCGGCTCGGTGAGAACCATCGAACCGCCCCAGCCCTTTTCGACCATGAGCTTGGCCAGTTCCTTCTGCTCGTCGGTGCCCTCGTCGAAGAGGACCTTGGCGAAGAGTCCCGCCCCTCCATAGAACATGGCGGTCGGATTGGCGCCGAGCAACAGTTCCTGGGACGCCCACAGCAGCATCGGAGGAGCAGGCGTGCCACCCATCTCTTCGGGCAGACCGAACCGGTCCCAGCCACCTGCGCGAAACGCCGCCAGTGACGCCTTCAGCGATTCGGGCAATTCGACCGTCCCGTCGACGAGTTGCAGCGGAGTCCGATCTGCGTCGACGAACGAGGCCGCCCACTCGTGTGTCGCAAGCCGCTCGATCTCGGCGAGCAGGGCCTTGGCGGTGTCGACGTCGAAATCACCGAACTTGGGGAGACGCGCTCCGAGGTCGAACACGTCGAAGAGGATGAACTCGATGTCTTCGAGGTTCGATCGATAATGGCTCATGTGGTCCTTTCGGCCTGGCACAGAAACGAAAACTTCTTGAGTCTTCATTCTAATTTGAATCCTCGCTCAACAAAAGTCACACCGGCGACAGGAATCCGTTCGGGTACTGTCGCCCGATGCGCAACCGGGCAGGAGAAGAGACCGCGACACGAATCGTCGACGCGGCGCGGCGCATCCTCTCCGAAGCCGGACTCGAAGCAGCCACCGTCAAAGCGATCTGCGATGCGGCCCGCGTCCGCCCCGGAAGCTTCTACAACCTCTTCGACTCGAAAGAGACGGTGATCCTCGAAGTCATCCGGCAGGCGATCGTCGCCGTCGACCCCGACCCCGAGCGGACAGGCCGAGACCACGTCACCGACCTCATGGAAGCGTTCGTCCGCTTCGTCGAAGACCAGCCGGATCTGGCCAGGATCTACATCACTGTCGGCGTTTCCGGCGGAATCACCGACGCCGGAATCCGCACCCGGATGATCCGCCACCACACCGAGCGGGTTGCTCGGTTCACCGCCGCCCTGCTGCGAGACCGTCCGGAACTCACCCAAACCGAAGCCCAACGACAGATCGAGGCGCTGCTCGCCGCCCTCAACGGATACACGCTGCAGCGGATGCTCGACCCCGACTTCGACTTCGCCGGCCATGCCCGAGGCCTGCTGGAAATGGAGCCCCGATGACCTGGACCTACAGCGACGACCGCGTTCGCATCGCCAAGATGAACGTGGGCGAATACGACAACTGCGCCTACGTCGTCGCCTGCGTCGCCACCGGAAACGCCGTGATCGTCGACGCCGCGGCAGAAGCCGACAGGATCCTGGCCGCCTGCGAAGGGCTCACAGTGAACGCCATCCTCAACACGCACGGGCACTTCGACCACATGCAGGTGCTCGACGAGGTCAAAGACACACTCGGGATTCCCTGGCGAATGCATCTCGCCGATGTCGAGATCGCCGGACGGGAACCGGACGAACCCATCGTCCACGGCCAGGAGTTCACCGTCGGAGAGATCGCGTTGCACACTCTCCACACGCCGGGACACACCCCAGGATCGGTCTCATTCGTCCTCGAACCGGTCGTCTTCTCCGGCGACACGCTCTTCCCCGGCGGACCCGGTGCCACCCGCTGGGATTATTCGAGCTTCGGACAGATCATGGACTCGGTCGAAGCACACCTGCTCACCCTCCCGGAACCGACGATCGTCTACCCCGGTCACGGGACCGAGACCACGATCGGAGCCGAAAAGCCCCACGCCGGCGAATGGAGGCGACGAGGCTGGTGAGCATCGAGATCTGTGTCCAGACGATGCGCGGGTACGAAGAGACGATCGCCCTCGCCCGGTGGTGTGAGGCAGAAGACATCCCCGCCCTGGCCATCGCCGATCATTACCTGTCTGGCCCCGACCAGGCGAGCGACGGCTACGACCAACTCGTCATCCTCGGCGGCATCGCCCGTGAGACGACCAACCTCGAACTCTGCACCCTCGTCAGCCCGCTCACGTTCCGACACCCGGCCGTACATCTGAAAGCGGCGGTCACCCTCGACGAAATGAGCGGTGGACGATTCAGCCTGGGGATCGGTGCCGGATGGATGGAACTCGAACACGAGGTGTACGGACTCGAGTTGTATCCGATCCAAGAGCGTTTCGACCGGCTCGAAGAGACTCTGGGCTATCTGAAGGCAGGAATCGACGGCTCCGGCTCGGGCTTCGAAGGCACCTACTACCGGTTGGCGGCGTTCGATCCGAACCCCCGACCCCGCAACCTGCGCCTCATCGTCGGCGGCGGCGGCAAGCGGCGCACCCCCGACCTGGCCGGACGCTTCGCCGACGAGTTCAACGCCTTCCCGGACAAGAACCCGATCGAGGACCGAATCGAGCGTTTCCGCCAATCCGCCCTGTCAGCCGGACGTGACCCCGAACAGATCCTCGTATCGACCGCCTTCCCGGCCGCAGTCGCCTCCGACGCCGAAACCGCCGACGCCATGATCCGCCGTCGCGCCGAACGGATGAAAGTCGACCCCGAAGAGGCCGCCGCCCGCCTCGCAGCGATCGGCATCCCCCATGGGACCCCGTCGCAGGCCGCCGCCGCCTACGCCTCCCTCGCCGAAGTCGGTGTGACTCGGATCTACCTCCAACTCTCCGGCGCCTCCCTCGACGACACCGCCCACGCAGTGGAAGCCGCCCGCCAGACGGCGGAGTTGGCAACGG
>JBBDWN010000003.1:4788-9922 GCA_040902855.1 Acidimicrobiia bacterium | reverse complement strand
GTCGGCTCATGATCTTCCCAGGGCGATACGCTGAGAACGTGACTCGCTTCGAGATGGTTTCCGAGCCCAAACTCGATGCGCCGGTGATGGTGGCATCGTTCGACGGTTGGGTGAATGCCGGTGACGCAGGTACATCCGCCGCCGAATTCCTGGCCGAAGGCGGCGACCAGGTGGCGACTTTCGAATCGGATGACCTCTTCGACTACCGGGACACGCGCCCTGCCCTCACGTTCGAGGAGGGGGTGGTCCGCTCGCTGGCATGGCCGAGCGTCGGGTTGATCCATTCCCAGGTGGGCGAGCGCGATCTGCTGGTGATCACGGGCACCGAGCCGAGCATCGGGTGGCGATCGTTCTCGCGCACCGTCGGCGACCTTGCAGTACGTTTTGACGTTTCCGAGTTCATCGCCCTCGGCGGGATCCCGTGGGCCGTTCCCCACACCCGGCCGGTGACGCTCATCACCACCGGTTCGACCTCGGATCAGATCCCCGAAGTCGCCGATCATCCCGAAGGAGAGTTGACCGTGCCCGGGTCGGTCAGCGGGGCACTCGAACTCGAGATGATCGAACGGGACATCCCCACGGTGGGGTTCTGGGCCCGGGTTCCCAACTATCTCGGCACGCGCTTCGTCTCTGCCGCCATGACGCTCCTCGAAAGGGTCGACCTGCATCTCGGTCTCGGACTCGACCTCAGCGAAATGGCGTCGGAGGCCGATGCGCAGCGGGTCCACCTCGACGCGATCGCCGGTGGACGCCCCGACGTGGGGTCGATGATCGAACAGTTGGAGGCGCTGGTCGATGGAGGATCACAGGCTTCAGGGGAACAGCTCGCTTCGGAAATCGAGCGGTTCCTGCGGAATCGTTCGGACGGTGACTTCGACTGACGGATTCGACTGATCAGCCTGGCGCGGCAATCCCGTCGAGGGCGAAGCCGAGGATTTCGTCGACCAGCGCCGCCCGGTCGAGACGGCCATCCGGGCGGTACCAACGGTCGACCGAGTTGAGAACAGAGAGCAAGAGGATCCCCGTCACTGCAGGATCGAGCCCCGGTCGGAACTCTCCGTCGGTGACTCCCTCTGCGAGCACCTGACGGAACTGTGCCTCGTAGCCATCCCGGGCCGCCACCACCCGAGCACGGTTCGGTCCGTCGAGGGAGCGAGCCTCGTTGAGAAAGGTGCGGGCCTCGTCGACGTGGTCCAACAGGACGTCGACGTGTCCGGCGACGAGCGTGCGGAGGCGGTGGCGATGGGTGCCTTCGGCTGCCATCGCTTTCGCCGCCGATGCCTCGAAGAGCTCCGCAGCTCGCTGTACGACGTCGACCAGCAGATCCTCCTTCGACCGGATGTGCGAATACAGAGACGAGCCCTGAAGTCCGAGTTCGCGGCCGAGATCCCGCATCGAGGTCCCGTGATAGCCGCGTTCGGCGAAGAGGCGGCCGGCGGCCTGCACCACATCGGCTCGCGTATTGCGGGTGTCCGTCACTGGTTCACCATCTGTGTAGGCGCTGTCATCGCTGGTCGTAGTCCACGACGAGCCGTTCGCTCGTGGGGTGGCTCTGGCAGGTCAGGACGAAGCCCTGTTCGAGGTCGGATGACACGAGCGCGTAGTTCTTGTCCATGCGGACGGTGCCTTCGACGACTTTGGCCTTGCACGTGGCACACATACCCCCTTTGCAGGAGTAGGGCAGTTCCGACCGGACGCTCATCGCCGCATCGAGCACCGGCGTTTCCGGCCGCATCCGCACCTCCGAAGCCCGGCCGTCGAGGATCACGGTGAGGTGGGTGGTTCCCGGTTCGTCCTCAGGTGGTGGAGGCGGCAGCTCCGTGGGCGGGCCGGCGAAGAACAGCTCGTCCCGAATGTCATCGGAGTCGACACCGCGACGAGTCAGCAATTCGCGGGCTCCGATCACCATCTCATACGGACCGCACAAGAACCACCGATCGATGCTGTCGGCGTCGACAACGGTCTCGAAGAGCGATTTCAGCTTGGTGTCGTCGATACGGCCGGCGAAGAGGTCGAGCCCCGGATCCTCCCGGCTCAGGACGTGGACGATCTGGAGACGGTCAGGGTGTCGGTCCTTCAGTCCTTCGAGTTCGTCGAGGAACATGACCGTTCGGGCAGCACGGTTCCCGTAGATCACCGTCCAACGGGTCGCAGGCTCCATGTCGAGCGTGGTGGAGACCAGCGACAGGACGGGCGTGATGCCCGAACCCGCCACGATCGCTCCGTAGCGGTGAGCGGCCGACGAATCGGCTTCGATCGTGAACTCGCCCACGGGAGGGGTCACGTCGATGACGTCGCCCGGGTGCAGCCGGCTCGTCGCCCACGTCGAGAACGCTCCGCCTTCGAGCCGCTTGATGCCGACTCGCAGCGTGCCGAGACGGGCGTTGGCGCATATCGAATAGGAGCGGCGCACATCGGCGCCGTCGATTTCTTTGCGAACGGTGACGTGCTGTCCGGGGAGGTACCGGAACGCGTCTTTCAGTTCGTCTGGCACGTCGAAGGTGACGGCGACCGATTCTTCGGTGAGCGGCTCGACCGACGACACGGTCAGCGGGTGGAACTCCACTCCGGCGGTGGCCGTCATCACAGCTCCTTGAAGTAGTCGAACGGTTCGCCGCAACTCGTGCAGACCATGAGCGCCTTGCAGGCCGTGGACCCGAACTCGGAGACCGTGCGGGCGGAGTGGCGGCATCGGGGGCAGAGCACCGGGGGCCGCTCGCCGGATCCGACAGGATGGGGCGGGGCGATGCCGAACGCCTCCAGCTTCTGCTTGCCGGATTCGGTCATCCAGTCCGTGGTCCAGGCGGGCGCGTACACGGTCCTCACGTCGACCTGGGAGAAGCCGACGGCTTCGAGGGCGTCGGTGATGTCCGAGCGGATCACGTCCATGGCCGGGCAGCCCGAATAGGTGGGCGTGATCGTCACGGTGACGTGGTCGCCGTTCACCTCGACATCGCGGATGATCCCGAGGTCCTCCACCGTCAGTACCGGGATCTCAGGGTCGGTCACCGCTTCGAGCGCACGCCGAGCGCTCTTCAAAGTGGCGGTCACCATGATGCCTCGGGCATCCACCGCGCCAGCCATTGCATCTCGGCGAGCATGTGACCCAGGTGATCGGTGTGGAATCCGACCCGGCCGCCCGTCCGGTGCATCGCCTCGGTCGGGACCGCGAGCGTCGCACGCGTCAGGACATCTTCGACTGTCGTCTGCCACGGCTCGCGCAGCGAGGACGGGTCGACCCCGATTCCGGCGGTCGCCATCTCCTCGGCGACCGGGTCGATCGCGAACATCTCGCCGGTGAACCGCCACACGCGATCGAGGGCGCCCTGCATGCGGAGATGGGACTCCTCGGTGCCGTCGCCGAGCCGGATCACCCAGGTCGACGAATATCGAAGGTGGTACCTGGCTTCCTTCAACGCTTTCTGGGCGATTCCCCCCAGCGTCTCGTCGGCCGACGACGAGAGCTTCTCCCACAACAGCACCTGGTAGGCGTCGAGGCACAGCGCTCGCGCCATGGTGTCCCCGAAATGGCCGTTGGGGAGTTCGCAGATGATGAGGTTGGTGAACTGGCGTTCGCTTCGTTGCATGGCCAGGTCGTCTTCGGTACGACCTCTTCCCTCGATCTCGCCCGCATGCGTGAGGAGGGCACGGGCCTGGCCGAGGTGGTCGATGGCGATGTTGCCGACGGCGATGTCGTCTTCGAGATCGGGTCCGCGCGAGATCCATTCTCCGAGCCTCTGGGCGAGGACGAGGTTGTCGTCACCGAGTCCGAGCACATATCGGAAGTGGGAGTCCCCGGCGACCTGAGGCGTGCCCTGGGCGACGGGGGAGTAGGCGATCCCGCTCACATATGCCCCACTTCGTCCGGGATCTCGTAGTACGTCGCGTGCCGGTACGGCTTCTCGTTGGCCTCGATGAAATCGGCGGCCTCTTCAGGATCGAACGCGGTGATCGCCGTCGACGGCACCACCCAGATGCTCACGCCCTCCTGACGCCGTGTGTAGACGTCGCGGGCGTTGTTGACGGCGGTCTCCGAGTCCGGGGCGTGGAGGCTGCCGGAGTGGACGTGGGACATGCCGCGTCGCTGGCGGATGAACACCTCCCACATCGGCCATCCGGCCTTCTCGGTGTTGAACTGGTGGTCCTCGTCACCTTCCATGCGGGGAACCGAATAGGCCATGGCTCTGCTCCTTCAGATCGTGCGGGCGGCATGGGCGAGTGCCGCCTCGCGAACCCAGGCGTTGTCGTCCCACGCCCGAAGCTTGTTCTCGATGCGCTCTCGGTTCATCGGACCGTTGCCTTTGACTACCGCCCAGAACTCCTCCCAGTCGATGGGTCCGAAGTCGTAGTGGTTGCGCTCGGCGTTCCATTCGAGGTCAGGGTCGGGGATCGTGAGACCGAGATACGCCGCCTGGGGGACGGTCATGTCGACGAATTGCTGACGGAGATCGTCGTTGGAGACTCGTTTGATCTTCCACTCCATCGATTGCTCCGAATGAGTGGACTCCGAGTCGTTCGGTCCGAACATCATCAACGACGGCCACCACCAACGGTCGAGGGCGTCTTGTGCCATCGCCCGCTGTTCGCCCACGCCGTTGGCGAGCGTCAGCATGATCTCGTAGCCCTGGCGCTGGTGGAACGACTCTTCCTTGCAGATCCGCACCATCGCCCGGGAATAGGGTCCGTACGAACAGCGCGTGAGCATCACCTGGTTGGTGATCGCCGCCCCGTCGACGAGCCACCCGATCGCCCCCATGTCGGCCCAGGAGAGCGTGGGGTAGTTGAAGATCGACGAGTACTTCTGCTTGCCGGCGTGCAGCAGTTCCATCAGTTCGTCTCGTGTCACGCCGAGGGTCTCGGCCGCCGAATAGAGGTAGAGCCCGTGACCCGCCTCGTCCTGCACCTTGGCCATGAGGATCGCCTTGCGCTTGAGTGACGGGGCTCGACTGATCCAGTTTCCCTCTGGTTGCATGCCGATGACTTCGGAGTGGGCATGTTGGGCGATCTGACGGATGAGCGTCTTGCGATAGGAGTCCGGCATCCAGTCGGTCGGCTCGATCTTGTCTTCGGCGTCGACGATCTGCTGGAAGCGGGCCGCCGCAGCATCTTCGGTGGTGGTGAGCACGGTCATCCT
>JBBDWN010000003.1:3105-4688 GCA_040902855.1 Acidimicrobiia bacterium | reverse complement strand
AAGATCCCACCAGGCCCAAGTTCTACAACGTCCAGATGTACCCGTACCCCTCCGGTGACCTGCACATGGGCCACCTGCGGAACTACAGCTACGTGGACCTGCTCACCCGCTACAAGCGGATGCAAGGTTTCAACGTGCTCTCTCCCATGGGTTGGGACAGCTTCGGTCTCCCGGCAGAGAACGCCGCCATCAAGACCGGGGTTCACCCGCGCGAGTTCACCGAAACCCAGATCGCCCGGATGAAGACCCAGTTGCGACGGCTCGGCGCCGTGTACGACTGGGACAGGGAGCTGGCCTCCCACTCGCCCGACTACTACCGGTGGGATCAGTGGCTCTTCCTGGAGTTGTACGACCGAGGCCTGGCATACAAGCGCAACGCCCCCGTGAACTGGTGTCCGGTGGATCAGACAGTCCTCGCCAACGAACAGGTCATCGACGGCCGGTGCGAGCGGTGTGATTCGGTGGTGATCAAGCGGGATCTCGACCAGTGGTTCTTCAAGATCACCGACTACGCCCAGCGCCTGCTCGACGACCTGGATCACCTGGACGCCTGGCCTGATCGCGTGCGGACGATGCAGCGAAACTGGATCGGGCGTTCGGAAGGCTGCACGTTCTCGATGGATGTCGCGGGGACCGACGTGTCGTTCGACGTGTACACCACCCGTCCGGACACGGCGTTCGGGATGACGTTCGCGGTCCTCGCGCCCGAGCACCCGCTTGTCCACGATCTGATCGCGGGCACCTCCCATGAGACCGCCGCTCGCGCCTATATCGAGGCGGCGAGCGGGCTGTCGGAGATCGACCGCCAGGCGGAAGGGGACAAGACGGGGGTGTTCACCGGGCGGTTCGCCATCAACCCGGTCAACGGCGCCCAGGTGCCGATATGGATCGCGGACTACGTGCTCATGGGGTATGGGACCGGGGCGATCATGGCCGTGCCCGGTCAGGACCAGCGCGACTGGGACTTCGCCACCAAGTACGGCATCGAGATCATTCGCACCGTCCAGCCGCCAGACGACTTCGAGGGTGAGGCCTATCTCGGCGACGGCCCTGCGATCAACAGCGAGTTTCTCGACGGCATGCAGATGGCCGAGGCAAAGTCCACGATCATCGAGTGGTTCGAGGCGAAGGGCCTCGGAAGAGGCACCGTCAACTTCCGGGTGCGCGACTGGCTGATTTCACGCCAGCGGTACTGGGGCTGTCCCATTCCGATGATCACCTGTCCGACCGACGGCCTCGTGCCTGTCCCGCGTGATCAACTCCCGGTGATCCATCCCGACGTCGAGGACTACGCCCCCGGTGGTCGTTCACCGCTCGCGGCGGTCGAATCCTTCGTCAACGTCGAATGCCCGGTGTGCGGTGGACCGGCCAAGCGGGAGACGGACACCATGGACACCTTCGTCGACTCTTCCTGGTATTACCTGCGCTACTGCGACGCCCAGAACTCCGAAGTCATCTTCGATCCGGCGAAGGTCGACTACTGGATGGAGGTCGACCAGTACATCGGCGGTGTCGAACACGCCGTCCTCCATCTGCTCTACGCCCGGTTCATCACCAAGGTGTTCCACGACATGGGCATGGTC
>JBBDWN010000003.1:0-3005 GCA_040902855.1 Acidimicrobiia bacterium | reverse complement strand
GATGCCGATCGCGAGGTGCTGGCAGAAGCGCATCGCATGGTTCAGAAGGTGACAGAGGACATCGATCGCTTCTCGTTCAACACGGCGGTGGCCCATCTCATGACCTTCGCCAACACGCTGCAGGCCGCCCTGCGGGATGGCTTGGCACGCGAGACGCACACCGAGTCGATCCGGTTGATGCTGCTCCTCCTGTCCCCGATGGCACCTCATCTCAGTCACGAGTTGTGGGAGCGGCTCGGCCACGGGTCGATGCTCGCCACCGAAGCCTGGCCACGGTGGGATCCACAACTCGTCGCACGTGACGTCGTGACGATGGTGATCCAGGTCAACGGAAAGGTACGGGATCGGATCGATGTGCCCGCCGACATCGATGCTGCGACTGCAGAAGCCACCGCGTTGGCGTCGGAACGAATCGCAGAATGGCTCGGCGGCGGCGAGATTCGCAAGGTGATCGCCCGACCCCCGAACATCGTCAACATCGTCGTCGGTTGAGGATCGTGCGGGTCGGTCCGCTCATCACTGGCGCCGGGTTCGAGATCTCGGCGATCCGCGCCCTCACCGGATTGGGCGATCTCGATCGCGTGGACATCCGCCCCGCACCCGCCTGGATGCTGCGCGTGTGGCGAGGACCGGTGGCGGCGATGACGGTGATGAACCGGATCTTCTTCCACCCTCGCTTGCTGTCCGGTGACGAGCCGGACTTTGGTCCGCTTCTCCTCCACGAACTCGTCCACGTGCGTCAGTGGACCGAGGCGGGACCGGTTCGATTCATCGTGCGATACGTCAACGATTACCTCAGGGCCCGGCTGTCCGGGTATGACCACGACACGAGCTACCGCCAAATCCGTTACGAAGTCGAGGCGGGCCGGATCGCCGGTGTCTGACAGTCACTCGATGACGATGTTGCCGAGGTCGTCCTCGCTGGGCGGATAGCGAAGATCGAGCGACTCGAGGGTCTCGATGAGAATCGAGCTGACCACGAGATCGCGATACCACTTCCGATCCGCCGGCACCACGAACCAGGGCGCATAGTCCTGAGACGTGCGTTCGAGCATGTCCTCGAAGGCTGTCTGATAGTCGTCCCAGAGCTTGCGTTCGGCGAGGTCGGCGGTGTTGAACTTCCAATGCTTGGTCGGGTCGTCGACCCGCGCCTGCAGACGCTCGCGCTGGGTGTCCTTCGAGATGTGGAGATAGACCTTCACGATCGTCGTGCCTTCGTCCGCCAGCATTCGTTCGAAGTCGTTGATGTGTGCGTACCTCTTCGACCAGACGTCCTCGGAGACCAAGTCCTTCACCCGCACGATCAGGACGTCCTCGTAGTGGCTGCGGTTGAAGATGGTGATCTCGCCGTCCCGCGGCACGCGGGAGTGGATCCGCCACAGATAGTCCCTCGCCAACTCTTGATGGGTGGGTTGTTTGAAAGAGGCGATCCGCACTCCGGCGGGATTCACGCCACGGAAGACCTTCTTGATGGTGCCGTCCTTGCCCCCGGTGTCGGTTGCCTGCAGCACGAGGAGGAGACGATGCCGACCGTCGGCGTAGAACTTCTCCTGCAATTCGGAGAGCCGGGCGGTCATCTCCCGCCGGAGGGATTTGCCGTCGGCCTTGCCGCCCTCGAACGATCCGGTGTCACGGGGGTCCAACGAGGCGAGATCGACTGACGATCCGGGTCGGACACGGTACGGGTCTGGGTCGATGAGCATGACCGACAACCTACCGGGGTCTGGACCGAAAGCTCCGGACGCGATACCTGTTGCGCGGGTGGTCGGAGAGGTTCCGGTCTGAAGCGCATCGAATCCGCAGCCATCGTCGCCGTCGTCGTGACCATCACGCTCGGCGCGTGGTGGTGGTCGTCCTCCGAGGACGACCAACCCGTCGTCGCTGAACCCACATTCGTGGTTGACGAGGATCCCGCAACGGCAATCCTCGTCGTCCACGTCGCCGGTGAGGTGCGCCGCCCGGGGGTCGTGCGGCTGGTGGCGGGGTCCCGTGTCGTCGATGCGATCGAAGCCGCCGGTGGCGCCACCCCCGCCGCGGTCCTGGCAGGCGTGAATCTGGCGTCTGAAGTCGTCGACGGGAGCCAGATCGTCGTTCCGTCGTCTTCGGTGCTGCCTGCACGCGCCGTCGACAACGACGGAGTCGTCGTCGTCAACCGAGCGACTCTGACTGAGCTCGAATCACTCCCGGGTGTCGGACC
Organism: Acidimicrobiia bacterium; assembly: GCA_040902855.1. Taxonomy (GTDB): domain Bacteria; phylum Actinomycetota; class Acidimicrobiia; order Spongiisociales; family ZC4RG35; genus DATHWB01. The sequence continues at coordinate 808 of JBBDWN010000003.1, read as the reverse complement.
GGTTCTCGCCGAGCGGATTCTGTCGCACCGCGGCGAACATGGACCGTTCGAAACGGTCGAGGACCTCCTGGATGTCTCCGGCATCGGTGAGGCGACGCTCGACCGCCTCCGCCCGCTCGTCCGGATCCCGTGACCCCGATCGCCCGGGCGTCGGTGGCCGGCGCCATCGCCGCCTGGGGAGGGGTCGCAGGGTGGTGGTGGCTGCCCCCGGTTGTCCTGTTCGGTGCCTGGCTCCGCCCGGCGTTCGTCGGGCGGACCGAGAGGGTGATGTTCCTCGTCGTCTTCGTCGTCGGATCAGCAGTCGGATGGGCGGAGGCTCAGCCGCCGGATCCTCTCGGATCCGGCCCCGTCACTTTCGAGGGTCGGGTTCATCTCGACCTCGGCGACAGGTGGGGTTGGAGCGGTCTGGTGGCCTCGCCCGAAGGGATCATCCTCGTGCGCTCCTCGGTCGTCCCCGACACCGATCGCATCGTGGTGACGGGAGACTCCGACGGTGCGGTCTCCCGGATCGTCGGACGCTGGATCATCGCCACGGTCGATGCCGATGAGATCGCACCGGCTCCGGCGGGCTCGTGGCATGCCACGACTGCGGAGAGGCTGCGCGCCCGAATCGTCTCCGAGATCCGGCCCGAGCAGAGCACTGCCAGAGGGCTGCTCGTGGGCTTCCTGATCGGAGACACGACGGGCGTCTCGCCAGTCGTGTCCGATGAGATGCGGCGGGCAGGGCTTTCACACCTGGTTGCCGTATCCGGTTCCAACGTCGCGCTGTTCCTGGCGGGTTTGATCGTCGTGTTCGCCCCCCTCGCCA
>JBBDWN010000002.1:0-10065 GCA_040902855.1 Acidimicrobiia bacterium | reverse complement strand
GTCGAGGTTCACCCGCGAGTCGGGCAGAATGGGGGGTATGGGATTCCGAACAACACAGATCCACGGCGGCGTGGAGCCCGATCCGATCAGCGGGGCGATCCTCACCCCGATCCATCAGTCGACGACGTTCGTCCAGGAGGGCGTCGACGAATACCTGGCGAAGGGGTATTCGTATTCCCGCGCAGGGAACCCGACAGTCTCGGCCTTCGAAGAGAAGGTGCGGATCCTCGAAGGCGGGGCGGGAGCCACGGCCTACGGGACCGGCATGGCGGCGACGACTGCGGTGATGCTGAGCCAACTCGATGCCGGTGACCATGTGATCTTCTCTGATGTCGTGTACGGCGGGACTCATCGTTTCGCCACGAAAGTCATGGCCCGCTTCGGTGTCGAGAGCGAGTTCGTCGACACCTCGGACCCGACGAACGTGCGCGATGCGCTCCGAGACACGACGACGATGGTATTCACGGAGACTCCCGCCAACCCGACGTTGAAGCTGACCGATCTCGCTGCCATCAGTGAGATCACGCAGGCGGCCGGCGTGCTGCACGTCGTCGACAACACTTTCCTCACCCCGTACTACCAACGGCCGCTGGAACTGGGCGCCGACCTCGTCATCCACTCGACGACCAAGTACATGGACGGTCACAACGCAACCCTCGGCGGGGCGGTCGTGGCGGGCACGCCGGAACTTCAAGAGTCGCTCAAGTTCATGCAGACGGCGGGCGGTTTCATCATGTCGCCGTTCGTGGCGTGGTTGACCTTGCAGGGGACGAAGACGCTGGCGAACCGGATGGATGCTCAGTCGGCGAATGCGATGGCAGTGGCCACGTATCTGGAAGACCATCCCAAGGTGAAGCAGGTGGCGTACCCGGGTCTGGAGTCGTTCCCGCAGCACGAGTTGGCGAAACGTCAGGCGTCCGGTTTCGGAGCGATGGTGTGGTTCGAGGTCGTGGGGGGGCTCGATGCAGGGAAGATTCTGATGAAGGCGGTGGAGCTCTGGTCTCTCGCCGAGAACCTCGGCTCGGTCGAGTCTCTGATCACCCACTCACCGACAATGACCCATGGCGCGATGACGCCGGAGGAACGGCACAAGGTGGGGATCGTCGACGGCCTGGTTCGTCTGTCGGTCGGTCTGGAAGATGTCGACGACCTCATCGCCGATCTGGAACAGGCCCTCGAGAAGGTCTGAGCGGCGTCAGACGAGGTCGGCGAAACCTCGCTCGCGCATCCAGTCGTCGTTGAACACTTTCGACAGATAGCCGCGTCCCGAGTCCGGCAGGATCACGACGACGAGCTTGCCGGTGTCTTCTCTGGCCACCTGGATCGCCGCCGCGGCTGCCATGCCGCACGAACCACCGACCAGCAGCCCTTCCTCCCGGGCGAGTCGCCGCGTCATCGCGAACGACTCGCGGTCCGAAACCATGACGAACCGGTCGATCAGGTCGAGGTCGACCGTGTCCGGGTAGAAGTCCTCGCCCACTCCCTCCACCAGGTATTGGTGGATGTCTCCGTCGGGACCGGCCGAGTAGATCGAGCCTTCCGGATCTGCCCCGACGATCTCGACTTGCGGCTTGAGTCGGCGGAGGTGGCGAGCGATTCCGGTGATGGTTCCTCCCGTCCCGACCCCGGCCACCAGCACGTCGATCTCGCCGTCGGTCTGCTGCCAGAGTTCGGGCCCGGTGGTTGCCTCATGGGCGGCGGGATTGGCCGGATTGAAGTATTGGTTCGGGTGGAATGCCCCGTCGATCTCGGCGGCGAGCCGGCGGGCGACGCCGTAGTAGCTCTCGTCGTCCTCCGGGAGGAGGTTTGTGGGGGTGACGATCACTTCCACCCCGTACGCCTCGAGTTGGCGGATCTTCTCCTGGGACACCTTGTCGGGGACGGTGCAGATCACGCGGTATCCCCGGATCGCCCCCACCAGGGCGAGTCCCACTCCGGTATTTCCCGAGGTGGGCTCGATGATCGTCCCCCCTGGGCCGAGGAGCCCGTCGCGCTCGGCCGCGTCGATCATCGACACCGCGATCCGCTCCTTGATCGAACCCCCGGGGTTCATGTGCTCCACCTTCGCCACGAGGTTTCCGGGAGGATGGAGGCGGCTCAGTCGGACGAGCGGTGTGTTGCCGATTGCCTCGATCACACTGTCATGGATCTGCATTCGGGGGAGCGTACCGGTCGTCGGTAGCCTCATGGTCATGCCTGAACAGAGCCCGTCCGACCAGTTGGTGGTCGTCGCCAACCGTCTTCCTGTCCAGCTCGACGAGTCGACCGGTCGGTGGGAGACGAGCCCCGGCGGACTGGTCAGTGCCCTCGCCCCCGTGCTTCGCCAACGGCAGGGCACGTGGATCGGATGGCCGGGAATACCCGACCAGGAACTCCGACCTTTCACCGTCGATGACATCGACCAAATCCCGGTGATGCTCACGTCCAGTGAGATCACCGACTACTACGAAGGATTCTGCAACGGCACCGTCTGGCCGCTCTACCACGACGCCATTCGACCGGTGGAGATGCACCGCCATTGGTGGCGTCCGTACCAGGAGGTGAACCGTCGCTTCGCCCAGGCCGCGGCCGAGACCGCCACCGACGGCGCCTCGGTATGGATCCAGGACTACCAGCTCCAACTGGTACCCGAGATGCTGCATCTGGCCCGCCCCGACCTTCGCGTCGGTTTCTTCCTCCACATCCCGTTCCCGCCGGTCGAAATCTTCGGGCGCCTGCCGTGGCGTCAGGAGGTCGTCAGAGGTCTGTTGGGTGCCGACGTCGTCGGTTTCCACACCCGACAGTCGATGATGAACTTCGCCCGGGCGGCTCGCACCTACGGCGACGCCTCCGGACCAGCGGAAGCCCTGTCGTTTGCCGAGCACACGACCCGAGCGGAGGTCCTTCCGATCTCGATCGACTTCGACGACTTCGAATCGGTGGCTTCGTCACCGACGACGCGGCGTGCAGTGGACGACCTTCGGGCCGAACTGGGCGATCCGGATCATGTGCTGCTCGGCGTCGACCGGCTCGATTACACCAAAGGCATCGACCTGCGCCTCCGGGCCTTCGAGTCATTGCTCGAGAATCGACCCGACCTGCACGGCAGGATTGTCCTCGTCCAGGTGGCCGTCCCCAGTCGGGAGGCGGTGGGCGAGTACCAGACGATCAGGCGGAACGTCGAGGAGTACGTGGGTCGGATCAACGGATCATTCGGGCGTTCGGATTGGACGCCGGTCCGGTACTACTACCGGGGACTCGATCGGGAGGATCTGATCACTCATTACGCGGCCGCCGACGTGCTGTTGGTGACGCCGTTGCGCGACGGGATGAATCTGGTGGCCAAGGAGTACGTGGCTTGCCGGATCGACGACACGGGCGTGCTCGTGCTGAGCGAGTTCGCCGGAGCGGCAGAACAACTCGATCGAGCTGTCATCGTCAATCCGTATGACCTGGACGGTCTGGCCCGCGCCTTCGGCGAGGCCATCGACATGGGGCTCGACGAACAGCGCGACCGCATGCGTGCCCTCCGTAGCCATGTGCGGCGATGGGACGTCCACGCCTGGGCCGCTCACGGTCTCGCCGGGATCACGTGATCAACCCAGCCGACGCTCTCGCCCGGCTCGTCGAAGCCGACGCGCTGTTGATCGGCCTCGACTTCGACGGGGTGCTCGCCGAGATCGTCGACCGGCCCGAGGATGCGACACCGGTCGTCGGCGTCGGCGACGTGCTGGTCGACCTCGTCGCACTGCCTGCCGTACGTGTTGCGGCGGTGTCAGGACGGCGGCGGGACGATCTCGCCGAGCGTTTGTCGGCACCGCCCGGCGTTCTGCTCGTTGGAGAGCATGGTGCCGACCTCGGACACACCGAACCGGCCATCCCCCCCGACTACGACGAGGTGAAGTCTGTGCTCGAGTCCATCGCCGCCCGATTCGAGGGTGCCTGGGTCGAGGAGAAGTTGACCGGACTGACGCTGCACGGCCGTGCCCTCGAGCCCGAACCAGCCGAACGTCTGGCCGCGGAGGCCGAGGGGGTCCTCGCAGCCATCGTTCCCGGCCGATTCGAGCGGGGAAACCGGGTTGTCGATGTGCGGCTCACAGGATCCACCAAGGGGGCGGCGATGTTGGCCCTCCGCAGTCCGGGCGAAACGGTGCTCTTCATCGGTGACGACACGACCGATGAGACAGTGTTCGCGATGCTGGGTCCCCACGACGTCGGCGTGAAGGTCGGTCCCGGCGAGACTGCGGCGATCTGTCGACTCGCCGACCCCGTGGGCGTGGTGCGGTTCCTTCGAGATCTCGTGCATATGCGGTCTCGGTAGCCTTCTGTCATGCGCCCGAAGCGGATCGTCGACATCACCATCGTCCTCAATCTGATCGTCATCCTCCTCGGCGCCACAGTGCGGGCGACAGGGTCAGGTGCGGGTTGCGGCCGATCGTGGCCGACCTGTCAGGGCCAGGTGCTCCCCGCACTCGAGGGGGCGACGGCGATCGAATTCGCCCACCGCGCCGTTTCGGGACTGGCGCTGGTCGTCGTGGCATGGATGGTGGTGGCGATATTCCGTGGGTCTCGCCCCGGGGATGCGGTTCGTAGAGGCGCGGTGGCGGTGGGGATCTCGATCGTCATCGAGGCACTCATCGGCATGGTCATCGTTCTCGCCGAGTGGGTGGCAGACGACGCATCGATTGCGCGGGCCGTCTCGGTACCGATCCACCTGGTCAGCACGTTTGTCCTGCTCGCAGGTCTCGTGATGACCCGCTTCTGGCTGGTCACCGGCGTGCAGTCGCATGCACGATTGCGGGATCATCTCGGTCTGGTCGTCATCGGGAGCGGGATGATCCTGGTCGCGGCGACCGGGGCCGTCACTGCCCTCGCCGACACTCTCTTCCCGAAGGAGTTCGACCTCACGGCTGCGGTGACATCGGGTGAGCACTTCCTCACTCGGCTGCGGGTCGCCCACCCGGTGGTGGCCGTCGTCGTGGGGGCGGCGGCAGCGTGGTTCGGCGCCCGGCGCTTCGACGGTTCGGGGTCGACTCCGGCCAGGATCGTGGTGGGCGCAGTCGTGGTCGAGATCGCGCTCGGCGCCGGCAACGTCGCACTTCTCACACCGCTCGGGCTCTCACTCGTCCATCTGTTGGTGGCAGACGTGTTGTGGATGGCCTGGGTGTGGCTCGGACTGGAGTTGACGGCGGTGCGGAGCGGGAATGCGGCACCGGCGTTGGACGTTGTACCGCATCCGTAGTTTCATTCGAAGATCGCGACCCACCACATCACATGGCTCTGACCTACTCAGAACTCATCGCACAGGCCAAGCGGGAGATCGCCGAGATCGACTCGGCCTCTCTTGCCGCCCGTCTCGGCGGTGATTTCGTGCTGGTGGACGTTCGCGAGGGCGACGAGTATTCGCAGGGCGCCATCGTCGGCACCAAGCACATCCCGCGCGGTTTGCTCGAGGCGAACATCGCCATGCAGGTCCCCGACCAGTCCACGCCGATCGTCCTGTATTGCGCCGGAGGCGCCCGGTCCGCCTTGGCGGCCAAGTCGCTCAAGGACATGGGCTACCTCGATGTCACCTCGTTGACCGGTGGTTTCGGCCGCTGGAAGAACGAGGGCCGTCCTTGGGCAGAACCGGTGACGCTCAATCAGGATCAGAAGGCTCGCTACAGCCGTCACACCCTGCTGCCCGAGGTGGGCGAAGAGGGACAGGCCAAGTTGTTGGACTCGAAGGTCCTCCTGATCGGTGCCGGTGGTCTCGGGTCCCCCGCCGCCATGTATCTGGCGGCGGCCGGAGTCGGCACGCTCGGGATTGTCGACTTCGACGTCGTCGATGCCAGCAATCTGCAGCGCCAGATCCTTCACAACATGGACCGACTGGGTGAATCAAAGGTGGAGTCCGCCCGTCAGACCCTGCAGGCGTTGAATCCCGATGTGAAGATCGAGCCGTACCGCGAGCGACTCTCCGCAGACAACGTGCTCGAGATCATGTCCGGCTACGACATCGTCGTGGACGGCGGGGACAACTTCCCCACCCGCTACCTGATCAACGATGCGTCGCTGCATCTCAGGATCCCGGTCGTGCATGGCGCGATCTTCCGGTTCGAAGGCCAAGCCAGCGTCTTCCATCCCTATGTCGGCCCCTGCTACCGCTGCCTTTTCCCCCAGCCTCCCCCTCCCGAACTCGCCCCGTCATGCGCGGAGGCGGGTGTGCTGGGTGTGCTGCCCGGAATCGTCGGTTCGATCGAGGCGATGGAAGCGATCAAGCTGCTGCTCGGTATCGGTGAGCCGCTCACAGGACAGCTCCTCACCTACGACGCTCTCACTCAGGACTTCCGCAAGCTGAAGCTCCGCCGCAACCCCGACTGTCCGGCCTGCGCCGACGAGTCGATGCCGCCGGCGATCGTCGAGTACGACGACCTGTGTATGCCGGCCGGTTCGGTCGCTCGCACCGTCTGACCGCCCCGGCCCCACCGCCAGCACCACAGTCCCCGTCGGCGCCGCCGCAATCTCGCGCCACTTTCTCAGGAGTCCTCCATGTCAGCTACTGCCACCCCGATGGTCGATGTCAATGTTCCCCGGTTCAATCAAGCACTTGTCGCGCTGCTGACCGCTGCCGCGTTCGTCCTCGATCTGCGCGTGTTGGTTGTCGTCACGTTCGTGATCCTGGCCGTGTCGTGGTTGGGCGGTCCGACGGTGGCTCCGTTCACTCGGATCTACGTGGGACTCGTCCGACCGCGCATCCAGAGTCCCACCGAGTTCGAGCCGGCTGCCCCGCCGCGCTTCTCCCAGATGCTCGGTGCCCTCTTCCTGGGTGCGGCAAGCGTGGCGCTCTACGCGGGGGCCATCGCCCTCGGATGGACGCTGACTCTGATCGTCACGGCCCTGGCGGCCCTCGCTGCCGCCGCCCGGATATGCGTGGGCTGCATCCTCTATGAACGGACGCTCGGCCGATGATCGAACGGTTCCTGATCTTGTTCATCGTGGTCGGACTGGCGCTGGCGGTCGTCTTGATCCGGGAGCGGATGCGCCCGAGAAGCCTGAGCGTTCAACCGGGGATTACCGTGTTCACCGGCCCTGATTGTCGGTTGTGCCCACCGTTGATCGCGGCCCTCGACGCCGCCGGCGCCGAGTACCGGACGGTCGACGTGTCGGTGTCGGGTCTGGGAGTGGGAGTTCGATCTCTGCCGACGGTCGTCGTCGCCGACATGCGGGGTGACATCGCGTTGCGGCGCAGCGGTCGGAGCGCGGTGGTCGACGTCGACACCATCCTGGCGGTGGCGTCCTCCGGCGGAGTGGTGAGGGAGTCGGCGTGATCCGCGCCGACCACCAGATACTCGAGGCGATGCTCTCCCATGCCGAGAACTGCCACCCGGAAGAGTCCTGCGGACTCCTGGCCATGGACGAGTCCGGTCGGATACGGATGGCGTATCCGCTCACCAACAGCCTGCGGTCGTCGACGAACTACACCATCGAACCGCGCGAGCACTTCAAGGCGCTGCGACATGCCGAAGCCCAGGGTTGGGAGATCGGCGGCGTGTTCCACAGCCACCCCCACTCGGCAGCCCACCCGTCGCCCACCGACGTGCGGCTCGCCCCCGACCCCGAGTGGCTCTACGTGGTCATCGGCATGGAGGACCGCCCGGTCGTTCGGGGTTTCTGGATCATCCAGGGACAGATACACGACGAACCCATCACCTTCGAGAAGAGGACCAGACAATGAGTGCAACGATCAACCTTCCCACCATCCTCCGTGGCCACGTCGGCGGAAGCCGGACCATCGAAGTGACAGGCTCGACGGTCGGCGAGGTCTTCGACCACGTGTCCCGTGACTTCCCGAAGCTCGGCGAGCAACTCACCTCGCCCGATGGCGGTTTGCCGGTGTTCATGAACGTCTTCGTGGACGACGAGGACATCCGCTATCTCGCAGGCCTCGACACGACAGTCGACGACCGCACCGAGATCACGATTCTTCCCGCTGTGGCCGGCGGATGACGATCGCCCGTGCCGGAGTCGACGCCGGCCGAATGCGCCAGCTTGGCGTTGTCGAAACTCCGCTGGTGCGTCTCGACCGGATCTCCCCGCCAGGCCGGCGAATCTACGCCAAGGCCGAGTGGCACCAGCCGACAGGCTCGGTGAAGGACCGCATTGCCGCCGCCATGGTGGCCGCCGCCGAAGCGGACGGCTCGCTGGCCGGTCCTGCTGACATCGTCGAGCCGTCCTCGGGAAACACCGGGATCGCCCTTGCCCGGATCGCCCGAATGCTCGGGCACCGCTTCTCGGTGCTGATTCCAGACAACGTGTCGCGCGAACGCCTCGACCTGTTGGAGGCGTTCGGAGCCGCGGTCGAGTTCACTCCTGGCGCCGAAGGTTCGAATGGTGCGGTTCGACGGGCGGAGCTCCGGGCCGCACAGACAGGCGAGGTCATGCTGCATCAGTACGAGAACGCCGCCAACCCGGGGGCTCACGAAGCGACCACCGGTCCGGAGATCGAGTGGCAACTGGAAGAACTCGGCGAGGCAGCCCCGTCGGCATTCGTTGCCACCCTGGGCACCGGCGGCACCGTCATGGGTGTCGGACGCGCACTGCGGCGCTCGTTTCCGGCAATCGAGATCGTTGCCGCCGAACCTCCGGCCGGAGAGACGATCTCGGGTCTGCGTTCGATGGCCGACGGCTACATCCCGCCGGTGTTCGATCCGACCGCCCTCGATGGCCGGGTGCTCGTCAGAACGGGTCCGTCGATCGCGATGATGCGGCGACTCGCAGACGAGGAGGGCCTGTTCGTCGGGCCGTCGTCCGGGGCGGCGGTCCACGCCGCCGTGCGCCGGGCGGCGGCTTCGCCCGAAGGTTCCGTCGTGGTCACCTTGTTGCCAGATGCGGGTTGGAAGTATTTGTCGACCGGCGTGTACTCGGGTTCGGTCGAGGAGGCAGTGGAGGCGGTTGCAGACTCGACCTTGTGGTGACTCCTACTCTCCACGGGGTGCGTTACGGAGGAGTCGAAGCAGGCGGGACCAAGTTCGTCTGTGCGGTGGGCTCCGGCCCCGACGACATCTCCGACGTCGTCCGGATCCCCACGACCACACCGGCAGAGACGTTGCCACAGGTCCAGGCGTATTTCGCTGACCATCCGGTGGACGCGGTCGGGATCGCCACCTTCGGCCCGGTCGAGACTCGAAGAGGGCATCCGGAATTCGGCCGGATCACATCGACGCCGAAACCCCATTGGGCGGGAGCCGATCTGGTGGAAGCCGTACGAGCCGTGCTCGACGTTCCGATCGCCATCGACACCGACGTCAACGCTGCGGCGGTCGCCGAGGCGGCGTGGGGGGCGGGGTCGGGTCACTCGTCGGTCCTCTACGTGACTGTTGGAACGGGTCTCGGCGGTGGAGCTGCCATCGAGGGCCGGGCATTGCCGGGCCTGGTCCATCCGGAGATGGGTCACGTCAGCGTGGCGCGGCTGGAGGGGGACACGTTCCCAGGCGTGTGCCCGTTCCACTTCGACTGTCTCGAGGGGATGGCCTCCGGAACTGCCATGCGCGCCCGCTGGGGCCGGTCGGCGGACGAATTGGGAGCGGATCTCGACGAGGCGGTTGCGATCGAAGCCCACTATCTCGCCGCCGGTTTCCGCCAGTTCGTCTACACCCTCGCCCCCGACGTCATCGTGATGGGCGGCGGGGTTTCACATCTGCGGAGTCTTCACACGGCGACCAATGACCGTCTCGTCGAAATGATGGCCGGCTATGCGATCCAGCCTGAGCATCTTGCAGGGTTCGTGGTCGCCCCAGGTCTGGGAGACAACGCCGGCATCGCAGGCGCCCTCGCCCTGGCGGAATCCGCCCGCTGACAGGAACTGCGGAGTCCCTGTCGGCGTTGCATCTGTACGGAACCCGGGACGCGTATCACGAGCTTGCCGTGTGACACCGCCCTCCCTTTCAGGCAGCGTGTCCCGGGTTCCTCACATCACAGGTCAGCGGATAGGCAGGCCGGCTACGCCGGCTGTTTCTCAGCGTCCCCGGATCGCCTCGAGTTGCGCTTCCAGCGCCGCCGCGTTCTTGACTGGCGCTTGGCACACGAAGTCCTCGCACACGAACG
>JBBDWN010000001.1:0-1510 GCA_040902855.1 Acidimicrobiia bacterium | reverse complement strand
AGGGTTCACGGGGCCCCTGGAGGGCCCCTACAGCCCGCGGTTCGTGGAGGCGGCTGAAGCGCGGGCTGGTCAGCCTTTTCTATGCTCGGCTGATGGAACTTTTCGAAGCGCTGTATACGACGAGGGCGATGCGTCGCACCTCCACCGATCCTGTGCCCGACGAGGTCGTGGCGGCGATGCTCGACGCCGCGGTCCGCGCCCCCTCCGGCAGCAACGCCCAGAACTGGCGATTCCTCACCGTCACCGATCAGGCGGTCAAAGACCAACTTGGTCCGCTGTATCGGGAGGCGTGGACGGCCCTGAACGAAACGATCTATGCGGGGGCGCGCGAGCGGGCCGAAGAAGTCGGCGACGACCAGTCTCTGCGGATGATGAACTCGAGCGACTGGCTCGCAGAGAACTTCGAGCGTGTGCCGTTGTGGCTGATGGTCTTTTCTCGCAACGACCCGTCTGGCGCCTCCATCTACCCGGCCGTGTGGAACGCCATGCTGGCCGCCCGCGGACACGGGATCGGCACCTGTCTCACGACGATCCTCGGCATGTTCCGCCAGGCTGAGGTCTTCGAGGTCCTGGGAGTTCCCGCCGACAAGGGTTGGACGATGAACGCCGCCGTGTCAGCCGGCTATCCGACCGGACGCTGGGGGTTGGCGAAACGCAAGCCCGCCCATCTCGTCGCATTTGCCGAACGATGGGATCAGTCTCCGGCCTTCACGATCGACGAACCCTTGTGGCAGGAAGGCTGAATCAGCCGATGGCGGCGATGACCTCGTCGATGTCGGCGTGGTCGCCTGCGAAGTCCTCGAAATCGGCGTAACGCAGTTCGTTGCCGGGCGCGATCACCAGGGTCGCCCCCAGTTGGAATGGGCGTCGTCCCGGGTTGTGTTGCCGGTTGCCGGACACCCTCGACCGGATTCCCGCCGCGATCTGCTTGGGGGAGACCAGCTTCAACATCGAGGTGGACTTCGTACCGGCGATCTCAGCCGCTGCCCCGTCCTCGTCGAGGAGCACCGGGAACGGGACCTTCTCGTCGTCGATGAAGGCCTTGGCATACCGCTTGCCGCCTGTGCCGATGGCTGTCACTCCCGCACCGGTGGCAAGGATGTCGGCGTATCTGTCGCGGACCTGACCGGCCCGCTCACGGCAGGTGAGTCAACCGAAGTGCCGGAGGAAGAGGATCACCTGCGTTTGCTCGGCCCACAGGTCACCGAGACGCACGGGATTCTCATCCGGATCGATCACTACGGTTTCGCCCAATGCGGCAACGTCGAAAGTCATGGCTAGCAGCGTAGGCGAGGGGGTCTCCAAGTTGCAGCCAGCGGATCCCGACCACCTGAGTCTCGCTTGCTGGGCCCCCTCGACGGCCCACATCGGGAGGGAGCCGACCCGTCGGGGCAGGCCCAGCGAGATGTCCCATCGGGTGGATCCCCGGCGAGACCCGGGAGCGGCAGTCTGCCATCCGGGGGGTGCCGGGGGGTCGTCCCCCTGCACAATCAAACAGTCCGGGGGGTGC